>JANQJJ010000079.1 GCA_028281725.1 Pirellulaceae bacterium | reverse complement strand
ATGATCTGTTTGACGAAATCGGCGAGCTTTCCTGAAGTGTCGATTTCATTCAGTCCCTTTTCTACGGGAGCGTGCAACTGGAAACTCCCGGACGTATCTAGGAAGCCAATTTCATTTACCTTATTGACAGGTTCATCCATGGGTACCAGCTTCAAAATTTCGCCCACCAGAGTCTCGCCAGCAGAATACGTGTCCAGTCGAAACGAGTCGCGACGGTATGTCCCAAAGAATTCGGGAGGCATCCATCTTTCCGGAAATGCCTGCTTTCCAAAATCGCTTTGCCGCGGTCCGGCCAAACCAAAATCAACCAGTTTGGGCTCCAGTGACTTCTCGTCTAGAACGATATTCGCAGCTCGTACGTCGCTATGCACCAAATCAATCTTCTGCAATTCTGCCAGCCCGCTAAAAATCCCTTTGGCCAGATGTTTGGTCAGTACCAAGCGCTCTTCCGGTTCCAACTTGCTTTGGTCAGCCGACTCAAAGACCTTTTCCAGCGAGTCTCCTTTGATGTACTCCATGAGCAGCACATCCTCCCCGTTGACCTGACGAATACCATAGCTCTGGACCAAATTGGGATGGTCTTTCGGAAGTTTGGCGAGATTGGCTTCTTCGGCCACCAGTTCGCTAGGGTTCGCTGGGTCCTTAAGTGTCTTGCCGACAAATGTGTAGTAGGAGTTGTTAGGAACCTGGTAGAGCTTGACATCGCCGAAGTGTCCACCGCCAACGTCTCTTCCGGCGTTGAGTTGGGAATCGTCAATATGTTCAGGAATGGGAAGCCGTTGCTCTCGAATCCCTTGAGCCTGCTGGGTAGGCGCGGAAGTTGACTTGGCGGGTGAACTCTGCAGTTCCGCCGCGAGACCCAGCGCGGCGTCAATGTCTTTTGGATGCTGCTGGATGACGTGGATTGCCAGATTGGGGCTTTCCAAGAAGAGCTGCGCTGTGCGTACCTTTTCGCTGTCGGTAAATTTGCGGCTGTCAATACCTGCGGCATCCAGAATACGTCCGCTACGTCGCACCTCCGCCTTCCCAGGCTTGGAGGCATCAGCCTGCCTGATTCCCTGTAATTGGGATTTGGAAACACCTGTCGAGTAAAGCTTGGACGACTCGCTGTAGCGTGGAACCGCGACTCGGTCGTGCTTTCCGATCGATTGGGACAGCTTACCCAGGACGGTCGAAGTTTCGACTTGCTGATTGGATCGAAATCCCGACCGGACCAGCGTGACTTCGCCCTGAACCTGCTTGGGGATTTGGTCGGCAGCCGTCTTCGGCTTGGCTTCGTTCTTCTTCGACGGCTCGTTGCTGGCTGCGGAGATTAAACGCGCCGAGGGAGGTAGATTGACCCGAGTCATAGTGATCCAACCGACGTCTAGTGCTTGCTTAACTTACAATTCCCTGAGGCTGCCGGTGGGCTTGGCTTAGCCACCACACCACCGGCGCATCACACAAAAATATTTTCTGTAGCGGACGAACCATCTGCTGAGGTCAGTTCAGAAGTCATGGCCTTCAGACGCCCGCGCCACTGGACCGCCTGGTCGAGCAAGCCGCACAGCAGCCCCTCAAAAGATTCTTCTGTCAGCAGCGCGCATGGCAGCGTAAAGCCGATCGCCAGATCATTGGTTGCCGGATGGATCCCGATCGTAGCGCCGCCGGTTCCCATGCCGAGGAAATTCGCTTCCAGCAAGGTAGTCAGCCACGGGAGATCCACTTCTACCGGCACCGGTCCCAGATCGACGTAGACGCCGATCGGACTGTCTGCGGACGCGACTTCGACCACTAACTCCACGTCGCCCTCGTACCGAAAGGAGCTGACTCCCGATTCACTCAGTGACCAGGGGGAGCCGGAGTAACGGGCTCCCATGTTCGCCAGCCAGGTACCAACTTTTTCTCTTGTATCGACCATATTACAGCCTTCTTCGTCGAATCGTGTGCTCGGTGGTAACTTTACCTGTGTCCGGACTTGGAAGTACGGTACCTGGTCTGGACTCTGCCGCGGATGCGATTCAATCGAGCAACTCTTCTTCCAGGTTCGCACGGGTTTGAATCTGCTCGTAGGATTGGTTGCGCACGCTGGAGAGCGGATCGGCTTCGTCCAGAGCTTTTTGATGCGCCTCGGCTTCCACGGGATCGGCCGGGATGTTCGGCTGATCTCGCAGCTGAAGCGATTCTTTGGTCGCCTGTTTCAACTGGGCTGCCTCCACCGGATCACTAGGCTTTACGTTGGAGTAGGCAGGCTGACCGCCGGGATCAAAAATCAACGAAACACCGCTTTCGACTTCTTTAGCGTGTTTGAGCTGGAGATTCTTTTCGAACTTGCCTGCGTAACTGTTGTCATCACGGAAGTCGGAAAAGTCATGCTTGGCCCAAGCATCGTTGCTGAGCAGTTTGCCTTGGGAATCTAAATTCTCCAGGTGGTCTTGAATCACTCCCAGACGCTCCACCGCGGCGTCGATCTCTGCCGGCTGAAGAATGCCGTCTAGACTTTGGCGCAATTCGTCTGCCGTCAGTTTCAGGAACTTGTCCGCTGTTTCTCGCGGTACAGTCGGGGGCAAGTTCGCCGGCAGCTTGGAATCCCAAGAATGCAATCCAGATGCTTTTCCCACCTGGTCGTAGGAGTTTTTGGAGCCGAATGATAAGTCATTGTCGATCGCCGTCAACGATTTCAGTTCGTTGTTGGCATCCAATTCGATGAAAGCGTTGCCCCAATGACGGTCGGCCTGTCCAGTCAGCTCATCAAACAACTGCAGTTCGGTCAGACCGCGAGCAATACTGGGTTCTTTGAAGTTGAAGTTGGTTGCTGTGTGCTCAAGGCTGAAGAAGTTGTCGTCTTTGGCGATCTGATGCTCTTCCAATGGGAAGTTGTTCTCTGCTGCCACTTTTGCGCCCAGGAGATCCTTTCCAGTTAGCGGGACTAGGATCTCCTCTCCTTGCGGGGACTTGCCAGGTGCGAACTCGGTCACAAATCCGTGTTGACCTTCATGACTTGCAAACTGAGTTCTTCCGACCAATTTCAGCCCCAGTAAATCATTGGTCACGGATGAAGCCACACTACGTCCGGCCAGGTTAGGATTCTCGTTGGGGATATCGATTCTGCCTGCTGGCATTGGATTTTTCTTCAGGTCTTCTCTGAGATTGCCAACATCCGACTTAAAGACCCCCGGTCCAAAGCCACTGAACTGCCCCGTATGGACCGAAGAGATTTGACCGCTGCCTAGTTCGGCTAGTGTTCCGCTGGAGGTCGCAGTTCCGCCGGTCCGCTGGAGCGCCTGGTCCGACACACCCGCTTTTGTTCTCTTGATATCCGCGTCGAGGCTATGAACCGCTTGCTTCAGTGTCGACAACGTGGTCTCGGCGTTCGGTAGCTTTCCAGGCTGATTGGTGGCATATTCCTGGAGTCCATCTTCTAAGTTGGCTACAGCGTCTCGCAACTGCTGCTTTGCCTGTGGGCTGCCAGTGGTGTCCGCCAAGGCGGTTTGCACGTCCTTCGCCAGACGCTGCAAACCGATAAACTCGGATCCGCGAAATGGCTGACCGGACGTGGTGAACCCTCCGACCAGCAGATTGCCGACATCCGCAGCGGCCTGGTTGACCTTGGCTTTGAAACTGGGCGAATGACCGGTGGCGTTCTGCAAGCCACCGCTTTTGGCGATGTCGCTGAGCTGCGGAGCCGGAGCCTGAATCTGCGGAGAAGATGACGCTCCACGAGTCGATGCGGATCGAGCTTGAAAAAATTGACGCACGGTACTGGCCGCCGTGTTCGCCGCTCGTTCTGGATGCTGTACCAGGTTGACAAAGGTTCTGGCAGCGTTCGCTATGCGTGACATGAGTTACTCCGGTCAAATTCGTGTTGGTTATTGGGCATCCAAATAGAGCGTCTAGACGCTCACCCACTGTTTTGCGGGGTCTTCTTCCTCGCCGGTCGCTTGTGGCTGGGAATCGCCGCCAAGTCGTTCGCTCCAGTGCGAGGCAACACCCACCACACGTGTCCAAATGTCGATGAATTCATCGGGGTCCACGTCGGTCAAACTGAGCTTCCGGTAAACCACCAGGCGCTCCGACTCGCCGTCCAGGCAGAGCGTTGCATCGCTGGTCATGGCCCCGAACAGGTTGGCTTGCAACATCTCGCGGTAGAGCGCCGTCAAGTCGGTTTCGGGAACGCGGTCCAAATAGGCGTAAATCAGACAGACTTCTTGGGAGTCGGCGTACTGTTCCGTGGTTACCTCGATCTTGTCCGCAATCCGGACACTGGCCGTTCCATTAGCCTGGAGGTTGAAATCGTCAATTCCCAGATGGTTGCCCAGCGCGACGACAAGTTCAGAAAGATGCACGATTGTCTCCTCAGGAATCGGTCCGATCGGGATTGGAAATGTCTACTTGGACATGATCGTTCGCCAAAAACAGCGGACAGGGTAGTTTGCTGCACGCAAAGCAGATCATGACGGGAGCTTTGCAACCGAGCGCCCAACGCGCCGCTCTGAAGCCGTCGCACTAGCGCTCCCACCAACTCGAAGCGCCAGCGAGGAAACGAGCCATCAGCTCGAGTAGATCAGCTCAACGCTAAAAGTTGATTTTTGCCAGGGGCTGGATGTTGATTTCCTCCGTCAACTCCTGGTAGCTGAGTACGGGCAGTCCTCGGTAATCACTTTCTAGCAGCTTTTTGACGTAGCGCCGCACATCCATGGCCGTCAGCAGCACGGGCTTCTGCGCAACCTGCGACAGGTCTCCCACGGTGGACTTGACCGCTTCTACAAACTGCTTGTTCGTAGCGGGATCGAGTGCCAGGAATGCACCGCCACTAGTTTGCCGAATTGCCTTGCGAATCGTCTCTTCGATATCCGGTTCGAGAAGGTATGCAGGCAAAATGTTCTGGCCACCGGAGTACTTATAGCTAATGTAGCGCCGGAGACTGCTCCGCACGTACTCGACCAGCAACACCGTATCTTTCTCTTTTTGGCCCCAGTCAACCAGGGCTTGCAGAACCACCCTCAGATTGCGAATGGAGATTTCTTCTTGAACCAGGCGCTGCAGCACTTCCGTCAGTTTATGGATTGGCAATACCCGCTGCACTTCGCGTACTATTTCGCCAAACCGTGGCTCCATTTGGTCCAACAGATACTTCGTTTCTTGAAGCCCCAAAAAGTCGGAAGCATACTTCTTGAGCACAAACGCCAAGTGGTGAGTCAGAATATGGGGCGAATCGAGCACCTGCACGCCGGCGTCTTGGAGTGCTTCGCGCTGCCCTTGGTCTACCCAAATGGATGCCACGTCCGGCAGGAACTGCTCTTCTTGCTCATAGTCGATGCCGAGCACCGTCAGGTTGTCCGGGTGCTCACGAACGAGTACATGGCCCGGTTTCAATCTGCCTGAGGCGACCGGAATCTCCTGTAGCAGAACGCGATAGGTTCCCGCGTCCATGGCTTCGTTGTAGCGCAAGTGGATCCCGGGAAAAGGGATGCCAAGGTCATGGTAGAGAGCTCGTCGTACCTTAATCAGTTCGCGATTGAGCGTCTTGGTATCGATCGTGTCCTCGATCGAAGCAGGCACATCGACGATCAACGGAACGGTGACGGAAAAGTCGTCTGGGCTTTCATCTTTCAACTCGGCAGCGTCCGTACCTGATGGAGCCACTGCGGGTACCGGCACCTCTTCTTCGTCGACCAGCGAGACGACTCCCAAACGCTGGATTGTCAGACCAATGGTGCCGACGAGCATGCCGAGCATCAGAAACTGCGGCTTGGGGAATCCGGGGATCATAGCGAACAGCAGCAGTAGAATACCGCCGACCAGTAGCGCCTTCGGCTGCGCCAAAAACTGCTTGCCGATATCGCCGCCCAATGCGGGCGATTCGTCGTTGGCGACGCGAGTCACGATGATGCCGGCGGTCATCGCGATTAGCAAGGCGGGAATTTGCGAAACCAGTCCGTCTCCGATCGTCAGAATGGCAAAAGTCTCCAGCGCCTTTTCAGCGGTCATTCCCTTTTGCAGTACGCCTACGAGCACGCCGCCGAGGATATTGATCGCCGTGATAATCAGTCCCGCGATTGCATCGCCTTTGACAAACTTCATCGCTCCATCCATGGCACCATAGAGCTGATTTTCTTTTTCGACATTGCTGCGACGTTCCTTGGCCTGCTCGATGTCGATCACTCCAGCGCGCATATCCGCATCAATGCTCATCTGCTTTCCAGGCATTGCATCGAGCGTGAATCGCGCAGCGACTTCGGCAACGCGCTCCGACCCCTTGGCCACGACCAGGAACTGGACAATCGTGATGATCAAGAAGATCACCGCCCCAACAATCAGATTTCCCGAGATCACGAACTTGCCAAACGTATTAATCACTTCCCCTGCGTTGGCTTCGAGCAAGATGAGCCGCGTCGTTGTGATATTCAGGCTCAGTCGCAGCAAGGTCGTAAACAGCAGCATGCTGGGGAACGTGCTGAATTCAAGCACGGTCTTGATATACATCGACATCATGAGCAGCACGGCCGCTAACCCCAAATTCACCGCCAGGATTCCATCGACAATGAAGGTTGGCAGCGGCAAGATCATCAATGCGATAACCGCGACGATCAAAACCGCCAGAGTCACGTCGTTGTACTTGGCGCCTCGAAGAATGACACCTTGTAGTTTTTGAAACGACATGGAGATTTACCTGCTGGAGACAGTTATCGGTTAGCGATCAGTTGGCGATGTGTTGCTGCCCGGCTATTTCGACTCGTAGATTGTCAATCAAGTCCCGTGATTCACGAATGCGACCAGCAGCGTGCAGTGCGCGAATTCGAATCCAAGTCAACTGGCGATGCTTGTCCGTCAGTCCAAAACGCCGTTGGTGATGGTCCAAAGTCGTCAGACACGTAGACACGGCGCCGCTTCGTAGCTGGGCCAGGGCGAGCAGACGAGAGGCTTCGATCTGGTCCGGGTCTGCAACCAGCACGGCAGCCAACAGAGCGGCGGCATCGGCATATCGGCCGCACTCCACTTGCGTAAATGCCAGCAGCACCAGGAATTCAAGCTGTTGTTTGCCGGTTCGCATGAATGGACGTCGCACCAGGAGACTTCGGACACAACTGGTCTTCTGGTACATGACCGTTGGCGCGAAACGAATGCCACACTCAACCGGTAGCGGGGCAGGGGGGCGCTGCGAGGCGCTTTGCCAACGGACTGTAGATTCGCCCGCAGGCCAACCACCGACACGGCGCCACGCACCACGACAGTCGTCGGATGAGCGCGATACGACAGCGGTCGGCGTCAAGGCTGCTAGGCCTGCTGTACGAGCGACTGCAACGATCTGAGCAGTTCTCGCAGCTCGACGGTACGACCGAGTACTTCGTCCGCTTCGCGCAGTCGCTCTCGGGCCGTGTCCTGCTTGATCGAATCAGCCAAGTCCAACAGTTGCTCGCGCGAGGATTCCACCAGTGCCTGAAATCGTTCTGGACGCAAGATCGAGCGGTCCTGGATCGTCGGCTGCAGAGCCTCCGTAAGCGCTTGATCGAGCGAGGGCTGAAACAGCACCTGAGGCAATTGCAGCTGTACCACGCTGTCGATCGGGGGCGTAGATTCGCCTTGCGGCAGCTGCGACTCCGACTGGTTGTTGCGTCGCGAAATCTGTTCGATACCAGGCCCACCCTGGTAGGCACCGATGTTGTTCGGCATGGTTGGTTTGTCCCATGTTATCTAGAAAACAGGAGCTGGGGACTGCCGTATTCGGTCTCCGCCGGAGTATCCGCGACAGTTTCGTGTAGCTGGCACAGATAGTCAAAGCACTTCTGGAGTGTTGGCACGACGAAGTTTTCCGCTCGGATGGTAGCGACAAACACGATGCGCTGCTCTCCCAGCAGACCACTCTGAATGGGAAACAAGTTTCTGTTTTGCCAGTGGCATAATTCAAGTGCACGGCCGATTTGAGCACCTGACAGATGTCTAGTCGCTCTGACGAGAAAAACGCGAACCTGGCTGTCGCCCTTTTCAAGACTCAGTTCTCCCGAACGTTCGAAGTCCAATCGCACGAGCTGGCCGTCGGCAAACTGCAGGCCGTCGATTCCGAGAGTTTTGCCGAACTCCAGCAGCGTTTGGTCAATCCAGTTCATGAGTCGTCAGGAGGTTAGAGTAATGCTTGATTGCTTCGTCGTTGGACCACGTGGATTGCCAGACGAGCCGGCCCAGGGAACTTACAGCCCTTCCAGATCGATTGCACGATCTAGCGATTCTTGTATGGCGTCCCGCAATCGATCGCGCGCGTCGCCAGACTGATAGATCTTCTCGGGTAAATCGCGGACGATGCCACCGAGTTCGCGCAGAAAGTATATCTTCGGCTCGTGAGAGAGTGCACCGAGCCGATTGGTGATCGCGTCGATCTTGTTGCCATCGACCCAGCGCTGGTCTTTCAGTGGCAGTAGCTCGCTGAGTATCTGGGACGAAGACGTTGACGGAGTCAGATTGAATTCATCGGCCATCTTCTGAAACAGCCCATCGAGCTGCACATGCACGTTGCGCGCGACCTGGACCATATATAGATTGTCCATGGTTGCTTTCAGCTGCCGAGGCTCCATCGACGGACCTGCAGAACTCAGATCGTCGCCGACAGCATGAATCAGGAACTCAGCCGCCGCATCAAAATTCGACTCGCCGTACCGCGCGAGAATACTGCTATGCGCCTCAGTGACGTCCTCAAACGCCAGAATGGTCTCGCGATAGAAATCGCGTAGATTCTGTGGACCGTCCAGTTGTTCAAACCGGATTGCGGTACCGGTAACGTTCAGTCCGGCTCGAATCTCCGGTCCGTGATGTTCATCCAGCTCGCCTCGCGCCTCGCGCACGGCCTCCAACAACTCGGGTGCATCGCCGGTTTCCGATAGCAGCTCATCTAGGTACTCGAGGGCCGCGTACTGGTGGGAGACATCTTCGAATTCTTCTTTGAGCAGTTGCCGGAGGGTCTCGGGAGTTATGGAGCCTGCCTGCTTTTTGAGTGTCTCACCCAACTGATGAAACTTCTCAGGCTGGCCGATGTCCGGCACTTGCTGGATGTACTTCTGGGCCAGCTCCTGGGCCCGACCGTTTTTGTCGGTCGCTTTACGCTTCGCGAGATCCTTGCTGCTGCGTTCGCCATGAAACATGCTGATTTCTTCAGCAGCATCCTGCAGTATCGACTGCGTGCTGGCCGGCTGGACCGTTACCTGCTCGCCCCGAAAGAGACCTGCCGTCTGCCCAACTTCGGAGCGCTCGTTCGGCGCCAGGTTAGTCGTTTGGGCAAGCGCAGCGGATTGGATGGCGTCGGACATAACAATGGCCAAGCGTTTAGTTGGATAGCAGTTCTCCTATGACTCCATGACCGGACGGCGAGGATACCGGACACGCGTCTCGAGAGGGCGATTCCTGTAGGCAATCCATCGTCGCCAATCGAGAAAGCGGGAAGGAAGCGGGGGATAAGGGAAGCGGCGAACGCGCGCAGTCGTTACAATTTCAAGTTCAAGGGTGGCGTGTGCCGCACCGTTTCCCAACCCCTCTTGAGCATTTGTCAAAAGCATGTCGCCAGCGGATCATTCCACCATTGATGTACCTCAATTAGTGGCCGAGCTGAGTGAGGGCGATCGTCGGCGAGTCCAGCAGTTGTGGGAGAGCTATTTTGATCGCCTAGTCAAGCTATCCGAAAACAAAATGCCTCCGCAGCTGCGCCGAAGTTGCGATGGAGAGGATTTGGCGCTGAGCGCTTTGAACAGCTTTGTACGAGGCGCCGAACAGGCGCGTTACCCGGACCTGCAAGATCCCGCTGAGCTCTGGAGTCTGCTGGTCGTCATTGCCAAGCGTAAGATCTCCTATCGAGTGCGGTCGGCCAAACGCCTGAAGCGGGGTGGCGGTAAAGTTCGCGGCGAATCGGTGTTCGCTGCTCCCGAAACCGAGAAGACCTCTTCGGCCGTGATGGGCTTGGAACAGTTTTTCCGCGAAGAGCCCTCGGTCGACGATGTGCTTGAAATCGCGGAGCTAACAAAAAATTTGTTAGAGAAGCTCGACGGCCATGAATTTCGACAGGTCGTGGAACTGAAGATTCAAGGCTACACGCACGATGAGATTGCGTCGAAGCTCGGGTTGTCCGTCCGGACCGTGCACCGCCGGCTACTGATGGTTAGGCAGATTTGGTCGGAAATGGCCAGTACTGCTGAGCCCGATTCCGAAACCTGATGTTGGCAGCGTCACGCTGGAACCTGCGTTAGCCAAGGTAAGCGGCACGGCGCTCGCTGCCGGTAAGTTTCACGAAACACCAGGTGAGGCCCTACTGCGCCGTGCAACCTATTTGCCTTTTAACCGAGAAAACGGGTTCACGGCGTAGAATGCCACTCGACAACCGGAATGTTTTCAAAAGCCGGCCAGTTTCCGCCGGGCTCTAGCAACAAATCCTCTTCGGCTAGCATGATGTTCAGACGCTCGCGGACTTGCAGCAGTTGTTCGGGTAAACGCATGGGGCCCAGTGTATCGCGATAGGTAAGTCGATAGAGCTTGCGCAGGCCAGGCCGGTGAATCATCTCCATCGTAACGGTGGACACGATCGTTCGTCGTTTCTTGCCTTGCCAGCGCAGACGCACCACGGAAGCTCGACTAACGCCCGAAACGTTGTGCCGAACATCGAGAATTCTGGCCCGTGCCAGCGCCGCTTTGCCGCGGACAAACAAGAGTACATTTTTGGCTGCGAACAACGCTTCGGTATCGGCGGCTGGATCTTGCGCCCACAAGGCGGTTGCCGTTGCGGTCAAGGCAACGCCGGCAGCCAAGGCAGTTGCTAGCCAATAACGCATCGTGGAGTTTGTCATCTTGATCCTTACCTCTTAGCGCTTACCGGTGTGACAGGTACTGAGTTGCTCAGTGGTACGGCTGGTGGCAGTGTTTGCGAAGGTGCCAACCCGCCGGGTGGGGTTACCATGGGCAAATCGATGGCACCAAAAAGCCCCACGGGTTGATTCGCCCGCCGGGAGAGCTGATAGGCCTCGGCTGATTCGATCAGCCCAGATGAGTCTGTCGGCCGAGCTGGTACTTGTTCGGAAGTTTGAGCAGGGGCGGACGGCACTGGCAAATCTGTCGGTAGTGGAAACGAATTAGGCACCACCGGAACTTGGTCTTCTCGCGGAGCTTGCGCGGGGCTGACAGGAGCATCTGGCGGTATCGCCGGCCAGAGTCCAGGTTCGGCAGGCGGCACGACAGGGTAGCCGCCACCAGCGTCCAGTGGGATGAAGCCGCCCATACAACTGGCGCAGTTGGATTGCGGCAGTTCGACAATACGCGGCTTGAGCAGGATGTAACGTTGAGTCTTGACGGTCGAGGTTTCCGTGTTCGTAAACAAAACGCCCAGCTTCGGAATATTCATCAGCCCTGGTATGCCTCGCTTGCGCGACCGCTGCTCATGCCTCACCAGGCCGCCTAACAACAGGCTTTCATTCTCATTCAAAACGGCTTGCGTGTTGATGGTCGACCGCTGGACGAGCGGGACGCCATCAACTGCTTGGTCTTGTTGTTGCGCGCCATCCTCAACCTGAATCAGCAACTTGATTCGTCGTCCGCCGCCTTCCTCTTCAACAATGTGCGGTGTGACCCGCAAGCTAGTGCCAACAACGACGTCGAACAAGTCGACTTGCAACTGCCCTGCAACTCGCACAAAAAAGGTAGTCGTGCTATCGAGCTGGGCTTCGACATTGTTGATCGTTAACACGCTGGGACTGGAAACGATCTCCGCCTGTCCTCTGTTTCGTAGGGCCTGCAGCGTCAGCGCCAACTCGGTGACTTCATCGCTCAAGAGCGTAAAAGAAGTGGTTGCCACGTCGGTCGGATCCAGCGAGAAAGCAAAACTCTTGGTTTCACCTCCGCGCTGCCAGGCGGTTCCGAGCGGCGGTCCGAATTCGAAGCCTGAATCGGCGTTGATGTCGACGATCGTCGCTTCTATTTCCACCAAGCCACCGGGAACATCTAGTTCCGCGATGAGTCGGTCATAGGCCGGCAGCCGGCTGGCAACGTCCTGCACGATGACGGCATTGATCCGTGGATCGGCTTGAATCGATGGCGGCCCAATCGCGTCGGATTCTTCCGGCGGCTGCTGCGCTGCTGCCGCCACGGCGCCGATTTGCGATGGTGGACCCGCCACGCCGGGCGTCACAGCGCCGGGGTACTGACCGAATACCGGAGAACCATAGTTCACTGGCTGCCCGCCGAAGCGTGCGAGCCCCAAGCCGTTGAGTCCTCCATAGGCGCGTTGATTGCGAATCGTATTTCCGCCGGGGACGAAAATCGATTGAGCTCCTTGCCCGTTGACCAGGTTGCGCAACGTTGTCGCGACACCCGGAAGAATCACTTCACTATTGCGAAACAGGACTACTTGATCATCGGCCCAGGCGTACCGTAGCCGATACACTCGCGTGGTTAGGTTGGCTCTGGAGTTAGGAGCGTTTGCTGCTTCGAGTGTCTGCAGGGTGAGGTTGACCAATTCTTGATAACGAGGCGGTCCCGGCACATAGATCAACCCCAAATCTTCGACAACTTGAATTGGGTAGCGCTCACTGTAAATGCCAACCTGTTTTAGCGCCCGAATCAACGCTTCGACCTGGGCGTTTTGCATCTGATAGATGTTTGTCGTGACCGCTGCACTCGTCGTGATAAACAACTTAGTGCGGTCGTAGTACCAGGCCAGCCCATTGGTCTGGGTAAAGGTCTCCAAGAACTGCTGCGGAGGAGCTTCAAAGCGACCGCTCACGTCCCCGCTCACATCCTCGGCAATCTCGATACTGACCCCTTGATCGGCCGCAAAATTCTTGAGGACCTGCGGGATCGGAGCCTGATCCACCGTCAGCGTATAACGCTCGGATTGCCAAGGAATATCGGCAGCCAAGGCGCCGGCAGTGGGCATCGCCAGAGCTAAAATCAGGTAAAAAGTAAGTATCCTGGCGGTGCGCCGGTCCATGGCAAAGCTTCTTTAGATATGTCTTGCTAGCAAGCGGATGCTCACTACGGCCTGATTCCAGACAGGGGCGCTCGATCCATCGAGCCACTCGCCGATAGCCAAAACTCGACAGCATTAACAAACTCAGATAGTGCGTCGAGTAGTATATCCACGTCATCTGATTCGACCGCCAACTCACGAAAAATGAGTAATTTCAGGCTCTCTGTATCAACCGTTAAAGTTTCTCGGGACGTCTCTAGGCTGGCCAGATTACCAGCGGATAGTCGCGAGAAGGTTTTCAGTTTATCCCCCTTGGCATGCGATTCCTCAGGCAATGCGCCCACCTCGGCCTGCAATCGAATCCCTTTCTCCAAGGTAGCCACTTCAACTCGCTGGCCGTCAAAGTAGAGGGATCGATAGCCACTGGCCTCGGGTGCCGGCAACCTGAGTCCTAGCCGCTGTGTCATCTGCTCTAGGCAACGCTGAATATTCGCGGCCATGCCTGGCACCTTTCATTAGAATTTACACACTCACCGACCCGATGCGCCCGTTTGGAAGCCCTCGCACCAGCGCGTTGAGTTAGTCCATCTGTGCTACACCGAATAGATGCGGCTGACGACTTGATTCTCACTGTTTTGAATCTCTCCCAAGCGTTGCCGAACTTCGCGAAGAAAATCCTGCACTTGCTGATTCAGATCGTTCAGCTCGGTCTGCCCCTGTTGCAACTCGGTACGTTGGGCCTCCAACTCGGTGCGTTCTGCCTCGGTGAGCTGAGCGGCATAGTTCAGCGGCGCGCTGACGATGGAGCCTAATCCTCCAAAGCCCTGTCCAGTCGCCTGGCCTAGTCCGTTGAGCGCCGTGGCATTGTTGTTGAGAGCCTGCTGTTGATTGATCAAGTTGGTCCGCTGAGCGTCCGTGACGCCGGCTTGCTGAGCTTGCTGGCCGAGCGCTCCGGCTTGGCTGGCCTGCCTATAGGAGCCAATGGCACCACCGGCAGAGGCACCCGCGGCCGCGATTTGCACGGATCCTCCGACCACCGCGCCGGCCAACTGAAGCGCTGCGCCATCACGGATTTCTTCGGCCTGCTGCCGCTGCAATGACGCTTGAGCCTGGATGTTCGCGGAGCGTCCGTTGCGAGTCGAACGACGGATTTCTTGTCCCGTTTCATGCAGCAAGGTTGCCAGCAATGAAGTCAACCCGACAGCAAAGTCGTCCGTCGTTTGGTTGAAACGATCGTAAACCTGACCGTTGCTACGCGTGTCGGTGGCTCGTGGTCCATCCAAAACAGGCGCAAAAGACGAGTCGACATCCGGGGGAGGCGCATCGGCTCGGGAAAGTTGAATGTTGTTTTCGTAGAGCCTTGTCTGCTGTTGAGACGTGACTTGAGCCGTCTCACCAGTTTCGCTGGCTTGCCGTTGCTGCACGAGTTGAGGATTGAGGCCTTGTATCTGGGACATCGATTTACCTTTCGCAATTTAGCTGCTAATGGACCGTCAGTTGGTTCGCCCTCTGCGTCGTCGGGCTGGCTATCACCAAAACGGGCGTGCTTACCCTTGGGCAGTGGACTCAGTGGGTTGTGTTGCTCGTTCCAATGCGACTCGTAGCTGAGCACATTTTTTTTGCAGCGTCTCGTCTTCGCCGACGCGCCGCTCGGCTTCCACAATCCAGGGCTCGGACGCGCCTGCATCACCGGCGCGTAGTAGGCAAAAGGCAGCCTGGATAGCCGCGACCGGATTAGCCAAGTTACAACCTGCGGCGACGACGTAGCTTTCGGCTGCGAGTAAAAAGTCGCCTAACATCTGGCGGCAGCCAGCCAAAGCCAGCCAATACCGCTCTGATGTATGGTCACACATGGCTACCAACTGCAACAGCGGATGCGCGTCGGCATATCGCGCTTGCTGATAGTACGTATAGGCCATACCGTACAACACCTCCAGCTGCCCGTCACTCAGTTGCATGACATCAGCGACTCTTGCGTCGCCCCGCAAAATGGATGAGGCATCCCCAACAGTGGTTTGGCTCATGAGTTTCCTCGACATGAAGGGACCAGGTGGTATCAAAAAATGGGTTTGTCGGTTCGGCCTGGAGAATTGACGGTCGCAAAGACGCGTGTTGAAATTGTTTCTCTTTAGACGGTAGCGACACGGGTAGCGACTCGATCGGTACTGGAAAGGATGCTGGAGACCAGGTTGTTGGAGGCTTCGACCTGTTGCAGAATCTCTGTAATGCGGTCGGTCTGTTGTTCGAACTCTTGCTGCAACAAGAAGATGTCTGCCAGGAACTCGGTGGCTTGGGCTCGCGATTGCTCGGCTTCATAACGCTGGGCGGCGGAGGCTGTATTCGCTGCTGCTCCGCCGGCCGACGCGGCTGACTGGCCAAGCTGTCCTGCCAGTTGGACAGCTCTGGCAACACGCTGTACGGTGGGCAGCGCTCTAGCGGCTGTGGAAGCCGCCGTGGCTGTTGTCGTTGTAGCCTGTGCGGCGGTAGAGGCCGTTTGCGCTGCCTGAGCGGCCGTAGAACTGGCCTGCGCCGCGGTGGAACCCGCTTGCGCCGTGGTGGTCGTCGCTTGAGCCGTATTGCCCGCCTGCGAGGCTGCGGTGGCGGCCGTCGTGGCAGCGCTGCTGGACGATTTGACGGCGCTATAAATGCCCGCTCCGATCCCCACGGCAATCGCAGCCACGGCAAGTCCAACTTGCAGCCCCAAGGCGACCCAAGTCGCGTCGGAACTGTCCAGTCCAGATGCCGCTAGATTCTCTGGTGACAATATCGGTCCGAGCAACGTGGCGGCAAGTGCAACACCGCCGGCAGGATTAAAGACGCCCAGTGCCACCCCTAGGCCGACGGCGGCAGCAGCCGCCAAGGCCGTCGTGACGGCGCGAGCATCCTCTTCGGAGATTTCGATGCCAAACGCGGCCAAGTTTTCCGTCAGGGCGGTCGCGGCGAATTCGAACACCGCTTCAAAGCCGACCGTCTCCTGCACGGCCAGCACGGCAATGGTGGCAACCCCGACAGCCAGCAAGGCGATACCGGCAGTGGTCGCCACCCCCGTAGCGATCAAGGCGGCACCGACCACCAGCGACAAGGCAGCTCCAATCCACCCAAAAATCCTGCCAATGCCACTACTCTCCCTGCTCTCGGCAATCTGCCTCAACTGTTCATCCAGTTGGTCCAGGCGTTCCTGAGCCGCCTGCGCCAATTGGTCGCGTGTATTTGTTACGTCACGTTGAGTGGTTTGTAGTTGGTTGTTTTGAGTGGCTGCTTGCAAGCGTTGGAGATCGAGCACCAAATCTTCGTTCGAACCCGAGGGTGCGGGCAGACCAAACGAGGCAGCGGAGCCGCTGGGCGGTGCCGAGGCCGATCTGTTTTGGGCAGTACCGGTCGCCGTGCTGGTGGTGACGTTACGGCCACCGATCACGCCACTGCCACTGACCGCCTGGCTCGCAGATTGCTGAGTCACATTGGGATCGGTAGGCGTCTGGCTGGCCGCCTGTTGGGCAGCCTGCTGGATGCCGAGTTGGTTTTGGGATGGAATGGAGGTCACGATTGGTCTCCTGGCTATGTCAAGATAACGTTCGAATTGGAGCGTCGGATTGGTTTGCTTTCCTGCGATCTTTCCCCAAGTCACAGACTGAGCACCAATATCTAAGTACTGCCGAGTTTACGGCGGGCTGAGACGAGAATGGTTTCGGCTCGCTTGCGTAGCGGCTCATGTTCGGGGTTGTCGCCACACATCAACTGACAACCCTCGGCGGCATCGGCCGCATCTTGCCACCGCCGCTGCGCCATGAAACACTCTGCGACACGAATCGGTAGGTGAGGATTGCTGGTGTCGTGCATGCCCGCCACAGCGTATGCCTCGCAAGCCTTTTGATAGTTGCGCTGCATCTGACGAGCGACGCCCAGAGCCATCCATAGACGCGACTGGTAGTGATCGAGCTGGCAGAGTACGACTAATAACTCCTCGGCCTTAGCCGCCTGCCCGGCGTCAATCAGCTGATACGCCTTGGCGTAGCCCGCCTCGATCTCTTGGTCGGAAATGCCGGCGAAGTCGGCCCGCGTATAGCCATCTTCCAAAATCGACTTGACGACCATCATGCGAGCCATAATCGTCTCTGCGACAGACTCCGTGTCAGGCTCGGCTACGGTAGAAGCTGCTGTATTCATCTTGGCTCCTTGTGGAATAACGGGGATGGATATCGACGCATGAGTTGATCTGGATCATTGACGCAGGTTGGGAGTCACGCGATCTTGTAATCCGCTGAAACGCTGAACGACGTTGGTGACGTATTCCGTGGCCTGATTGCTGCGATTAATCAGCCCTTGCAGCCGAATCAGATTCAATTGCGAGTCACTGGTGGCTTGATCGATCTCTGTCCGCACCGCCTCCGTCAGACGCTGAAAATCGCCATCATTGATGGTTTCCTGTACTCCGTTGTCCTCGCGGATGAACGCGTCGAAGAGATTCTGATTGTTGCCGTTGGGACGAATGGATCGAAGGAAGGCAACCGTCCTGTCCGACAGACGTTCAGCAAGACTGGTATCCCCTTCGTCCGGATCCGGCGCGGCAATATTGAGCTCTTGCAGCACTTCGTTGATCTGATTCACTAGCGCGTTTCCAGCGCGGTTCTCCGCAGCCTCGTTGCGCACCGATTGCTCGAGTGCACGTGAACGATCAGCCCCAATCCGCAGCAGAAAGGCTTCCAGGGCCGAATCGTCTAGTGGTGGGATGGTAGCGGGACCGAGGGAACCATTAATGAGAAATCTGGACATCAGCGTTATCCTGAATCTGACGAAGCCTAGTTGCGGAGATTGCCAATGATCCGATCTCGGAGGCTCGAAAAACGTTGCACCAAATTCGTGGTGAACTCAACCGCCTGATTTCGACGGTTGATGAGCGCCTGCAGTTGAATCAGTTCCAACTGCGAGTTGGCTGTGGCTTGGTCCACCAGGTCGCGCCCACGATTGAGCAGGTTCTGAAACGCGCCGTCCGAGGTAACATTTCCGCCACTGACCGCTTGGTCAAACAGGCTCACGCCATTCTCGT
>JANQJJ010000076.1 GCA_028281725.1 Pirellulaceae bacterium | reverse complement strand
TGCTCTGGGAGAGTTTTCAAAATGCCGATGCACGCAATCGCCTGCTCGCGGCCGAGTTGCTGGTCGATATCGACGAACATACCGAAGAAATTGCGAGTGAGTTGTTGCCCATGCTTGGCAGTTCTCGGGGAAGTGATCCGAACCAAGTCCCCCTAGAGACGAATTTTGGCGACGGATCCCCTGAAATGCTTCGCGCCCAGATTGTCCGCGTGCTGGGCAACGTCCGCCCCGTTTCTCCAGAGATAGTCGAGGCACTGACGAAAACGATTCGTGAAGATGCGATGGTCGTGGCGCGCAGCGCGATCGACGCTCTCGGCCAGATGGGCCCTGACGCGCGCCATGCGGTTCCCACATTAGAAGAAACCTTGTTTGATCTTTCTCTTCGCGCAGCCGCCAAGCAGGCTCTAGCTCGCATTGACGAGACTCGAAAATAGTTCGACCGCAGGACTTCAAGCCAGAACGCTACCAAGCCCTCTTTTTTCCGATGCGCTCGCCAATCGGACTGCCCGATCTTCCAGCAGCATGGGCGCTTGGGCCTGCGCAACCCATGTTTTCCGTTGCGCGACCAACCAACCGACTATCGAATCTTTCTGGCAACGCTGACAATCCCACCTGCGCAGCTTCAATTTGGTAGGATGTCGGTCTCAAGCCCTGACCGAAAGTTCCCGCCTTGAAGGGCGCATCATGATAGTCGTCACCAATCGTATTCCTGTAGCCAAAGGGCACGAGATCGATTTCGAAGACCGTTTTCGCAATCGGGTCCATCTGGTCGATCAGGCAGCAGGCTTCATCCGCAACGAAGTTCATCGCCCGCGCCCCGTACGGTTCGATCACGATACGGGAACGTTCGTCGACGACCCGGAATCCGAGGGCTACTATGAGGTCAAAACCTGGTGGCGATCGATGGAGGACTTCACTGCCTGGACGCGCAGCGAGGCGTTCGCCGAAGCCCACGCAAATCGCCCACCCAAGGAAATGTTCCGTGGCCCCAACGCACTAGAGGTCCACGAAGTATTTCTGTCGACCGACACCGACTAGCGCGGGATTCGAATGGCGAGCGCCCCACTCCGCTCTGCCCGCACGGCGGAATCGTCGGGAGAGGGTACCGCAAAACGCAAGATGCTTTCGCTAGACCGTGCGCGTCCTGCCCCAAACCTGAATAGACCAACCGTGGACCAACATGAAGGAAACCAAGAGATGCCAACAAAACTGCTACTCGTCTGCTGGGGCGCTTTGACGCTGCTGATCGGCGACTGGGGGCTGGCCCAGCAGAGGTTGCCACCGGCCCCATTCGTCATGGGTTATGTGAACCGTCTGAGCTACGTTCCCGGCGAAGAGGTGTCATTTCATCTTTCCGCGAGCGGAGAATCTATCAGCATGATTTGCGAACGCTTGGGCGCTGAGAGAGTTCAGGTGCTTGAGCAACAGACAATCGCCTGCTCGTCACATCCGATTCCTGACCGAGCCTCCTCACACGGCTGCCAGTGGCCGGCGGCCTTCACGTTCAAGATTCCTCAAGACTGGGCTAGCGGGTATTACCAGGCGACGCTGACACTCGAAGACGGTGACAAAACGGCTCGCAGCACGTTGTTCTTTGTGATTCGCTCCGCCAACCCCGGAAAAAACTCCAGGATTCTACTGCAACTGGCCACGAATACTTATAACGCCTACACCAATTGGGGTGGGCACAGCCTGTACTCCTACCACGACCGCGATGGCTTGCAGGGACACCGCGTTTCCTTTGATCGACCACTCAACTCGCAGTTCGCCAATTGGGAGTTGCCCTTCGTGCAGTGGGCTGAGGTGCAGGGCTATGCGATCGACTATGCGGTCAACAGCGATTTGGAGTTTCACCCGGAGATTCTCGAGCACTACCGTTTGGTGCTCAGTGTCGGACACGACGAATATTGGTCCTCGCCCATGCGAGATCATCTTGAGCAGTACATCGCTGACGGCGGTAACGTGGCCTTCTTCAGCGGGAACACGTGCTGCTGGCAGGTGAGGACCGAAGACGAGGGCCGCGCGCTGACCTGCTGGAAACAGTGGTACAACGTCGATCCACATTACCGGACGACGGACCATCGACTGTTGAGTACCGCGTGGAGCCACCATCTGGTTGGTCGACCTGAAAATCAGTTGACTGGCGTGGGATTTCTTTGGGGTGGCTATCATCGCAGCCATGGGCAGTTCATGGATGGCCCGGCGTCTTTCCGCGTACACCGACCAGGCCACTGGATCTTCGCGGGAACCGATCTGGAGCGTGACGGCCGATTTGGCGGACAGGACACGATTGTGGGTTACGAGTGCGACGGATGCGAGATGAAGTGGGTGGACGGGCTTCCGTTTCCCACACACAGCGATGGTACGCCAAAATCGTTTAAGATTCTCGCAACCTGTCCCGCTCGATGGGCACCTGGCGACAGCTACTGGTATGACCGCTTCCCCAAGGATCGCATCGGCGCCGCCGTGCTGGGCGTCTACTCCCAAGGTGGCACCGTGGTGACCACAGGCACGACCGACTGGTCCCATGGACTCAGAGGCAACGATCCCGACGTCGTCCGAATTACTCGCAACATCCTCGACCGACTCACTCGCTAAGCCAGCGCCGGCCTAGCGATCTGACGGCGGAGTCAACTCGAAGGCGTCGTCAGCCAGCTCATCCAGTGTGGTAGCGTTCTCGAACTGCGTCACGGTTTTGCCAGATTGCGGGATCTTCGACACGATCTTAAATGGCACCATGACGCCGCGGACCGGGCGGTAATCCGCGTAGGCAAACGTCACAGGCAACTGGCCAATTCCCGGGGCGATTTCTACCGTCTCCTCCTTGAGCACCAATCCACTCTGGGCGCTGATGTATAGCGTGCGCGTCGGAATCTTCTCGGCAGAGAGCTTTAAAACGAAGACCTTCTCGCCATCCACTTCACTCGAACGAACGATCGCCACGCTGTCAAACACCTCGCGCCACTGCTGCAGGTGCCATAGCGGATGACTGTACTCGAGCTGCCGCAGCCGCTGCCCGAAGAGCTCTTCGAACGAGCTGAAGGCAGAGTCGCTCCAGCCTCGCTCACCATCGTAGGCCGTTCGGATATACCCGAGTTTTCCCAGATCGATGTCGGACATCAATCGGCCGTCACCAGACAGGACTAGCGTAACCTGCCCGCGACCGCCCTGGTGAATCATGGATACCTTTCCAGTCAGACTAACGTAGCCGAGGTCTGCCAGTTGGTCCGCACCATAGCCGTCATGCATTTGGGCGATCAGGGCTTCGACGGTGGGGATCGCGTCTTCGGATTCCTCGGCAACACGCGGCATCTCAAGCTCTTTGCCTTTCTCGAACCGTGTCATCGATCGGACCGTACCATCTGCATCTCGATTGAATTGGATTTGCAGCCGTTCCTTGTTGGCTCGGAGAGCCCACTTTCCTTCGTCATCGGGCGGAGCCAACGTAAAAAACCCACCGTCCGGTGCGTCGATCGCCAAGCGGTTGTTGAAGATCGTGACCTGTACGTTGAGTTTCCTCTTTTCGTCGCGGTACGCTCCGACCAGCGGCTGCATCCGTTCTAGTGGAACTTCCGTTTCGAGTTCCATGCCCTCGCGCGGACATTCGAATTCAAAACCGGCTTGGTACATCGTCATGGAAGTCGATTTGCCATCGTCACCCCGCTCGAACGAGACGGCGATTTGGTTGGTCAAAGCAAAGAACCATTTCCCTTCTGAATCGGGCGTCTTGAGTTCATAGACTCGCTGCCCGGGTACGTCCACGGCAAGCTGGCCGTCTTTTGCGAGGACGGTAAAACGCTCGTCGCGAAACGGGCCAAAGTTGGCAACGTACTTGCCCAACAAGCCATCGACCTCGTCATGCTTTACGTTTTTCGAATCTTCCGACGCGGCCCCAACCAGCGAGCTAAACACGATATCCATCGACTTGGATTGAAGCGCGGTCGCCGACACGTTCGCCAACAACACGTAACCGAGATTGTGTTCCGGTAGCAGAGCTACTTGAGCCGAAAATCCGTCGATATTGCCACCGTGCTGGATCACCTTCTTCCCGTTCCACTCTTCGAGCATCCATCCGAGCGCATACTCGAGCCCCGACGTCATTTCGATTTGCGGCTTCCACGTTTCGGCGTGCGTTTCCGAACTGAGCAAGCTCCGTCCCTCGTACTCTCCCTTTCCAAGCTGAAATCGCACCCACTGAGCCATGTTCAGGACATTCGAATTGACGGACCCTGCCGGACCGACCAAGTCCAGATTGCGCATGGGCAACCGCTTGTGTCGTTGCTTGTCCTCATCCCACCGGTAGCCCTTGGCAAGCCGCTCGTCTTTTTGCGCGTCAATAATCGAAAGGGTGGTATCCGTCATATGCAACGGTTCGAGTATCCGAGCGGTTACAAGCGATTTC
>JANQJJ010000545.1 GCA_028281725.1 Pirellulaceae bacterium | reverse complement strand
GGTGGATTAGATCGCGGCATCGCCGTAACGCGTCTGCTGGCTTGAAGAAAACTTTGCTAGCGTAACTGGCCGCGAACGTTAGTTCAACGCGGTGGAGCGGTTTTGCGGCGCGAATTCGGTTGAACAGACCCTTTACGGGTGGCGGGACGACCATCTGCGTAAAATAAGGATGCTGAGCTCGGCCTCGGCGGGCGCCCCGAAGTTATCTGGCCGCAGCCTAGTTACTTGGGGGAGCTATGCGCCGTGTTGGCTTGAAGTCGTTTACTGGCTTGATGGTGTCCTGGTAAGTTAACTTGGTGGTCTCGGTAGGTTGAGTCGTGAAGGTTCTGCCGTCAGGTGGCGGCAATTAGGGCGGAGAGAATAGGAATATGTTGGGTCTAGGCATAACAGAACTCATTATCTTGGGCCTTGTAGCTCTTGGGGCGGTCTTCGTGGTGGGCTACATGGTGGTGGTTCAGACGCGCCGCAATTCCTAACCTGCGCGGGATTTGGGCGGCGCGAGAATCGAGCGGCCCAAGGCGGACGGTAAAACTGGCCATCTTCTCGAATTCTGAGCGGCAGGCGCTGGATCCGTTTCCAGGCTTCGTTGCGACTAGGCATAATAGGGAAGACGTGTACCGGCTCGGCACCGAGTGTGTGAGTCGGAGCGACCCGGATCGTTCGCAGCCAGCCTAACCAGGAGTCTCCTGTGCCCCGAAGTAGTCTTAGCGCACCAGTCGCGATTGCCTTGACGTTGGCGATCGCCGGATCAACCCCGGCCCAGTTTTCGAACATTCGCACGATCGCCGGCAACGGGCAGACTGGGCAAGCAAGAGAGCAGGGGAGGGCGCTTCAGACGCCGCTCTCCAATCCGTTTGGTATCGCAGCCGAAGCCGATGGTGGTTTGATCATCGCCTCGTTCGATCAGCACGTTCTCTATCGCCTGGATGCGAACTATAACCGGCTTGAACGAATCGTCGGAACGGGCCAGGTCGGTTTTTCCGGCAAAGACGGTGATCGAGCGGCCGATGTCGCAATGAATCAACCGCACGAGGTCCAGGTCGATCGTCGTGGCAATATCTACGTGGCCGATACGAGGAATCATCGGGTTGGCATGCTGGATGCGGCTACCGGTCGGTGGCAGAACATCGCCGGAACCGGAACGCCAGGCTTTTCTGGAGACCGGGGCCCAGCGGCTGAAGCCGAGATGAATCAGGCGTACAGCATTGCCGTTGATGGCAACGACCTGTTTATCGCCGACTTGGGAAATCATCGGATTCGCCGTGTCGACTTGCGCTCCGGACTGATCGACACGATCTGTGGATCTGGGGAGAAGCGAATGCCAGTCGACGGTGGGCGAGCGATTGAGCAATCGCTTGCCGGGCCACGTTCCTTGGCGGTGGATCCGGAGAATCTGTGGATCGTACTCCGCGAGGGAAACAGTGTTTGGCGAATCGATCGGCGGGATGGACGCATTTTTCACGTCGCCGGCACGGGCGAGAGAGGATTTTCCGGCGATGGAGGTGGCGCCAAACTAGCGAAGCTCAGTGGCCCGAAGGGAGTTGCGGTGGATCCGGGTGTGGCAATTTACATTGCCGACACAGAGAACCATGCGATCCGAAGGGTGGATCTAGTGAGCGAGAAGATTTCGACGGTGGCTGGATCGGAGGCTGGAAAACCCGGGTACAACGGCGAAGGGGACGCGACGGCCTCGCGACTGCTTCGGCGGCCGCATGGTGTCTGTCTACTCCAGGGCGGCGAGCTATTAATCGGGGATTCCGAGAACCATCGCGTTCGGATTCTGACTCCCTGAGCTGCTGGTGGGAAACGTGACACGACTGGAAACTTGGGACGGAGAGCCGGCCACGTCTCAGCGTTTCTTTGGCGGGTTTCCCGGGGATACCCTCTGCCACGACTGGGTGGCCAGTTCGGTGGGAATTACCCCAGTTTCTGTTCGAATCCGGAGACCAGTTCACGAAAACTCCTGGACTTTGTCCCCGCTGGTTGCGTAATATGAGTGCGTCACCGCCGTTGGGAGGGGGGCCTCTGACCGAAGGCACTGCAACTGTGAAGGTATGTGGGATTTTCTGAGTCATCCGACCGTACAAGCCCTATTAGGTGTAACGGTCCTGTTTGCTACGATTTATGTTGGGATCCGCGTTGCAAAGGCCCTGCGCCCTGCGACCAGTAAAGCCGCCATGAACGCTGACAGTTTGGCCGAGAATTTCGAAGAAATGCGTCTGCAAGGTGACATCGACGAAGGAGAACTCCGAAGAATAAGAGCGGTGCTTGGAGAGACGCGGGATACGCGAGCAAGTGAGTAACGCGTGACGAGGAGATTCTGCCCTATCGGAGTTTCCTACTGTTAGTGCTGGATCTCTCATTTGCATCGGCCTGGGAGGCTGGTTAGTACCGAACACTTGAATTTCCTTTTTGGCTCGACCCCGAGGACACGGATGCCCGGACTTGACAGATGGCTTGTTGCGATCGATCGCGCGAGTTTCCGTCAGGCACCCTCGAGCGACATTACGTGTAAGCCCAATTCGTCGTGACTGGTAGCAAGAGAGCTTGGCTCAGGGGCTGCTAGTCGGGACAATTAATCGAGCAAAGGAGTCGTGTATGCCTTCTGGTAAGGATGTGGTTTCGGGACGTCGTGGTGGCAGCGGTGGAGCGAACAAGAAGAATGCTTTCTGTTCTTTCTGCCGCAAGAGCTACCGTGATGTCGGACCACTAGTCGAAGGACCAGGGGACGTCTACATCTGCGGTGAATGTATTGAGCTTTGTCAGTCGATTCTCGACCAAGAGCAAAAGCGACGTGGACCGAGCAGCAATCTTTTCAGCGAAATCCCTTCACCACGCGAGATTGTCGAACACCTCGACCAGTACGTGATCGGACAGGCAGCCGCCAAACGCGTTTTAGCGGTCGCCGTGCACAACCACTACAAACGACTTTCCAGCGAATGGACTGGTTCCGATGTGGAGATTGAAAAGTCCAATATCTTGTTGGTGGGTCCTACCGGCAGCGGGAAGACGCTGCTGGCACGAACACTTGCCAAGATGCTCAACGTGCCATTCGCCATTGGGGATGCGACCACATTGACCGAAGCGGGATACGTGGGGGAAGATGTCGAGAATTTGCTGCTGAAACTGCTGCACGCGGCAGATTTTGACGTCGAAGCGGCCCAGCGTGGCATCTTGTACATCGACGAAGTCGACAAGGTTGGCAAGACTAGTCATAACGTGTCGATCACGCGTGACGTTTCCGGCGAAGGAGTCCAGCAGTCGCTGTTGAAGATGCTCGAGGGCACCGTGGCCAATGTGCCGCCGCAGGGAGGCCGTAAGCACCCTGAGCAGCAGTACATTCAGATGGACACGTCCAATATTCTGTTTATCTGTGGCGGTACGTTCGTCGGCGTTGACGAGATCGTTCGCAAGCGTCTAGGCAAGAAGACCTTGGGCTTCAGTGCCACGGGAACCTATCAGGAAGAGGCGACGACCGCCGAGTTGATGCCTCAGGTCACGTCGGACGACGTTCTACAGTTCGGCATGATTCCGGAGTTTGTGGGGCGGTTGCCAGTTGTCTCCGCTTTGGCTCCCTTGGATGAGGCGGGTTTAATCCAGGTGCTGACCGAGCCCAAAAATGCCTTGGTCAAGCAGTTCCAAGCTCTCTTCGGGATGGAAGACTGCGAATTGCACTTCACCGACAAAGCACTACACGCGATCGCTCAGAAGGCGCTCGATAAATCGGTTGGTGCTCGTGGCCTGCGGGGCATTGTCGAAAGTGTCATGCTCGACGTCATGTTTGATCTACCAGACCAATCCAAAGGCACGGTATATACCATTGACCAGGATGACGCAGACGGTGAGATAAAGCCGTTCAAGATGTCGGCCACCGAAAAGAAAAGCGCCTAAACGACCAACCTTAGTTTGAAGATCCACACTGGCTGCTCTCGACGAAGTTCGGGAGCAGCCATTTTTCGTCTGAATTCGGCATGACCTCTGCGCGGGAAGGTGAGTTGAAATAGCACGGGTTCAAAAAGCGAGCGTCAGCCTGCTTCCCGCAGAGCCTGCTCAAACGCGTTGGCGGTGCGGCCGATGTCATCTTCGGTCGTACGCCAGCTGCAAACGCTAATCCGGATCACGGGTGTCCCTTTCCAAACCGAGGGGCCACACCAGCATTCTCCCGACTGCCAGATTGCGGACAGTACCTGCTCGGTAGCGGCCGTGTTGTTCGCGGAGACGACGATTTGGTTGAAGGGCACGCTATTGTGGATCTGAAATCCCGCCGCGCGGAGCCGGTTGGCAAGAGTCTGTGCATGGCCGCAGAGTTGGTCTACCAGCGCGGCAACGCCCTCCTTACCCAACGAGCGAAGAATCGCCCAGAGCTCGATGGCTCTCGCTCGCCGAGACATCTCGGGCACATAGGCCATGTTATCTCGTTTGTCACCGTAGGGGACGTAGGCACCGCTCAGCTTCATCGCTCCGGCAAGCGCCTCGGCGTGCCGGCACAGGACAACCCCACTGTCGTAAGGGGCGTTGAGCGTTTTATGCGCATCGACGGACCAGCTATCGGCCCGCTGCATACCCCGCGTCAGCTGTCTGTACTTGGGCGAGGCTGCGGCCCAAAGACCAAAGGCTCCATCAACGTGAACCCAGGCCCCAGCTGCTTGGGCTACGGGGCATAGCTGGTCGAACGGGTCGAACTGACCGGTGTGGACGTCTCCAGCCTGCAGGATGAGGACGGTTCGCTCATCGAGTGTTGGTAGTTTCGATGGCAGGATGCGCCCCTGGCCATCGGTCGGGACGCGCTCGACACTTCGCTGACCGATGCCAAGAATGGACAAGGCTCTGAAAATAGACGCATGGGCATGTTCACTAGCAACAATTTTTATCTGCGGAGGGCCTGTA
>JANQJJ010000543.1 GCA_028281725.1 Pirellulaceae bacterium | reverse complement strand
AACAGGCCCTCGGCCTCGGCCCCTTCCAGATCTTCGTCCAAGTCGGTGGCCACGATTACCTGCTCGACGCTAGGCGGTACCGCCTGCCGTAGCTTTTCCCAATCGGTCGAACCGTCAAGCAGTACCAGCAGCGCATCGGCACCGGTCTGGATGACCATCGCTCCCGCCGTCTCGAGCATCGTGGTGAACTGTTTGGTGAATCTCTGGGTTGCCATCAACTGGTCTCGTGGTGTTCCGCGCGAGTCCGTTTTGACGACGCACTCCGGAATAATCCGCCTGACGGTTCAAGCTCCACGCGCCAGTGACCGGCCAGATGTACAGGCACGGAGGGACCGCAGAGCCAAGAAAACCTCTTTCCAAGAAACCAGTTCCGAGAAACGGTCGATGAGGTCATAGACACGAACCTCACTGAATTCTTGGACTCGCCGCGAGCCGCCGGAAGATGTTTGAACCCTCTCCGAGCAATTTAGTCGACTTCAGTTGGATCGGCAATCACCGACGCGAAGAGCCACGCTCCATTTCAGCGATATATGACTTGAGCTGCCCCGGCCGAGCACCGAGGATTCTTTGGCTGTAAAGCGCCAGGGCTCGCAAGGCATGTCCGCGCGGACCGATGGGCCAATCGGCTTCCGGGTTATTGCCGACCGTCTCTAGCAAGAATTCAACCGATAACTGAATCCGTGGTGAACGTAGGTGTTCATCCGGTAGGGTGTAGATCAACCACTCCAAGATGTGACCGGTGGTCTGGACCTGGCGTTTCACATCCCGGGAATGGCCTCGCGACTCGAACCATTCGGTGCTGAAGCTGCCGTCCGGGTTTTGCAGCGACATGGCGTAGTTGACGTAGTCGTTCAGATACCGATCGGCGCGCTGCCACGAGCCGTCGATGGGCAAGCCCGCCTGCTGATGCTTAATGACAGCATAACTGAGTCCCATCAGCCGATGGGAACCTCCGCAAGCAGCCCCGTTGATCGGCTGAGCGAGTTCTTCGGCAACCATCTTTTCCAGTGACCACGTGCGCCCTCGATTGTCGCGCCACCGGACACGGTGATCCAGGTAGTGAGACAGCCCAATCAACTTGAAGGTCAACTCGGACTTTTCGCGGCAGGTAGCCATCTCATACTTGACCAAGTCATTGATGGTGTAGTTTCGCTTGCCGACCCGAATCGGGTAATCTGCTCGCACCTTGGACTGTGCCAGGATTGCCAGGAACTGTCCTTCGTGTCCTTGGACGCCAGGTCCAATGTTGGTCCGAAAGCCCCTGCGCGTGGGCTGAAATATTCTCTGTTTGGCGCAAACGCCGTTGTAACACATCCATCCAATCGCATTGACTGTTTTGTTGCCTGCCGTGACTTCTGTTTCGACACCAAATGGCAGGATCGCGTGCATTAAGGCCCACGGACCACGTCGAATCACCGATTCTGGATGGGTGAGGTAGTAACTCAGGCAGCGGTTAATACGACGCTGAATCTCGCGCTCGCGGGCGGTCAGAAGTATCTCGATGGGTTGGTCGGACTCGGAAGAATCTGCCGATGACTTGGCCTGCGGAGCATCGTACGGATGTTCGTCTTGTTCCAGCTGGACGTCATCGGGCATTGATTTCTGCACTGGCAGATTGCTTTCCGGCGATCCGGGGCACTCTTCTGATTCGCTAGAGGCCGCGTCTCCGCTCCGGTCAGCTCCATCGACTTCGCCACTGCGGGCTTCGTCGATCGGCTCGGCGTCGTCGGCCGAGCGTTCAGGGAGGTCCGCCGCCTCACCGTTGCCGACGAGCATCAGGGGCGAACTGGCAGGATCTTTCCGATCTTCCTGGTGCTTTTTAGTTGGCTGAACTAAGGCGATGCGCTTCTGGCTGGGAGCATTCGGACCCGGCGGTTTTTGCGGGGCCTGGCGATCGGATAATGTTGGCTGCTTGGCGGCAACTGGCTTGTCGCGCGTCCTCCGCGATTCCTCCCTTTCGGCCTTGGGCCGTGGTTCGGAATGGCCGGCCTCGGGCGTACTTCGTTGTAGTTTTAGGCGAATCGTTACACTGTTGTCCGGATCGTCGGACGGTTCGTCCGCTGCGCCCACCGGCCATGGCCCCATCAGCGCTAGCGCCAGCGCGCCGGCACAAGCACCCAAGGAACAGCTATGCGATCCCAGGGAAGCAGATTTTGCCTTGAGGTTGTTCCAGAGACTTGAGATGGTCTTATGAGTCATCAGGTATCGGTAAGGCTGGACGAAATGATTGGCACATCAAGACGGACGATGACGGGTTGGTCGAGAAAGCAGCACATCAGCTCAGCCGCGATGCTTGGCTGGTGCTAGCAACACCTGGGAAGGCATTCCCGTCCGTTCTATCCTCGGCACGAGAAGTGGCCCCACTGAAGAGAGCCGGCTGCTTCTTACAACAGATTTGTCAATCATCCGGGTCTGAGCCATCTTTGATCACAAAACGCGCGCGCAGCCGAGCGACTTCGGCCGCTAGCCCGGCGACTTTAACACTTTGTAGAACTTCTTCGAAATCTTTGTAGGCTGCCGGCGCCTCGTCACGTGGGTACTGGCGGCAGTTGCTGAGGATATCGTGCGCTTCCAGGTCGCGATCGATTTCACTCTGATTAAGATCGCGTTTTGCGCCGCGTCGCGACATGGCTCTACCGGCACCATGATTGACGCTGAATGCACTGCGGCAAGCGCCGTCGAGTGCAACCATCACGACAGAACCATCGCGAGGATTCCCGGGAAGCAAAATGGGATGTCCAGTTTGTGCAAAGGGAGTGCGGGCCAATGCTGGATGTTCCGCTGGCAACGCGCGTGTGGCTCCTTTGCGGTGAACCCATTGAAGTTCTCCGGAGATCCGTTCTTGGCGAGCGATATTGTGACTGATGAAGTACACCAAATGACCCTGAGTGCCTGGCAGTACCTGCTCAAAGGCTTCGAGTACCAATTGATTGATGAGCAAGTGGTTGACGGTAGCGAAGTTGGCTCCGAGCGCCATGTCACACAAATAGTTGAACGCTTCCGGTGTACCGATTTCGGCATAGACCAGATCGGAGTCACCCGCAGGAAACGCGCGGCCGGATTTCTTGAATCCAGCCTTAAGTACCTTAAATTGCCCGCTCGCGAGTGAGTGTCCAAATCCCCGGGAGCCACAGTGCGAGAGGAACGCAATTTTGCCATCGCACAAGCCAAAAACGTTGGCGACCTCGCGCATCTGCGGGTCGTCGCTCAGGGAGACGGTCTCGCATTCTCCAAAATGATTGCCTCCGCCATAAGAACCCAACTGCCGGGCCTGAACGGGAAACCGACGGAGCTTCTGTTGTTGCAGCAGTCTTTCCAAACGACCGGCAAGTGAATCGATCGAGTCGTCCGGAGCCCGATGGTAGGCATCCTCACAGCGAGTCGCCCAATCACTGGGAATACCGAGTTTCCGCAGCACATTCTTTGATGCGCCCGTCGTTGCCAACTCAAAGCCGAGACGTTCATCCACATTTCGGCTTTTGGGTACGTCGCGCTGCCCCTTCCCTGGGCCGGTTGGAATCCGTTGGCATATTGCCTTGATGAGCTCTCGCCGCAGCTTGCGATCATTTAGGTCTTCGGCAGGCACGTTGGTTTGCAGCAGGCTCATCGAGCATTTGATATCGACACCCACCGGACCGGGATAGATGTGCGTCGGCGAAACCATCACGCAGCCGACCGGAGCACCGTATCCCAGGTGCGCGTCCGGATTCAGCACGAGATCTGTGACACCAGGTGCGAGTCGAGAGTTGACCGCCTGCTTGAGACAGTTCTCATCAAAGCCATCCACAATCCGCTGCGTGCCGATTACCGTGATGGGCTTGTCATCGACCGACAAGGGCAAAGTCGTCAGCGCGTCGCTCTGGCGCTCGAGTACACTTTTGAATCCAGCCGTAAGATTTTCGGATTGCCGCTGATTATCAGACATCTTGATTCTAGTGCGAGCCGCATGGGCCTAATAGAAAGTACTATACAACGAAATCGTTGCTCCATCGAGCAGGCGTCGGCGACGTACCACGGAACCAATTGCGCGCTCTAGAACTGCGAAGTGTCAGTTGTGGAATCGCTGTTGGTCGAAAAAGGACACAGGCTGACGAGAGTGGGTTCGCACAGGCCGACCGTTGCCGCGAGTGTGACGCTCCGTGTCGATCTTCAGCAAAAAGTTGGCCGTCGGAGTAGTTTAAGCCTTTTGTTTGCCGGATCTGTATGCAGCCATGGCGCGAGAATTCGGAAGTTGGAAAAGAGCTGGTAAGTAGATCGGGCGAAAAAGCCGATTGAGAGAAAAGGCGCGGACCGACCAGAGAACCACGGCGAGCGTGAGTTTTGATTGCAACGCAAAACGGGAATCCCGAAGTGTTCCATGTGGCTGGATGGAGAATCGATGAAACGGTAGGCCGCTCAGAGGCCCACGAGCTGGTTTACTGCTCGCAAGGGAAAATGGGTGAACCGGCAAGCCACTTTGGCAAGTTGTTCGTCGGCAGCGGCGCGTGTTGGGACTTTTCTTATTTTCAGCGTCAGGCCGCCGTGGCGGTGTCCATAGAACATCCCGGCGTCTTGCCATTGGTGGCCCACGAACTCGAAGGCAAGCGTCCGTTATTGGTCTATCCTCGGATTCGGGCGAGCCGGCTCGACGACTGGCTCGCGAGTCAGGCACAGATTCCCCTCGCGCCTGTCGTGTTTTCGATGGCCCGGCAAGTCCTAGAGGCTCTGGAGGCGATTCATCGGGCGGGTTACGTTCATGGCGGTCTTCGGCCAGAACACGTTTTGGTAGGCGTCGAAGGAGGGATTACTTTGATTGGCCTGGGGAATACTGAGCCGATTGGCCAACACACCAGCTTACCGCGATGGAATACTCAGTACGATCCACCAGAGACATGGAGCGAGGAGTTTGAAGCGTCGTCAGCTCAGGACGTATTCTCCGCCGGTAGACTTCTGACGGAGCTGATCGGCACGGACTTCGGAGATTCTCCGATAGCCCGTGCCATGTGCGCGTCGAGTCCCGAAGGTCGCCCCACAACGGCCGAGTTGGTGCAGCTCTTTCGGGAGTTCGAAGCGGAGGCATTTGGACAAGCGATGTCAAGTGACCGTCCCACTTGCGGGCAGCCAGCGCGAGCTGCCTAGTAGGGTGGGGCCTGCCCTCCTTTTTCCGCTACGATAGTCTTATGGTCGCCGACCGCTGCCAGTCGTGGCGCCATGGTTTCACGGCGGATCGCCAGCTCCCAAGCAGTCGCTTCCCGAAGGAAGGCAAGTTTGATGCTAAGATGTTAGGCCGCGTCTGGGCTAAGTGGTGCGTCGCCGCCGCCTGCCCTTCGCCCCTGATCATTCTCTGTTAAAGCTACCCAATGGACGTGTCCCCCGTATCCATCCAACGTCAAGGCGAAACGGATCTCTCGATTCATTGGAGCGACGGTTCGAGCCGCAGGTATACGTCGACGAAGCTGCGCGATGCGTGCCCTTGTGCGACATGCCGCGAGAAAAAGTCGGCTGAGGACGAGCCCGTCGGCAAGTCCATGACGCTTCCCGTTCTGTCCTTGGCAGAGGCTCGCCCTTTGCGAATAGAGCGCATGCGACCGGTCGGCAACTACGCCTACAACATCGCCTTTTCTGATGGCCACGACTCGGGGATTTTTACCTTCGATTTTTTGCTTGAGTTGGGGGAAGCAGAGTAGGTCGACTGATGTCGGTTCCATCTGGCGCCGCAGACTCACCGGAGGCATGCGTTTCTTCCCCGTTGAGATCGCGCAGCTTTTAAGTCGTCCGGCGACAGCCGTTTAACGTGAGCGGCTCGGCCCGAGGGCTTTCTCCCATAGCGGTTTAAAGCAACACGCCGTCAATTTCGTGAGTTATCCGCGCTGGTCCTGCTTCTTCAGGCGTCGGCCAGGTCAACGGCCAAATCACGGATCTCTTCGAGCAGTTGAACTTGGGTGGGCGAGAACCCGGGCGCTGAGTTCCCTGGGCCAGTTTCAACGTGTCTGTCATCGGCTTCATCACCTAGGCCCGCGGATCTGGAGCTACGCCACTTGGCAAGGATCAGGTTGCGAACGTCCGCAGCATTGCTTACGCCTTCGAGCAATCCATGATGCCCGGTGACGCTAGCCCCTTGACCTTCGCCACTGACCGCACCGCCGCCGGCTGTCTCGACTAGTACGTCTGCGAAGCCAAAGTAACGCTGCACCGGCCCCTGGCGGATCGACACGTTCTGGATGTTGTCGTAGGTAATGGTCGTCTCGTGAATAATCCATATTCCCCGTCGAATGCGCATGCTGCGATCGCTCAGCACATACCATGTCGTGTCGTAGCGGAGGTGGATGGCAATGTAAGCGACAATATCGGGCAGGATCATGATGGCCCAGATGATGGGAGTTAGCAGGATGCCAATTAGCGGTGCGGCCAACAGCAGCACAATCCAACCGACGAACATCAGCCCGTCAAAGGCGACTAGGCCGATCCAAAAGAAGAGCTTCAGATAGCGGAGAAAGCCTTCCGAAGGGCGAAAGCTCCGTATCTTCTCATCGTCTGCTCCTCGCAATGCAGGAGGCGCCTCTGGAACGCGAAACCAGCCGGTGACGACGCTCCACACGCCGCTGTAGCACCACTGGCTAGCGCGCAAGATAGCTTCTTCCGGAATGATCAAGGGGCACCTCCCGATGAACGCTGTGCGGAGACCAGTCGCTGCAGGGCATCGCGTATCTCTTCCAAGGCCCGTGTGGCCCGATCATTGGCCGCCTGGCCGGAACTCTGCTCGTTCGCGGTCGCGGCGACATCCTGGCCCGCCGCGTCAACTAAGGTGACCGCGCCCGTCGGCTGAGCGATCGGCTCACTTTTTGCCCCACGCATCCGGCTATAGAGATAGTCGCGCAGCTCGTCGGCCTGCAGGACACCCTCGACGGCCATTTCGGCCTGACTATTGCCTGAGGCGGTCTGCAAGCTAATCTTTGCCAAGCCCATCCAACGCTGCAAAAGGTTACGCGTCAGGTGAATATCCTGAATCCGGCGGTAAGTCAAATAGACTTCTTTACGAAACAGGATGCCCCACCGCATCGATACGCCGGATTCGTCAAATTTGTACCGCAACGTCAGGTAGCGGAACCAGAGCGGCATCAAGACCAGCGGAGTGAGGGGGCCGGTCAGCAGTGAAATCCACAAGTAGTACCGAAACAGCGCTGGGTCGGGCCGCTCGATCGCTGTAGGGTCAAAGTTCTCGGATGAATTCACGGCATCCCTTACGAAAACAGGTTGCGTTGCCTAGGCGAACCGGAGCCAGCGCGGACTCCGCCCGATAAACTATTCGTGGTTGGGCCGCACATCTTACCAAACGCGACGCGAATTTTTTGCGGGGTTCATCGAGAGTGTTTACCTGGCGTGAATTCGCCTTCGACCGCGAATTTTTGCAAGTGAGAAGTGCGTTCGTGGCCCACCTGTCCCCAGAACGACTCTTCCACGTTTGCTTCATCAGGGGGGATCTGGAGACAGATTCAGCACCGCGCCTTGCATCGCCTGACTCGCCTAGGCTTCAAGCCAGCTCCACGCAATCCACCCGAGTCATCCGGGATAGCGGAGCGAATACCCGACTACCCACACTGTGCGGATTGATTCTCTGAGAGTAGTGTAATGCGGATAGAACCCGGCCTTGGTAGCCATGGTTGTGGGCCCGCTTCCACACCAGGATCTACGCGGGGCACTTTTTTTGACCCGAGCGACTCAGCCAGTGAACCTACTTGCGATCGAGACAACCTGTGATGAAACAGCGGCAGCCGTCATCGACCAGAACCGGAACGTCCTGGCCTCGGCGGTAGCTAGCCAAGAACAGATCCATGATCGTTTTCAGGGCGTGGTACCCGAACTGGCCGCTCGCGCTCATTTGGAGCGCATCGTGCCCATCGTGCGACAAGTCCTGGACCAATCCGGCATCGATCCGCGACGGGACCTGGCGGCTGTGGCGGTAGCGACCGAACCAGGATTGCCCGGCTCGTTGCTGGTTGGCCTAGCCGCGGCCAAAGCGCTGTGCGTTGCTTGGAAAAAGCCGCTGGTGGCCATCAACCATGTTCAAGCTCACATCTACGCTTGCCAGCTAGTGCAAACACCGACGATTTTTCCCTGTGTTGGCTTCGTAGTCAGTGGCGGGCATACCAATCTGTATCGATGTGAGGCCGCTGATCGTTGGCGCTACTTGGGCGGAACCATCGACGATGCGGTTGGTGAGGCGTTTGACAAGGTCGCGGTGATGCTGGGACTGCCCTACCCTGGCGGGCCGCACCTGAGTCGTCTTGCTCAGACTGGTGACGGCGGCGCGTATGATCTTCCGCGGCCCATGTTGGCCGACCGCAGTACGCTAAATCTCAGCTTCTCGGGTCTCAAAACTGCGGTTCGCTACCAGCTCGTCGGCACGGGCAAACAAGATTTCTCCCAACTCCAATTGCCCGAACAGGTTCGCGCCGATATGGCGGCCAGTTTTCAGCGGGCCGCGATCGAGTGCCTCGTCGGAAAGGCTCGGCTGGCACTCGAGCAGACGGGTTTGCCGCGTCTATGCGTCGGCGGAGGTGTCGCCGCCAACGTCTTGCTTCGTGCGGAGCTGAAATCCATGACTGCCCAGCAAGGCTCTGAGCTGCTGATTGCACCGAAGGACCTCTGCACAGACAACGCGGTGATGGGAGCGATTGCCTGGGAGAAGATTGGCCGTCAAGATTTCTCGCCGCTAGACATCGACATCCAGCCCGGGTTGTTGCGTGGTCACTAGAACGGCAGCTGTCGACTAATTTTGTTCTAGAGTGTCCAGTTGCTCGTTCACTGCATCGGTTTCGGCACTTTGAGGACGAATCAGCTCAAAATATTTGCGTATGGTCTGGCGATGGCCAAGAGGAATGGGCTCAGATGACAGGACCGATTCACTCAGCTGTTCGTATTTCTCCGCCTGCTGGCGATATTGGCGAACCGCCTCCTGCTGCTGCTGTTCGGAAGCGGTCGTCTCGACGTCGATATCGCCCGAGTCGGACTCCTGGCCGGTGATCTCCAGCCGGTCGCTCGACTTGAGCATGGAAGTCTTGTCGCCCGCCTCGTTGCCGCTGGCACCCAAGCCCCAGTTTTTGCCGCCCTTCTTTTTGCTATCTGCGGTGTTTTTGCATTCGCTCTCACACTCACCTTTGCATTCGCTCAAGCACTGGCACTGTTTTCTGAGCAAGTCCATGAGCTTCTTTCTGCGACCCTGCTTCTTGCATTCGCCGGCGAGTCCCTGCACGCCATCCTTGAATTTGCTGCGATCGCCCTGTCCGATGCCCTGAGCCAGTTGTGAAATCGCTTGCTTGAGTTGCTTTTTGGCGTTGCCAGACGAGTTGCTCTCGGCCTGCTCTAGCTTTTCAGTCACCGATCGCTCGGTCTGGCGATCTAACTCCTCCATTTCCATTTGAGCCAACTCTTCAGCCGCCTCGTCCATCTCGCCTTGCGCCAGGGCCTGCCCGGCGGCTTGGAAGGGTTCGGCCAAGGAGAGAGCTTCGCCCACTTCTTGCAAAGTCGCTTCCGTATTCTCCTGCGAAAGCTGCTGTTGCTGTTGATGCAAAGCGGTTTCCATCTCGGAGAGCTTGGCGAGTGCTTCCTTGGGATCGATGCCGGGCTGCTTGAGCTGCTGGATCTGCGCAGACAATTCCTTCAGCAATTCTTCGACCTCCGGATCCAGCTGCTCTTCCTGGAACTCCTGCAACTGCTCCAAGCTCTCTTGAAAACGCAACGCCTGCGCTACCACGACATCGTTCTTCATCACGTTTGCCACCGCTTCGTTGCTCTTGCCGGAGAAGAGACCTAACACAACGGCAAGAAACGTAAGCACCAAGCCGGCAATCCAGGTGCGCGGCGTAGCGATCGGCGCGACGGCAATCGGATCGACTGTTGAAATACGTCTTTCGGTATCCGAGATCTGCAGTTGTTGAATTGCCGAATTGCTGCCACGACGCATAAAGTAGAGAGCCGTGGTGACTCGGTCTTTCATTCCGCATGCTCTATCGATCAAGGTGGCCGCTTCGCTCGCACCGCGTGGGCGAAGCAAAGCCCACAGGCTTCCCAAGATGGGACCGGCCAATACGCCGGCCGCGAGCCAGAGCCAAGCGAGCGTGCCGCCTGTACCGATGCGTATCGCTGCCAAGGCCAAGCCGCACAGTCCGCCTGCCACTAAGCCCCACGAGATGCATTGCCAAAGCCATTGACGCTGCTGCCGGCTGCGAACCGCTTGCACTCGCTGTTGAATGGACGGCATGGGTTATCTCCTAACCTATCACCAACTTGTGATTGTTTTGCCACAATGAACCCTGGCATAGGACCCAGGCTCTCGGGTTATCGAACCGTATGAGGGAATCCCTGCTTTGAGGGCTGATCGATCGACGAAGACATTCTAGCGGAAGTCACCGAGGAAATGAAACAGATTATCTGCGGGCGCCACCGAAGATCCTCCGTCTGCGGAGCGATCGTTACCGGCTTACTCGGCGATCAGAACGGTAAAGTCCTCTAAAACAAGGTCGATCGTGCCTATGTCGTCGGCACATTTGCACTGAAACTGGACTCGCCGCACTGGACTATCGCCAATGGTGTAACTTTCGTGCACACGGAACGAGCGGCCGGCAGGAGCGACCAGGCAGTGCAATTGCGAGCCTTTGCGGACCAAGCGAAGTTTTCCGCCTTCCATGGGCTCGTGAGCAACGGTCTGGTCGTAGCGCCGTTTGCCCGAGGGAAGCTCATGCTGGCGAGCAGAAATAAGTAAGTTGCCCCCGTCGTTACGCATTCGGCGGCCGAACTCGACGATCGTGCCGGCCGAATCGTCCAATTCGACTTGCAGCATGGCTCCCATACCCCAGCCTTTTTCCAGGGGAGTCATCTTAAGATCTCGAAAGGTAGTGGTCGCTTCGAAGTCTCCGGGGATCTTTGGTTTCATTGCCAAGCCGGGCCAGGCTTCCCAGCGTCCGCCGTCGCGCAGCTGAATTCGAACCCCCTGCTCCGCTTGGGAAATGCCGCTTGACGGACCCAGCACGCTGATGCCCTGTTTTTGGAAGTGCTGCGGTAGATTTTCATCGCCGGCGTCCAGCGAGCCACCGGCAATCTTCGAGTAATCGGTCTCTGGTCGGGCGAAAGGACCCTCCGCTGGGTAGGCCAGCTGCTGGTCCGCGACATCGGGCAACTGCGTCGGCCACTGGCCACGGTACAGTAGCTGGCGAACGCGGGCCTGAGTCTGATCGGCGTAGCGAAACAGACCAAACTGCCTGAGGCTTGGAGGCTGCCGCAGTTCGTAGTGGAGTACCTCGACCGCGTTGACCCACAACGTCAATCGATCACCAACGAGCGACAGTTTAAAATCGTTCCAGTCACGCTGCTTCAGTGAGAACGCATTGAGCGGTTCTAACACGGTCAGATTATCTGGTGCCTCGCCGATATGTTGCCACCGGCCATCGGTGAGCTGGTGAATTCCGACCGTTCCGTCCCCGACGATGAAGGCGGTCTGGCCAACGGAGGGATGGACGGCAAACTCGTCTTGGGCGCGGTACGACTGAAACTCGATTTCACCGTCTTCCAGCATGGGCCGCTGGTAAAGGAGCAAGCTCTCTTGGGACTTGGACCCCGGACTACTGGCCAGCTGGCCGCGTAGCTCATCGCCGCTGCGGTACCAGGCAGCGCCTTCGTTATCGGCCAAGTCGGTCGTGAATTGCTCGCCATAGACATCAGCTCGCCAGGCCGCCCAGCCAGCCATGTCGATCAAATCGATTTCCGTCGGAATACGAGGCTGGCCGAGAATCTGTAGGTTGTGGATTCGCCCTGTCTGGCCGGGCATAGAAGATTGCAATACGAGCCACGGATCTGGCGGCGAGTCAAATCGAGTCGTGTCGATCTTGACCCCGTTGCAGTAGGTTGTCAGCGAGTTGCCTTGGACCACCATACGAAACTCGGCTGCCTTGTCACTCCAGTTCGGTATGTCTAGTTTGCCAGTCTTAGTCTGTGAACCATGCATCCTTCGCAGCAGGGTGGTTGCTTTCAGGTCATGCGTGGGGATTGCTCCATGCATGCCGTATGTCAGTGGTGTCTCGCGATAACCGTGGGTCGTCTGAAAGGAAACCACTTCAAAGTCTCCTTGGAGCGGTGATTGAAAGTAGAGTTGGGACCAGGTCTCGCCAGGTAGATGTTGCAGTGATCCGCGATTGTAGCGCCATCCGGAGGGTTGCCAGCCGCGCGCTCGGGCCTTGGGCGTGTCATAGGCGACAGCATGCCACTGCGTTAGTTTTTCAGCCGCTTCAGGTACACGCTGTGCCCACACGACCGTTTCTATCCGTCCCACCAGAGCTTCGGTCTGTTTCCTGAATTCTTGGGAAACGGCATTCCTACGCTGCTGTCCGCGCAGCGTCCAGGCGATATCGTACGCACTCTGAACTAACTCCGGATGAGAAGCCAAGCGCCACGCGGCAACAAACTCGGCCACCCGGTGCTTGAGCGGAAGTGCCGCGTCCAGGCCACCTTCGAGACGACCAAAGATCTTGGCCACTAACTGGCGTGCCGCCGGTAGATCGTTTTGTTCAGAAGCAATCATGGCCAGCAAAACATCGCGGTTTCTCTCGCTCAGTTCATCATGCGGGGCGATGTCTTTGGCGGCAAGGGCCAGTTCCTCCAACCGTCCTTGCCGTGAGGCCAGCTGTATGAGTTCGATCGCTGGGCAGTTCAATCGTGCCGTCGGCGCGGTCGACACCTGAGCTGGCTCATCGCCTGGCTGGCGTCTGGTCAATTGGAAATAGAGGCGGATGGACGCGTGATCCTCCGAGGGCAATACCCAGCGGGTCAGGTAATCATATGCCTCTTGAGCCGGTAGTCGGCGGGCCTCGGCCACCACATCGGCAGCTACCTTCGAAGCCAGTTTGTCGCCCAAGAGATCTCCCGCCAACCGACGATGTGTTGCGGGTGGTTGCTGCCGGAGTGCCAGCAATTCAGGCACGACATGATCTTGCAAAGATTCCGGCCAGGGGCCGCTGAGCGCCACGTTGCGGACTTGGGCACTGGTGCGTTTATGGTGAAACAGACCGAACTGACGCTCAACTTCGGGCGGCAACTGCCAAGAGAGTACCGGCTGGCCATTGAGTTCGATATGAAGCTGTTCGTCCTGGTCGAGTGAGACTGCGATCTGATTCCAATCGCCGTGCTTCAGCTGGACCGGGTAGACCTCAGCGCCCGCTTCGGTCGCGGGTATCCCATTGTCTTCTGTTACTCCATATAATATTTTGCTTGTCCGGTGGGCCATCCAGTGCAGTCGCAGACCGTCCGGATCGAGCAAGAATGCGACGCGGCCCAGAGCAGGATGAATCATCGTCTTTCCGGGCTCGCAGTAGAATTCGTACCGAACCGTTTCTTCGGCCAGTAGCGGACGGTGGTAATGAATCGCGCTGCGAGCGGTGCTACCGGCGTCGGGTAGCGCGCGGCCCCGCAACATGCCGTCCTGCACCTGCCAATCAGGTTCTGGTGGCTCGGTACGATTGTATCCAAAGGGGTCGGGCTGGCGGGCGGGCTCGGCGAGCGAACGCGGCCTGGGCTGCGTGTTCGCCAAAAGAGTGCTGTCCCAGCCATCGAGTGTCTCGACACTGAGCAAATGAACTTCACGCGGA
>JANQJJ010000528.1 GCA_028281725.1 Pirellulaceae bacterium | reverse complement strand
AAGAGCGGCGGTAGCGCCAAATGACTACCAGTAGCACAATAACGAATCCCATGACCAGCAGGAATTCAAAGCTAACTCCCTGCACCGGCGCAGAGCCTTGTTCCGCATCGGAGTTGCCGGTAGCTGATGGCTTGGTGAATCGCTGGTAGAAACTGGTGATCTGTTCGGTTAGACGCGGACTCTGCTTCCCATCATCGGCCTTCTTTGCCGTAGTCGCGGAAGCCTTTCGCGAAGTATTCGCCGGTGTCTCTTTCTTCTTGGAACCGGAACTTGAATTGAGACCCTTGATCACTTCGGACAGACGTTCTCCGATGGTTTCCGCAGACACGTCGGACGCGGCGGAGCCCGACAAATCGGGTAAACTCATTGGGTTCCGGCTTTTTTCAGCAGTCGTTGACGTAGACGGGTCGTCATCCGCATCATCGCGCACACTGCGTATGATGTCCTTGAGGGATTTTCCCAGTTCACTTTTTCTGAGTTCATTCCGTACATCTGCGGGCAAGTATTCCTGGAGCCGATTCACCCAAGGAGGTCTTTTCTTAGAATCGCGGAGCGATATTCGTTCGCTGAGCCACTGTTTGAGATCATCCAAAGAATTCTGGGGAATGCTCAGCGGAGGAAGTGTTGATGGGTCCTCTTTGGTTTTTCGCAGTAGTTCAGGAACCGTTGGTGCCACAGCCCCACCGGCCGATTGATCCGTTGCGGAAGGATTGTCTACCGGCGAATTAGGGAATGGCGTACCAGGCGGCGGGTTGGAATTCTCTTGCAGCGGACGGTCGTCCAGCGCAGAACTACTAAAATTTTTGCTAAGGCCGGTGCCTGAGCTTGGGTCGCGACGCGACGGCGGATAGCTCTCGATAGGTCGTAACCCAGAACTGTCTTTGTCCGGTCGAACTTTTTCCGGCGCGTTATCGCGACCCGCCGGACGACTGCTCAGCTTGGGGCCTGCGGTTGTGCTTCGTCTGGTTTGCGGCGGCGATTGGGAGTCGCTTCGCGGCCCAGGCCGGAAGGTGCTTGAACGATTAGAAGTCCTTGCCCCAGGGGCAGATGCGCCAGCGCCCGGTGATTCAGCGCCCGGTGATTTCCTACGATCACGGTCTTGTTCTGACGAACCGGTGTTGGCGGTCGTACCCGTGTCGGTTGTCGAGCCGGTGTTCGCTGTGGGTTGGTTACCCGCTTGCGTACCGGCGGAGTCCAATCCGGCATTTGATGGCGGCGCCGCTCCAGATCTTGCTGTTCGGCTTTTGTCAAACGGTAGTCTTCGGTCCTGGTGATACTTCTCCAGCATCTTCTCCGCATGGATCTTCGCGTTTTTGGGATCACCTAACATTTGGGCGATGTCGGAATTGAGCGCGTCGAAATCGGAGGGATTCGACTCTCTCAAGTTGCTCAAATGCTCTTTCAATTGCTCAAGCGCTTGTCGCTGCTGGGGGTCAAGCAATTTCTCCACGGCCTGGAGTAGTCTCGGATCAATCTCACCCTTCGGCGGCGAAGATTCTGGGTCATCGCGCCTGCCGACCAGTTGCTGCAAGTGCTGAAGCATTCGGAACTGACGCGCCAGGTCGTCTGTGCCATCTTCCGGTAGCGGCAGGACGCGATGTGATCGCGTCTGCGTCTGAGCACAGCAAAGATCGTCTGTCCCGTTGGTTAGGGCCACCGAAACGACCACGAAGATCGCGACTCTTTTTAGATTGAACGAAGACATCATCAGCATTCGCATTGGAGTCGACCATTTGTGCAGCAACCGGCGCGCGAGAATTCGTCACCGAAACGGTTGCCCATCCATGATACCCTTATTTTGGTTGGTTTCGAATACGATTGTTCCTGCAAGCCGTGGCCAGGGAAACGCGATAACCGAAGTCTGGCCCCTTTGGCTATCACCGAGCAGGCCACTTCGCTAAATTGCATATTAGTCGAAAGTGACAATACTGACGTGTATCGACGCGACCGAGAGCATTCTGGCCATTGGGAGATTCTGATGTTGCGCATAGGGACCGCGTTCACTGCGATGCAGGCCGCAGGGTGGATTGCAACGGGTGTTTTGTCGGCGAGTTTACAGGCTGCGGAGCATACAAACCCAAAGCCGGGACCCCGGAAAGTCGTCGTGGGCACGTTGATGTACAACATGTTCCACGAATACCCAGGTCTTGAGCAGCGACTGGACGAATTGGGGCAGTTCATTGACCAGATGGCTGAAGAGGCTAAATCGAAATACCCAGGCGCCCAGTTGGACATCGCCGCTTTGCCAGAAATGGCGGTCAACGGGAATGCCAGGGGATCGGCCGCGGACGTGTCGCTGGCGCTCGAGGGTCCGGTACTGGCAGCCATGGGGGCTAAGGCCCGCGAGCATCGATGTTACGTCGCGGTCCCGCTGTATCTGGTCGATGATCGCGAAAAGGACTTGTATTCCAACGCGGTCGTGTTGCTCGATCGACAAGGCGAGGTGGTGGGGACGTACCGCAAGGTCTTTCCTGTTGCTGGGCGAGATCAAGACGTTTTGGAGGGAGGCGTTACGCCGGGTAATGAGTTTCCGGTGTTTGATTGCGATTTCGGACGGGTGGGCTTCCAAATATGTTTCGACATTTTGTTCGACGAGGGATGGGAGGCCTTGGGCCGCAAGGGGGCCGAGTTAGTCATTTGGCCTACACAATCGCCTGGGCGGATCAAACCGGCGTTTCGCGCTTCGCAAAACGACTACTTTGTGCTCACTAGCACTTGGCGCAACAACGCTTCGCTGCTGGATCCCACTGGACACCAGATTCGGGAAATCACCGGTTCTGATGGCGTTCTTGTCGAGCAGATCGATCTCGATTACGTCATGCTTACCTGGCAGCCGTCGCTGAGGGATGGGAAGATTTTTACCGACAAGTACGGTGACCAAGTCGGTTTTCGCTACTCCAGGGCAGAGGACAGTGGCATTTTTTGGTCGAACGATCCCGACAAGCCGATCGGTGAAATGGTGCGAGAATTGGACCTGGAGTTACCCGCCGATCTGCTGCAGCGCAATCGTCTTCTTCATGCGAAGTTCCGGCGGAGACCCTTGGAACCGTAACGACCGTTCCGCTGGTCGGTAGATTGCGGCGGGATCATCGGCGGCGAACGTTCCTAACTCATTTGGTAGTCCACCAGCTGGTGTGAACCAACCAGGCTCGCCGTGGCTTCTTGGGTGAGCGGAATGGCGCTGGTTAGCCTGCAGCGCATGGGGCAGCGTCCCGCCCCGACTCAAGTCCTAAGGTCCCTCCACCGTGACTGTTGCACGGCCCTGACGATCTAGAGTAACCGACTTCCAAATGCGACCATCTTTGTACGGATGCCCGTCGACACGCAACAGGAATTTGGTACCTGGCAAGTTGGAGATATGGGCAATTCCGCTGGCGTCGGTGGTGCCGGAAATCTCAGCGTTTTGATGAGGCTGATATGGAATCCCACGGCGGGTGGCTTGAAGTTCAGCAAGTGTAGAGACCTGGTTACGAAAGGTGCGGCTGGCCCAGGAACCATGAAAGAATCGTTGGGAACGGCGGGCGAATATCTTCGTTTCTGCCATGGGCGTCTCATCTGCGTCGGTACACAGAATCTTGGCCGACGCCGCCGGTTGCATATCGATTACCGCGTCGCTTAGAGACGATTTAAATTCGTACAAAGCCGGCAAGATCGAATCCTCAATATTGGCCAGTCGGTTTTCTCCGGGAAACGCCGACATTCGCAGCTTGGCGTCGGAAGCTTGACTATACCACCCATCACAACTGGCTATGACTTGGATCCAGCTGCCGGCAGGAAGCCCCTGAATCAGAAACGTGCCGTCTTCAGCAATTTTGGAATGTGCAAGCCAGTGCCCTGCCGGTCCATACTTCTCTAGTTCCGTTTGGGTGGGCCAGGCAACGCAGACGGAGATCAGGCCATGGCGAACTGGCCTGGGCACGCGGTCATGAAGGCGACCACTGAACTGCAGAGCTTTGGCCATCGGTACATCGCGCACGAACGTGCGTTCACCGTCGGACTTTTGAACGTCGATCGCGTCACTGAAACGCAATGGCTTGCCGTCCACAATCTGCGCCAATCGAATTCGTTGGTCGGACACTCGTAGTCTGCGAGAGACGAGTAGTCCCCCGCGGTTTGACTTCCAGTCGAGCATTTGGTCCAGATCTTTTTGCTCAGCGATCGCAAACAAGCCATGTCGTAGCGATTGCCCAGTTTCCTCAGCCACCG
>JANQJJ010000521.1 GCA_028281725.1 Pirellulaceae bacterium | reverse complement strand
GACTTCCATTTTGCGCACATTTTTGCGGGCGACGGTTATTCGGCAGGCTACTATAGCTACCTGTGGTCAGACGCTTTGACCGCCGACGCGGCCGAGGTGTTCGAAGAAGCCGGTAGCTATTATGACGAGGCGATTGCCAAGCGGTTACACGACAACATCATGTCTGTCGGGGACACCATTGATCCGGCCGATGGTTTTCGAGCATTTCGAGGACGCGACGTCGACACGTCCGCACTCCTACGCAAACGCGGCTTTCCGGTGGAATAGCTTAAATGGGGCACGGAATGCCAGCGAGCGGGCACACGCGCCGCGGGTCGCCGAACCGGTGGGGGGAAATCTATTTTGAAACACGTTTTGGGGCAAGGTAAGTTGCGGCCCCCTTGGAGGGCCTTCCTCTTTGGATAGGAGTTCGTCATGCGGTGGGACGTTTGCGGTCGGTCGATGATTGCTGCGGTGTTGTTTTGGACCTGTTTGAGCATGGTCGCCAGCGGTGATACTCCGGAGCGTCCAAGCGTGATCCTGATCAATGTCGATGATCTCGGATACGGTGATATCGGACCCTACGGGAATCTGACTCAGGCGACCCCCAATCTCGACCGCATGGCGCGGGAGGGAAGAAAGCTGACCAGCCACTATGGTGCCCCGGTCTGCTCCCCGTCACGTGCGGCGCTGATGACCGGATGTTATCCGAAACGCGCGCTGCCGATTCCGCACGTCCTGTTTCCCGCTTCGGCCGTCGGGTTAAATCCATCCGAAGTGACGATTGCCGAAGTGTTAAAGGAAGTCGGGTATGCAACGGCCTGTGTCGGAAAGTGGCACCTGGGAGACCAGCCGGCGTTCTTGCCAACCAGACAGGGGTTTGACAGCTATTTTGGGCTGCCCTACTCCAATGATATGGGACCGCCAGAAGACGGAGCCAAGAGCAACCTCGGTCAGCCACTACCTCGGCCCAAACCGCGCTCCAGTGCCGATTCCAAGACACCCGAAGACGGAATCCGCGGTCGCGAACAACCCCCGTTGCCGTTGCTGGAGAACGAGAGCGTTGTCCAACGCGTCAAGGCGGCAGAACAGGCTACGTTGACGCGGCGGTACACCGACAAGGCGATCCGTTTCATTCGGGAGCACCAACAGGAGCCGTTCTTCTTGTACTTCCCCCACACGGCAGTTCACTTTCCTCTGTATCCGGACAAGCCGTTTCGAGGTACGTCCGACAACGGGCTGTTTGGTGATTGGGTTAGCGAAGTGGACTGGAGCGTGGGACAGATTCTAAAGACAGTGGACGAGCTTGGTATCGCCGAAAATACGCTCATTATTTTTACATCCGACAACGGCGGAGCCAAGAATCACGGGGCTAACAATGGGCCATTACGAGGCGCGAAGGGTTCAACGTTCGAAGGCGGTGTGCGCGTGCCGACGTTGTGTCGTTGGCCAGGCAGGATTCCGGCTGGAACCGAGACCGCCGCGATGACCACCATGATGGATATGCTTCCCACGATTGCTCATATTGCGGGAGCAAGCGTGCCCAGCGACCGGTCCATCGATGGCGTGAATGTCTGGTCGGTGCTCGAGGGCAAAGGGTCGGCAGAGCCCAGGGACGAGTTTCTCTATTTTCGCGGATTGAAGTTGGAAGCGGTTCGCAAAGGAGCGTGGAAGCTGCGATTGGCGAAGAAAGAACTGTATCACTTGCACGAGGATATCGGCGAAGCGAACAACGTCGCTTCGGCGAATCCGGACAAAGTGGCGGAGTTGCTCGCACTGGCGAAAGCAGTCGAAAGCGATCTTGGCAGCACGGGTATCGGACCCGGATGCCGCGCCCTCGGACGCGTCGACTCAGCAGTGTCCCTGATTCCTTGATTCTTCTTGAGGCGCGGGCATCGTCGCGCCCGCCGGCCCTGCAACGGCTGGGTTGCTCGTGTCGAAGGCCTGGCGCTGATGATAGCGAGCCAAATATCTGGGGTGGACATGTCGAAGTAGCAGGTGGCGCAACTTCCAACCTGGCGCGTCGGGCCCGTAAAAAAGGAGCCGACACCGGTGTTTGACACGTCAAGGGCGTGGACTGAGCAGCTCCGAAAGGTACTTGCCGGTAATCGACTCCGGGCAACGAGCAATGGCTTCAGGTGGGCCCTGGGCGACGATCCGGCCTCCGTGATGCGCCGGACCGGGGCCTAGATCAATGATGTAGTCGGCGGCGCCCATGAGGTGTACGTTGTGTTCGACCACAATCAATGAATGGCCAGCTTCCAGCAAGGCATCGAAGCAGTCCAGGAGCTGAACGATATCATTGGTATGGAGGCCTGTTGTCGGTTCGTCCAAGATAAACAGGGTGCGTCGACGATTGGCGGTGACCAGATGAGCGGCCAGTTTCAACCGCTGAGCCTCGCCGGAACTGAGCGTCATCGCGGACTGCCCCAGTCGCAAATAGTCGAGACCAACCTGACTGAGCACTTGGAGTTTCTGTTGGACTTTGCCGGCACCACGAAAAAAGGCACTCGCCTCGCGAACGGTCATTTGCAGCACGTCGGCGATATTGCGATCGCGATAGCGAACGTCTAGGATCTCCGGTCGATACCGCTGGCCGCCGCAGGCGGGACAACTCATGTAAACGTCGGCTAAGAATTGCATGTCAATTTGTAGCGTTCCGTCGCCACGGCAAGTCTGGCAGCGTCCCAGGTCGCTGTTGAAGCTGAAGTGGCCGGCAGAGTAGTTGTGTGTCTTGGCGTCGAGCGTCTCGGCAAAAACGGATCGGATCTCGTCAAACGCCTTGACGTACGTTACCGGATTGCTGCGCGGTGATCGGCTAATCGGACTTTGATCGACCAGGATGCAGTCGTCCAATTGTCCCGCTCCCAAGATGCTGTCGAACGGTAGCGTTTTGGATTTGCCAGACGTCAGCCGGTTGGCAAGCGCACCGTAGAGAGTATCGTGAACGAGAGAACTTTTACCGCTGCCACTGACTCCCGTGACCAGGCAGAGTAGCCCCAGAGGAAACTCCACATCGATCCGCTGCAAGTTATGGCCGCGACACGCCGTCAGCTTTAGCCAGCCGCCGTTTGGACTGCGCCGCTGCTCGGGCACGGGGACTCGGCGACGACCGCTGAGGTAATCACCGGTTAGACAGTGGCTGGATTCCAGCTCCGATCGCGGGCCAGAAAATACGATTTGCCCGCCGCGCTCGCCCGCAGCGGGCCCAACTTCAATGATCCAACCTGCGCGGTTAATCAGTGCTTCTTCGTGCTCGACGATGACAACCGTGTTGCCCCGGCGGCTGAGCCCCTCAATCGCTGTCGACAATCGGTCCACGTCATGGGGATGCAGGCCAACGGAGGGTTCATCAAGGACATATAGCATATTCACCAGGCTGGACCCCAGAGCGGCCGTGAGTGCCGTTCGCTGTGCTACCCCGCCACTGAGAGTTCGCAGGGGCCGGTTCAGCGTGAGATAGCCCAAGCCAACCGCTTCTAAGTAGCCAAGCCGTGCGGAGAGTCGCTCCAGCGGCCCCGCGGCAATTTTCCGGTCCCGGTCCGACAGGGGCAGACTGGGAAGCAACCTTGCGAGAGCCTGACATTCCATCTCACATAACTCGGCGAAATTGTGGCCGCCAATACGAAATGAGAGTGCCTGGGGATTGAGCCTCGCTCCGTCACACTGAGTGCATCGAGAGTAGGTGCGCCACCGAGAAATGAAGACACGCACATGCATCTTATATTTCTTGCGTTCCAGCCAGGCAAAAAAATCGTAAACGCCCTCCACGCCCTGTTCTTGGTCTCCCTCGAGCAACAACGCGATCTGCTTCTTGGTCAGTTTCTCAAACGGTACGTCGACGGGTAGACCGATTTCGTCGGCGACATCCAATAGCGTGTCGAGATTATGCCGGTAAGCCGGAGAGTTCCAGGGCGCGACAGCCCCCTCGCGTATCGACTTGCGACGATCCGGGATCACGAGATCCATATCCAGATCGATCGTGTCGCCAAATCCTTCGCAGCCCGAACAGGCCCCGAGCGGGCTGTTGAAACTGAATAGTCGAGGTTCGGGATCGGGAAAGTCGATGCGGCAATTGGGACACTGCAATTGCCGCGGCAACTGGACAACCGTCCAGGCGCGCCCGTCAATAGTCTCCACCGGTAATTTGAGATCTCCCACTAAATCCAGGATAGCCGGTGGTGGTTCGGACGCACCATCGAGTAGCAGGTAGACGGTACCAAATCCTCGGTCGAAAGCTATCTCCAGACTTTCCGTCGCGCGGGCCGATGAGTCACCACCATGCAGCCGATCGGCGATCACCAGCGCGCTGCCTTGTTCGGGAAGTGCCTCGGCCAGTCGCTCTCGATCGTGTTGGCCCAAGTTCAGTTGTTTCCCTCCCGCGACGAGCCGCACAAAGCCCGATGCTTGGAGATCTGCCAGGACGCCAGCGCGATCGGCCACGTCGTCCCATTGAACACCAAAGGCCACCATCAATTTGGTTCCCTTCTCCAGGGAAGCGACCAACCTGGCGACGCTTTGAGGCGAGTGCGAAACGATGTGCCGGCCACACTGATAGCAAAATAGCTGGGAGACTTTGGCGAAAAGCAATCGCAGGTAGTCGAGTGTCTCGCTGGCCGTGCCAACGGTACTACGATTGCCTCGTGGAGCTGCTCCGCGGGTGACGGCCAGAGCTGGAGGCAGGCCATCGATTGCGTCATAGTCGGGCTTGTCGAGCCGCTCGAGAAACTGACGCGTGTAAGCCGAAAAGCTTTCGATGTACCTCCGTTGTCCTTCCGCGTAGAGCGTATCGAGTGCCAGAGAAGTCTTGCCCGAACCGCTCACGCCACAGATAGCGACCAGTTTGCCGCGTGGAATGTCCACGTCCACATTTTTAAGGTTGTGAACGCGGACACCGCGTAGCCGAATCCGGGCTAGCGGCCTGCTGTTGTTCGGAAGCGTGGAATCACCAGTCACCTTGGGAGGTTTGCGCCGGCGGGTCGCTCGTGAGTTGGGCCGCGCAGCGCTGCTTTGCTTGGGCTCCGACTTTCCGAAGGCCACGGTTCCTCCCTAAGCTGTTGGGTTGCACGAGCGCACCGGGGCGGCGGCCTGAGCCCCGCCCATCGGCCGAATTGGGATTGCTCAGGCGGCTAGACTTCCTTTGAATCAATCCAACTCATCAGCTTGCGAAGTCGACGACCGACGTGTTCAATCTCCTGATCGCGATCACGACGACGCGTTGCTTTGAAAGCGGGAGCACCGGCACGGTTTTCCAGAATCCATTCGCGAGCGAACTGACCGTTTTGGATCTCCTTCAGGATCTGCTTCATTTCTCGACGAGTTTCGTCGGTGATGATTCGCGGTCCGCGAGTGTAGTCGCCGAATTCGGCCGTGTTGCTGATGCTGTAACGCATGTAGCTCAGCCCGCCTTGATAGAACAGGTCGACGATCAGCTTCAGCTCATGCATGCATTCGAAGTAGGCCATTTCCGGCTGGTATCCGGCTTCGACGAGCGTCTCGAACCCCGCCTTGACCAGTTCGCTGACACCGCCGCAGAGCACCACCTGCTCACCAAAAAGATCCGTCTCTGTTTCTTCGGCGATGGTCGTTTCAATCACGCCACCGCGCGTGCCGCCAATGCCCTTGGCGTAGGCCAGACCGATCTGTCGTGTCTTGTCACTCGCTCCGTCTCCGAGTGCGATCAGGCAAGGGACTCCACCGCCTTTAACGTACTCGCTTCGGACCAGATGTCCTGGGCCCTTGGGCGCCACCAACAACGTGTCGACGCCGCTTGGCGGTTCGACCTGGCCGAAGTGGATGTTGAAACCGTGCGAGCACATCAGTACATTGCCAGGGACCAAATTCGGCAGGATGTGGGCCCGGTAGACGTCGCCTTGGACTTCGTCTGGTAACAATATGTTGACGATATCCGCCTGCTTGACGACCTCTTCCACCGACATGGGCTGGAAGTTATGACTGACGGCCAAGTCGTAGTTTGCGCTGCCTTCGCGTTGACCAATGATGACGTTACAACCGCTGTCGCGAAGATTCTGTGCCTGAGCGTGTCCCTGGGAACCGTATCCCAGGATGGCAATCGTCTTGTCTTTTAAGTGAGACAGATCGGCGTCATTGTCATAGAAGATCTTTGCGGACATTGAGTTCTTTCTTTGTGGTAGTAGTTATTCGGTTGAGCCGGCAGCGTTAGTTGCAGGCTGGCGTAAGAGGACTTGGACGAACCTGGAAAGGATGGGGCAGAGTTACTCGTGCGTTTCCGCTGGCAACCGGGCTTCCAAGGAATCGGTTTGAACCTGGCCACCACGGACTAAGGCAATCCGTCCGGTGCGTCCGAGCTGGGTAATGCCGTAGGGACGCATGCGATCGATGAACGCTTCCAGTTTGCTTTCGCGTCCGGAAAGCTCGATCATGATTTCATCTGGGCCAACATCTACAATCTTGCCACGAAAGATATCGACGAGTTCCCTGATTTCGCTGCGCTGAATCCCCTTGGCCGCTTTGACTCGCAGCAGCATCAGGTCTCGCTCGACGTAATCTTGAGCACTAATGTCTTCCACATTGACGACTGTGACTAATTTCTCGAGCTGCTTTCGAACCTGATCCAACACACGATCGTCGCCCATGACCACAAACGTCATGCGCGATAGCTCTGGATTCTCGGTTTCTCCCACAGCTAGTGAATCGATGTTGTAGCCTCGCGAGGCTAACATGCCGGAGACGTGTGACAGAACGCCGGGGACGTTCTGAACAAGTGCAGAAAGTACGTGCCGCATCGGTTTTTCCTGTAAAACGGCGGGTAAGTTGGCTCGTGGGCTCGGCAGTCAGCGTGGCTCGTCGTGGAGCTCGCTATTTTTGGTACTGATAGACTGCGATGCGACCCTAAATGGAACCAAGCATCATACTTACCAGCCTCGGTTCCCTCAAGGATACCTGGGCGGACTGCAAGGTTCGGCAAGGATGGTTTCGGGCCGTGCAGAAAGGGGGCGGGCCCCCAAAGGGCAAAGCACCCGAAGCGGCATGCTGGCTTTGGGTGCCGGCCCCTTTTACGCACTCGGAACGTGTTTCGATAATCGCAGGAGCCCCCCTCCCAGTCGCATGACGACTGAACTCTCCCACGCTCATTGGCATAGAAACCCCGGTTTCTATGACAATGAGCGTGGGGGGACGTGGCGAGCGGGCACACGCGCGGCGGACCGGAGGCCACAAAAAAATGCCGCCACTGGGGAAGAGCAGTCGCGGCATGACGGTTTTAAGCCAAAAGAATCCTGGTCCGGACACGGATGGGCGGGATGCGAACCAGGTCAGTTCCACCACCACTGGCTGCCATCAGCTCGCGCCTTATGACGGATGGCTTTCACACTTTCATCGCGTCGGGTCTGCTGGCTGACGATCTTCCAGGGATTGATCTCAACACCGCCACTAGCAGAAATCGTCCAGCCACTTTGGCCGCGCACAAAGCTGCATTCGGGAGAAATCGTCTTAGGCGTCTTCCAGCTGGGCGTCTTCAGAGTCTGATCGCGGCCTGCTAGCAGCCCCAAGTCGCATTGCCCGACCTTTTCTAGTTGGTGCCCACGTATCACGGTCGCGATAATATTCAAATCCATCATATTGCGAAGATCACCGAAGGCCGCGTTATGGGCACACAGCTCATCGAACTTCTCAGTGAACAGATCCGCCCAGCGCTGAGCGAGCTTGTTTGCCTTGCCGGAAGCCTGCCGCGAACCGCTGGCGTCTACCAACTCGTCTTCCGTCAGCGCCTTGATACCACGACCGGTCAGTTTCCAGGCGAGCATGTCTTCGCTGTGCAAGATGGCATCGTAGTCACAGGCCATCCACCAACGCGGCTGAGCGCCCTTGGTAGCTCCGCCGTGGCGAATCATCTCCATGTAGCTTGGCATGCCGGATACCGGCGACTTTTCCAGATTCATGGCCAAACGCTTCATGCGATAGTCTGCTGCGACCAGCGTCTGAGCCATGCGGGAGTCGGTCGCGACCGTGGTGAGTTTAACCATCTGCGGACCAAAAGCTTTACGCATCGCCGGCTCGATACTCGCCGGGTTGAATCCGGGGCCAGTACGCACTCCACTCAATAGTCGATTCAGTCGCAATTCTCCTTCCGGAGTCGGATCGATAGAAACGGAAATCGCTTGCCGCTTGGCCGCTTCGGTGGTTCGCAGCGCCGTGATGAGATCCTCCAGTTGCAATACCGGACGACCACTGGATTCTCCAACAACCGTCGCGTCCTCCCGCACGATCCAGCCCTCGGCGGGGCCGGCCAGCACAATGTCGTTTTGCTCCGGATAGACGAACACATACTCGACCCGCTGCAAGCCGGCCAGGTAGAGCACTTCTTCCGATAGAGGCTGGTCCGCCGCCATGGCCCTGGCGATCTCGTCCTGCAACTTGGCAAGTGAAATCATTCGCAACTCGGTCTTGTCCGCGACCTCACCGCTCGGCTCAACCGACGCCTCTCTGAGCTTGCTTAGCCAGCCGTCTAGTTCCTGCCTACTCGCACTGCGAACCGTACCATCGGCATCGACGCTGACTCCTCCGACGATTCCGATGCGATTAAATCCAAACCCAAATTGTGCGTGCGCCGCCTGACTGGCAGCCAGGCATCCGATTAATGCTGCGCCAGCGATCAGGCGACGAGCAAACGTTCCTACAGACTTTTTGTATTGTCCGTTAATCATTCTCTGACTCCGGAGAAGATTTCTTCTAGGCCCCAGGCGCGCTCCGCGCCCAAAACAGCTAAGATTGAGGCTGGCAGGTTTTAGAAAAGACTCCTCTAGATTACTTCGCATCTCAACCTAATGCAACAAACAACCCCCCAGGCTTACCTGATCATCCGTCTGGGAAACAGCTGGACAGACGTATTGAGGCTGCAACCTGACCAAACCGTAGTCGTTGGACGCTCCTCAGAAAATCAGATTGTCGTCCGGGATGAACGTGTCAGCCGAAAACATGCTGAAGTTTCCCCTCATGCGGGTGGTTGGGGGGTGCGGGATCTCGGGTCAAGAAACGGCACCCAGGTTGATGATCAGACGATCAACGGTCTGCATATGCTTCAGGACGGGGAGACGATCGGGGTCGGCAGTTGCCGTGTCACGTTTTCCAGGAGCTTAGCCGGCGGCTTCGCGCCGAGAGGAGAACCTGTCGAGGGCCATGAGCAGCTATCGCTTGGGAGCCAGCAAACCGCTGAATTGGGGGCGTTCCCGACCATCGTCAACCGATTGTCGAATTCCCAGTGGTCGTCCGACGGCATAGAGCCCGCGCAGATAGCTTCAGCGCCGCGGCCGATGCCCGATGGACGAAATTCGGACTGGGGCTTTTTCTACCGACTGGTCTTTGACTTGGTTGCATGCGATTCGCCCGAGTCGGCGGCGCAGGTAGCACTCGATCGATTGCTGGAGCGGATTGACGTTTCTTCCGGTGGCGTCGTGACGATTGAAGCGATGGCCGATCCGGACGATGCGGAGCGGGAAGGCAGGCGTCAGCAGGCCCCGGCACCTCCGATGGCCGTGTTGGCTGCAAGACAACCGGCCGGCAGTGCCTATCATCGTGTCAGTGATTTTCTAGTCGAGACGGTGGTGCGTGATCGTCAGGCCGTCTTGGCACGCAACGTCCAGGACGATTCGCAGCTGTCTCTCGCACGAGAGTCGGGCCGGCGCGAAACCGTGAGCATTATCTGCGCTCCGCTGCGCGAGAAGCTTAATGAGCAAGAGCACGTCGTGGGGTTGCTGCATATCTATTCGTCCGGCGACGAACGCATGCTCACCGATGTGGACCTGGATTTGGTGGTTGGCGTTGCAGACAATTTGGCAATCGCCCTGTCGCGTCAACAAGCCAAAGAGCAGCTGGCTCGTTCCCTGGCCAACAGCCGGCGTCATATCGACCAGTTGCAAGAGCAATTGGAACTGTCCTGCGAAATGGTGGGCCAAAGCGCTTCGCTTCAGAAGGTGCGTCAGGCGATCAAGCGGGCCGCGCCAACGATGGCCACCGTTTTGGTCCGAGGTGAAAGCGGAGTGGGGAAAGAGCTGGTCGCACGCGCCATCCACAACGCGAGCGGTCGCCGAGATGGTCCCCTGGTCTGCCTTAATTGTGCGGCCCTGGCGCCGACCTTGCTCGAAAGTGAGCTGTTTGGCCATGAGAAAGGTGCCTTCACCGGTGCCACCGATCGCAAGATAGGGAAGTTCGAAGCGGCCGATGGTGGCACGCTTCTGTTGGATGAAATCGGCGAAATGAATCCTGAGCTTCAAGCGAAGTTCTTACGCGTGCTCGAAGGGCAGCCGTTCGAGCGATTGGGCGGTCACAAGCCGATACAAACCAGCGTGCGAGTCATCGCGGCCACCAATCGGGATCTGGAGGAAGCGGTAAGGAATAAGAGTTTTCGGGCCGATCTGTACTATCGGTTGCGAGTCATCGAGATCGACGTACCACCGCTGCGCGAGCGTCTGGAAGACATCCCGCTACTGGTGGAATACTTCCTAAATCAATTGCGGCATCACGCGGGCCGCCGGCTGTCGGGAATTGAGCCTCAGGCAATGGAGTTGTTGTCTCGCCACAGTTGGCCCGGGAACGTTCGGGAACTGCGGAATGTGATCGAGCGGGCTATCGTACTTGGCGGTGGTTCCACGATTGAGGCGGAGGATCTGAGTCTGTCCCAACTTGGCAGCGTACCGCCAGCTGAATCCGGCAGCGATGTATCTGCCGGCCCAGCGGCTTTCCAACCCATCTCGTTGGCTGAGCTGGAGAAGGCCCATATTATGGCCATGCTCAGGCATACCGATGGCAACAAAACCAAAGCATCTCAGCTACTCGGAATCGAGCGTTCGACTCTCGACCGCAAGCTCAAACGGTATGAGACAAAATCTTCGCGGTAGAGTACTGCCAACCACCGCTTCTCAGACGACGTCGGGTACCACAAACGGCTTGCGATATTCGCGGCGCGAAAGTCGGTTTGCTTGATCGGCGAAATCGTCGACAAATCGCTCTTGCTCGGTGTCGAGTGTGACCCATGCTCCAAGGGTGGCTTTTGAGCTGTCAAGGTCGATGTCGTTGGCTCCCAAGTAAGCTCGACATCGGTCAAAGGCATCTGCCAGTTTCGCATTGGCGGTTAGCTGGTGTTTGATTTCATCGGGGTGTTGTGTCTTCCCCAGGCGATGCGAAATGTTGGCCATATGGACGCAGGCTGCCGACAGGTGGCCTTCCCGGCCCTCACAGTTCAAACTACTGGTATCTCGTGAACGCACGGCCTCGATGAAGTTGGCAACATGTTTTGTTTCAATGTCGCGACGCGTACCTTGGTCTCGAAACTCTTCGATTGGCCGGGAATCCTTGTCAAAAATCTGTCCTCCGGAGATATCACCGCGGAATTGTCCGCCCTCACACTCCACGATTGTGCCGCGCCCCAACCCTTCAAAGCTGCCGATGGCGGATTGATCTCTCGTACTCCGCCAGTTTCGAATCTCGCAAATGATAGGGGCTGGCTGATAATCTAAGATCGCTATTTGCGTGTTGGGGGTCTCGGCGCAATCATGGACGCCAAATCGTCCACCGATGCTCAGGGCCCGTGGAGGTGCCGTATCCTGCCCGATAGCCCAGCGACAGACATCCAACTCGTGAGCCCCGTTGTTGCCAATCTCACCGTTGCCTGTCGGCCAAAACCAATGCCATTCATAGTGTAATTGCTTGCGGCGAATTTCTGTTTTGGCTGCCGGGCCACACCACAAGTTGTAGTCGACTGAATCCGGCACCGGTGTCGGAGCGGAGACGTTGCCGATTCCCTCTCGCGGGCGATACACAATGGCGCGGGCACATTGGATGGCTCCCAGTTTTCCGGATTGGAGATACTCGAAAGCTTGGCGCAGACCATCGCTAGAACGACGTTGAGTGCCAACCTGAACGATGCGATCGGTTTTTCGCGAGGTCGCAACCATCTGCCTGCCTTCCCAGATGTTGTGTGAAAACGGCTTTTCGACATAGACATCCTTGCCCGCTTGGCAGGCCCATATCGTTGCCAGCGCGTGCCAGTGATTGGGGGTAGCGATGAAAACTGCATCCACGTTCTTGTCGTCGAGTACATGACGGAAATCGACATAGGACGCGACGTCATGTCCTTGCTCCCTGAGCTTCGTCGATTCAACGCCCAGTGTTACTTCATCCACATCGCACACGGCAACTATCTTGGCTGCCGGAACGCGCTGAAGCGCACGAATGAGCTGACGTCCACGGCCACCAACACTGCCAGGTACATCGATTCCCCCTAACCCGATCACCGCGACGCGTACTTCGGCACTCGAGCTGGCAGCCATCAATCGAGGCGACGATTGTGTGAGTGACACACCGGCGCCGGCCAGAATCCCTCCGACAATGGATCTCCGAGTGACCTCTCTACGAGTGATTCGACTCATAACATGATCGCCTTTGCAAGATAGTGGAGTGCGCTATGCGGACTTCTTAGAACGTGTCTTCCAATTGTAGATGAAGTTTTTCAATCGGTTCAGCATGTGTGCGATCGTCGTCGTGTGAATCTTGGCTTCGCTCGATTTTGGATTGCGCTGGTCATCTTTAGCTGCTGCGTCTACATCGTCCGATCCAGCCATGCACGTACTATATCGTTTTTCCGCCATCAACGACCAGCAGTTGCCCGGTGGTCATGGATGTCCCGGTCGCAAGATAAATCACGGCGTCGGCAATATCATCCGGCTGCGAGGCGCGTGGAATTGGGAAGTCGGCAGTCATCTCGTCCAAGTCCCACTGATTGTCGCCCTCACGAATCCAGCGCGAGTCGATGGGCCCGGGCAAAACGGCGTTCACGCGGACAGCGGGGGCCAAGACGTGGGCGAAGGACTTCGTCAGCGTATTGAGCGCACCCTTGCTGGCGGCATAAGCGATTGACGATCCGAGGCCACTTAGTCCAGCCACGGAGCTGACGTTGACAACCGCTCCACCCTCCCCTGCTCCGAGCAAATCCGCGGCCGCCTTGATGCAGAAAAACGGCCCCTTCAAGTTGACAGCCAGAATACGATCCCACTTCTCTTCGGTCATCTCGTCCAGGTCCTTGCCCGGAATGAAATGCGTGGTGGCCGCGTTGTTGACCAAGACATCCAGTCTTCCCCTTTGCTCGGCAATCTCGTCGATCATACGCCGGACCGCCGACTCATCGGAGACGTCGCATCGAACGACGCGTGTCCATGCCTCGCCGGCAAACGATTCGTCGGACGAGGGCTGGATCGCGCTGACCAGTCGCCGAGTCTCCTCGGCTTCTTGCTGACTGCGCGAGTAGTTCACGAAGATGTCAAAACCGAGCTTGGCCAGCCGGAGCGCACAGGCTCTTCCCACGCCGGTTCCCGAACCAGTGACTAGTGCTACAGGACGCTTGGGAGTCATGGTTCCATTTCCCCTTGTTCCCCATTTCTATCGTTTTGTTCCCGGTCCACCCGTCCCCGCTTCCGATCATCGCCTGCCAGTCATGTCCCTCGGCAGCCGTCCGCCGGTGCGCCGTGGGTATCCGGTGTCTGGAAGATTGGCGAGTCTAGGTTAATCAGGGTGTGCCAAGAAGTAGCTCGAGTCGTTCTGAAGGTCATTTTCTCGCTTTTGACACGAGAATCTGGGCAGACTGTCCGGTTTAGCCACTCGTTGACAATTGTGACTGTAGGTAACATGAAACAGTGAAGTGCAAGGCTCATTTGCTCAAACTAAACCCTTTGCTTTCAGCCCTGGAGAGACTCAATGAACATGCTCAAATTGTCGCTGGCCGCGGTCGTGCTTAGCGTTGTTGCTGCGGCATCCGCGCAGGCACAAGTCGTCGTCTATCGACCTGGTTTTTCCGTACCTCTGGCACCCCGCGTGTTGGCAGCTCCGGTCGCGTATCCGGCGCCGGTTGTCACCGCCTATCGTCCGGTGATCTCCCCATACGTCGCGCCCGCTCCAGTGGTACGTTACAGTTCTTATCGAGCGGTTTATCCGGTGGCGCCGGTCTACCGAACGTCAGCTGTGGTCGCGACGACTCGTTATCGTCCGGTCGTCGTGGGACGCGGCGTCGGACGGCTGCCGAACCTGTATGTACCGGGACAACCGGTGAGAAACGCTCTGAGGTTCGCCGTCCCCTGACGCGCTGAATCCCAATGGAAAAAATATTCCTAGACGACCGCTTGTTCTATCCCACGAACAGGCGGTCGTTCTTCGTTAGGTTGGTAGACTCCTGCCGTAGCTGAGTCGACATCGGTTTTACTCGAGTCCCACCTGGCGTTGCCGATGGTACTTCAGGCCTGGGAAGAAGAAACAGGCTGCGGAGACCAGGCCAAAGATCAGGTGGGCCGCTTCAGGGAAGAGGGCCATGAGCATACTGGTCACAATCAGGCATGCGGCCTGGATGTAGAACCAGCCGGCGAGAATTCCAGCTTTGATGAAAAAAACCATCGCGCTGACGACGCCTAGGATCGGCGACAAGGTGAGTGGTTCGAGCCGTAGCAACCACTCCAGCGGCGTCAGCGCGGCGATCGCCAGTAGGCTGGCACCCCAGACGTGGGCTATCTGTCTTTCGACGAACGTCACCGGCCCCATTCTTCGCCGCAGCGCCCAGAAGACTCCGGCCCACGTCCCGAGGCCGACAATCCACAACGCGGCGTAGCTCAAGCGGCTTTCCACGCCGGACCAGTGCATCATTTCTGTCGCCAGGCAGACGATCAGCAGGATTAAACTATGCCACATCCACAGCAAGCCCCAATTTTCGAGGACTGCCGCATGATGTGTTTCACGAAACCACCGCGCAACGACTTGCCCCAGTTTGCCGCTTCGGGCACGGACGGGCTCGTCACGCAAGAACGATTCTAGATCGTCCGCCATTTCACCGGCCGATGTGTAGCGTAGGTCGGGTGGTTTCTGAATGCTGCGAGCGACGATCATCTCCAGGTCGCGGTCGACGCTTGGCTCTAGCAGACGCGGCGGTGGCGGGTCGTGTTCGAGCACTTGCAGCGCGAGTTGCATCGGAGAGTCCGCGATAAAGGGTGGACGGCCGGTCAGTAGGTGGTACAGCACCGTGCCGAGGCTATAAACGTCCGATCGCGGACCAAGCTGTGACGAGCTGCCCGCCGCCTGCTCGGGAGACATATAGCTTGGCGTGCCGATGACGGCTCCAGTCCGCGTCAAGTTATCGCCCGAGTCGGTCAGCTTGGCCAAACCGAAATCAGTCACGCGGACCTGATCTTGGGAGTCGATCAAGATGTTCGACGGTTTGATATCGCGGTGCATCACACCCTGGCCGTGAGCGAAGTCGATGGCTCGGCAGACGTCCACCATGATGCGGGCCGCGTCCCGCTGCCGAAGAGGTCCCTGCTTGAGCCGGTCCGCCAGCGTCTCACCTTGGACGAATTGCATGCTGAAAAACGGCTGGCCTCGAAACTCGCTGACTTCGAATATCGATACGATTCCCGGGTGTTCCAGTCGAGCATTCGCCTCCGCCTCGGCAAAGAATCGTTGATGATTCTCCGGGTTGGAGGGGCGATTTTCCAGAATCATTTTAACGGCCACCGTCCGGTTTAAGCTCAGCTGCTGAGCGCGGTAGACCACTCCCATGCCGCCACGCCCTACGACTTCAAGCAGTCTGTAGTCGCCGATTTCGTAGGGGAGTGATCCAATGGACAAGCCTTGCTCGGCGTCTGCCGGCGAGCTATCGGCAGTCGGCTTTCGTGCGGTAGTGGCGACCGCGTCGGTGACGACCATGGCCCCCCAGATCTCCTGAAGGTCCTCCTGGAACTGTGGGTAGTCACGGACGACCTGAGCGAGCTCCAGGACTTCGCCGGTCTGCAGCCGGTCGGTCAGCATGCTGACTAGATTCGCCAACTCGGCTTCATGCTCGTTTTGTGGCAGATCGCTTTCATCGTCTGCCGGCACAGTGTTCATCTACTTTGGGTGGCCTTATGGGGTTCATCTGTTTTCGGCGACCTCGTGGGCTTATTGGTCTTCCGCCGCACGATGGGAACTGCGGGGATCGTCTAGCAGCTTACGAAGGCGTTTCAGAGCCCGCAGGTAGCGCATGCTTGCAGCCGGTTCGGTAACTTGCAGAGCCGCGGCCGCATCTTGGTTGCTCAACTGCTCGTAGTGTCGCATCAGAATGATTTCGCGATCGCGATCGTCCAGTAGATCAATCGCGCCTTGCACATGGATCGCCAGTTCCCGTTGGGTAGCCACCGCGGCGGGGGTGAGTTCCGGATCATGCAAACGAGCTGCTAGATCCATCGTCGATTGATCCAAAGGGCCTCGGGCGACCAGCGGCTGCTCGCGGTCAATGCTGCGCCGAGCAGAGACGCGATGGCGCCGGTGTGCGTCGATGATGCGATCCTTGGCGATCTGACGGATCCACAGATGAAATGGCATGATCGGCTTGGCTAGATAGTCCTGCAATCGGCGATTCGCTTCAATCAGCACGTCCTGCACGACGTCGCTCACGTCGACTCTCCGCAAGATTCTCTGGTCCAGTCGCATGGCGATCATCCGCCGCAAGGACTCCCGATGCCGATCTAGCAGCCGCTCGACCGCATCGCCGTCTCCGGCCTTCGCTCCCGAGAGCAATTGCTGGGTTTGATTGCCGTCGGGCCAGATGGAATTCGTCATGAAAGGTATCGGGGTCGCGATTGCGAGGTTCGTGGAAGTAAAATAACTTGCGTGAGGATGACATCGTTCGGGAGGGAACCAGCGTGCCAATCAAGCGGTTCTTATTAATAATATTTAGCAAGATCAAGTTGCAAAAAGCTCGCTGGCAATATTCCTAAATGATTTGAACTCCAGTGCATTGCCGCTGGGGTCCAGCAAGAACATGGTTGCCTGCTCACCCGGTTGCCCCTCAAATCGAACGTAGGGCTCAATCACAAAGGCTGTGTTCGCGTCGCGTAAGCGTTTGGCCAGTTCCTGCCAAACGTCCATCTCCAGGACGATACCAAAGTGGGGCACGGGGACATCATGCCCATCTACCGGATTCGACGCTGGCGCGATGCTGGCACCAGGGTAAGAATCCGTGACATGGCAGACCAGTTGATGGCCAAAGAAGTTGAAATCAACCCACGTCTTGGCACTTCGGCCTTCTTCGCAGCCGAACAGCTCGCCATAGAAGGCTCGCGACGAAGGTAGGTCTCGGACCTCGATAGCCAGATGGAAAGGAGACAGTTCTGAGGTGGTCATGGCTATGGCTCGATTTGACTTGGATCGCTACGGGAACCGTTCTGCAATATAGGCTAGAAACCGGGACCTAGATAGCCGAGACGACTCGCCTGCGAACGCTAGCTCGGCATTCCGAACAGTCGTGGAATTCGTATCGTTATCAGTCGCGATCGAGAGTTCGACTCGTCGAATCTGTTGATTCAAGAGGGCCAAGTTGCGTTGTCTCCACGGCCGACGTTCGCCTGCGGCAAAGCTGCTTCGATCTTGGGCGTTCCAACACATCCGGCTCGTCGCTCTCGCGACAGTTACCAGGACAGTCCGATGGGCGCCGCCGTGGCGCTGGTGAGGCAAGCCCTGTTGGATGCGATTGCCGAGATCTTAGAGGGCAAATGCTGGACGCACTGCGCCCTTTACCCAAATCTTTAGTGTTGACAAAACGCTAGGCTTCGTCGGACGAATCTTTTTGGGGCGCTTGCTGGGCAGTAGGACGCAGCACAAAACCCGCTTCCAGCAGCGGCTTGAGACTCGTCACGGCATCGTATCCCCATATCGAGGCAACCAGCAACGAGGCGATGGTCGCGATCAGGCCGATGTTGACGTTCAGACCGTTGATGGCAATCAGCACGCTACCGACGACCAAACCGATCGTTGCGATGCCAATTTTGAGGCACACCGACGTCAGCTGTCTTTGGCGACTGCTCTTGTTGATTGCCGTGCGAGCCGACGAGTTGGCGAGCTCCCGCATGGCGGCCAGGTTTTGCGTTTCCTCAGGGGCCAAGACACGCGGTACGTACTTTTCCGGGTCAAATGGCTCCGTCGTCTCGTCCGGAGCTGGTTTTTCCGCATTCGGCTCGTCGCCCGCAGGTGGACTTGGCACCTCTTCGATGACTTTTTCCTTGGGCGCTGGCGAGGAGGTCGGGGACGCTACGGCGGAAGGCAACTCGATCTGATCCTCCGGCACTCCACGCATCCTGGCGAGCAATCGCCTCATGTACTCTTCAACGCTATCCTCATCCCCATCGGGATGTCCATCCACACCGCTGGTGGGCTCGAGATCGCCGGTCGGTTCGCCGCTGTCTGCCAAGGGCGCGGACGATTCACCGAGCTCGAGTGTCGTTGGAGCGGTTGCAGGCTCTCCCTCTTCCTGATCTCCCGCCTGTCCGAATTCATGTGGCTGCTGGTCGGGGGCATCAGTAGATTCCCCGTTCTGATCGAGCGGCGGCGTGGTTTCGCCGAGAGCGCCGAGCGAATCATCAGCACGGGTAGGCTCGTTTTCAACATAGTCGGCCAGCTCCGCCACGCCGGGCGTACTCGCCAAATCAAAAATCCCCTCCGCCTGAGATTCATCATCCAAGATGGATTCAAGTGACTGAGCGGCTGAATACTGAGCGTCTGGACCTTGGGTATCTAAATGCGGCAGACTTTCGCCCGGCGAATCTTGCGCAGAGTTGCGGAACCCATCGGCCTGAGGCTCGGCGAATTCGTCCGCCAGCGGATGAGATTCTTCGACGCCGTCCGCGCGAGAATCGAAGCGGGCCAGCAAGTTATAGTCATCTCTGTCGGCCGAATCCGATGGATGGAACGACTCGGCTTCCATCGGTTGTGGCTCTGGGAATCCTGGAAACTCACTTTCAGCGCCAGGCGTCTGTTCATCGCCGGCTGAAGGTTGCCCCGGTTCCTGTCCATAGCCGGATGGATCGTCGGCGTAGATCGGCTGCCCATCGGCCCCGTACTCGACGGTCCGATCCACCTGCGGCTGGCTGGCTGGTTCGTCCGAGTTTTCGCTGGTCCACCAGCCGGGAAGCTGACCGATAGGGCCCAGTTCCCCAGGGACTATTTCCGATGCGAGATCCGAAGGATTCATGCCGAGCTGCTCATCGCGAGCCGGATGCGTAGGCCAGCCAGGGACTTCTTCGAACTGAGCGTCCAAATACTCCAGGTGGTCTCCAGCGGGTCGCTCAGGCTCGGCCGGCAGAGGGCCGTCCACGCTGTACCCGGACGCTGGATTGCCAGCTTCTGGGCCGCTAGATTCAGGCTCGCTGACTTCTGGAGTGCTGGGGTACTCGCCAAATCCGAAGAATTCATCTTCCGGAGCCACCGGCTCTGGCTGGTTCCGCTGCTCGGCTGCCGTCGTGTCTTCGGCCGTCAACTGTTCGTTGTCTTGATCGATTTCTGGGGACAGCTGTTCCGCGGACAGCTGGGCTTGATCGGACCCGCCAGCCAGTTCCTCGGCGAGGCCAGCCTGCGAGCCTGGTTCGCAAGCGTCAAATTTTTTGGTTGGATCAGCAGAGGCAGGCCAATCCTGCGGCGTGGCGAGCGATTCCGGCGCGTACTCAGCGCCGAAGTTGGAGTCGTCGCTCGGCTGCTTGGCCGACGGAGCCTCTTGTTCGAAGTCACTCGGTGGTGATGGTTCGGAGAACCACGTAGTTTCCGCCAACCTATCTTCGTAAAAATGTTCTTCTTTAAAGTCTTCCGCGGGCGTCTCTTCCGCCGCGGGCGTCTCCTCCGCCGCGGGGGCGATCAACCCGTGGTCCGCATCTTGAGCGAGAACATCGTCGGCGTGGAGTTCGTCTTGGGATGCGTCTACGTGCTCGGCCAGGTCTCTATCGAAGGAAGCAACACGGGCGTCTCCGGAGGCATCGGACTTGGGATGACCGAAAGAATCGACAAGCCTATCCTCGCTGGCCGCCTCAGCGGGCAATGATTCGGTGGGCTCTAGTGCGCTGGAACAGTTCGTGTCCTCGTTTGAAAGTCCTTCTTCGGGAACCGCCTGCTCAGCGACGGTCGGCTGCCAACCGGCCTCTCTGTCGCTAGCGGCCTCCGGTGGGTTTTCCGGAGTTTGGTCTGGGGCCGGCCGCATTTCGCCGGGCGCGCTAGCGGTCTGCGGCGCCTCCTCTGAAATAGGCGGAGCGGCGTCAGGCTGCGTGGCGGTGCGAAGGGCCATCTCTTCGATGGATTCGCGCAAGGCTCCCAGCTGGGTTTGTACGTTGTCTTTCCAATCGGCATCGTCATCCTGAGCCGTGACCTGGCTGGCCTGCAGGTCCTGAAGCGCCGTGGAAACTGCCACGATACCCGATTGCAATTGCTCGATCGCGTCATTTTGAGCGGTGATCTGCGCCTGGGTGGCCGCGTTGGCTGCCTCTAAGGCATCCGATTGGTGGTCCTCGACCACAATGCGTTCGATCGCGGACAACTGGTGATTCACATCGGCGATGCGCTCGCTGAGCACATCCATGGCTACCGATTGCCTGGTGACAATCTCTTCGAGCTCCGGTGACATTGCTGGGTGGGGTAGCTCCGCAGCAGCTTCGGCCGCGAGAGTATCGAGAGGTGCTTCTGCGGCGTGCTTGCGTTTTTCGACGAGCCGTTTGCGACGCCGGCGTTTCTGTTTCCGCGTTTCCGACTGCATTTCCGCGATCGGTTCGAGCAAATTTTGCAGTTGACACTCCAGGGGCTCGATGGCGGATTGAATCAGCTCGGCCACCCATCGTGGCTGGGAATCATCGGGCTGCGAAGTCGTCGGTGTCGGTCCCGGCTGCGGGGACGAGGCTGGTTTCGCAAGGGCCGCAGCTCGGCTACTGAGTTCGAATGGGCGTGCCAGAGTGAACTTGAGACGATCCTGAGAGCCGCCTTCGTCCGTCGGATTGGCACTTGGATCAGCCGTGTTACGAGACAATTCGAAGCGATGGCCGGCAATCTCGAAATGGCAACTGTCATCCGTCAGCAGGATCTCATTGATCTGAACTCCATCTCGCGTTACCTTCGGAGCCAGCGCGCGGACGAAGGTCTGTTTCGCGCCGACTACCAGCAGGGCGTGGTACGGAGAGATACCGGGCACGCTGCAGCGCACCGAACAACTAGCCGCGCTGCCGAGGGTGCACTTGTTCTGCTTGATGAGCCACTGTTGGACAATCTGTCCGAGGTCGTTTCGAAGAACCAGTCGGGCGGTTGGATGTTGAGTTTGCGTGGGAATTACGAGCGGAAATCCCGTGGTAGATGCCGTTTTCGTTTCCGACGTCATGCGATCCGACTCCGTGAATGCACGTATCTTGGGGATGGGCGAATCGAGTAACAGCCCACGCCTGGGACAGATTTTGCTAGAGCTGTCCGTGCGCACCGATTCCGTCCAAAAGTCGGCTATCGACCGCCTGCCGGGTGGAACTGTCCAGGAACTTCGGCAAACGTCAGCCGCGCTCAGGTATCTGTCCGGTGTGTGTTGGATGTTCCGACTGGTTGGGCAACGCTAGAATAACCGCGCCAATCTTTTGAAGATTCCCTCAAGTTCTGTCGGCGCAGGGTGGCTCACCGGCGTTTAATTGCCGGCCGAGTGTCAATTCCGCTGGTTCCCTTCACTTGGCAAGAAACAACATGGCGCTGCGCGAGATCGAACTCACGAACCTTCAGGATGAGCTACCAACGCAGGTATCGCATTGGTTGGTCGCGGCGCGGCGGCGCATTGAAAGGTATTGGGACCAGTTTTCGGAGAAACCGCTGCCTCAGTACATCGAGTGCGATTTCGACCTGGTTGCTGCCGCTCTGGTGGAGTGCGTTTCCCGGGATTGGATTGACGGCAGGCTATTTGTGGAGTGGGGATGCGGGTTCGCCGTCGTGACCGGAATTGCCGGGATCCTCGGATTGGACGCTGTTGGCGTCGAGGCCGAAGAGTTCTTGTGTGCCGAGGGGCGAAAGCTACTTAGCCGGCATGGCGTGGATGCGGAAATCTGGAATGGCAACTTCCTGCCGGCCGGTGCTAGCCGGTTGGCGGAAGATACCGATCCACTCGTCTCTCTGACTCACGAGCTCGAGCCGGCCTATGACCGCTACGACATGCCGCTGGCTGATTTTGCCATTGTGTTTGCATATCCCTGGCCGGGTGAAGAGCATTTTTTACGTTTGGTCTTCGACCGCTACGCGCGAAGAGACGCTTTGTTGCTCATGTATCGCGGGCCCTATCAAATCGAACTCTATCGAAAACGCTAGCTGCCGTTACGGCTCGACCGGGGCGCAAGTCCGGGAAAAACGCGACCGAGTTTTGCCAGGCGATTCCGATTCCCACGGCAATGCTTACTCGGCCGTTGGCTGGGCTAGAAGCCGGCCGTCATATATCTTCCGTAAGGGTTCTCCACGGACATGGACCCTCCTGTCCAAGAACACGGTCCCACTCGGGATTTTGAGCGCGTCAAGCGAGAAGACGTTCGGGGCGACAATCACGTTGGCCTCAAAAGAATCGTACTCAATCGAGAACTGCTCTTGCCGGGAGGTGGATTCCGCCGTTTCTTGAGCGTCCGGCGGTACGCGGAGTACTGAGTGGCTATACCGTTTGACGTAGTGGGCGCCGTTGGATTGATCCCAGGTAAGTATGTGGTCTCGGAACGGTTTCCTTTGACCGGTACGAAACGAACTGACGCGGCGTAGGTCGTAGCCAAAATCGCCCAGAAAAAAGAACTTGATTCGGTAGCGGCTCTTCGTGACCTCCCCCACAAGCCCTCCACCGGCCAGGGAAGTGACCCGCGTGTTCGACAGGTCCAATCCGCCGATGTCCAAGGCTTCGTTCCAAAGGTAGATGGGCGTCTTGAGCGGCAGGCCGGCTTTGCGCAAAACCGATTGCTGTGAGAAGGCGAAGTAGATTTCTCCGCGACACTTTCCGTCTTGAAAGAACTGGACCCAGTAAAGCGTTTCTCCTCCATCGAAGAGGATCGCCTGCTCTACGACCTCAGATGCTTCCTGGGGCTCCGGACCGCGGGCCACAAGCCGGCGCGCCACATTGGTCAAGCGGATGTGGTACTTGGGAGCATCGAAGAAAACTTGAATGTCGGCGTCGGTGACCAGGTTCGGTTCGTCATCCTGAGGTGCGAGAACCGTGAACTGAATTGTTCCCGTTCCCGATGCCGACTTGAGGGTCTCCCGCGTCTGCCGTCCGGCTTCCTCAGCCTTTCTTAGAAGCGACTCCGGCGTATCTTGCGCCGCCGCCGCGCTGCCGAGCGCAAGGACCGTCAACAGCCATATCCGTAGGATCCGAGATGGCTTAGAGCCTACTTTCGCGAAATGATTGCACATTGGGTTAGGAGTTCGTCGCGGACGGTTGGAGAATTGAGAGGGGGAGCGATGGATCATGGTGGGCATCGGGAGGCCGGCAGCGAATCAGAGCGAAATGCGATCGAGTTCTCTCTTTGTTGTTCCCAAGTCGTGGGAGGACTGACGTCTACCTTCCGAAGCAGCTTGCAAAGCTTGTCAATTGGCACCGTCCCTGGGCCATGCCAGCCGACGTCGGGAGTCCTTAGTTTCGGGAGCCGCCGCAGACTTTGCAAGCCGGCGTCGGTAACCAGTTTTCTGGGATTCGTGGAGTAGGGAAGCGTTCATACTCGGCCGGCGAATAGCGCGGCGCAGCCGACCACTTCAATCGTCAGATCTTTCAGCCGCTTTCCGAGTTCGCGTTTCAAGCCTGGGAGGTCATCCTCTCGATTCGAAAATATCCCACTTCGGTTGTACGAATTCATCAGGCGATTTGCAAACCAGTTTCGCCGGACACCGCCATGTAAGAGCGTAGAACCGAACAGCACTGCGTTGGGGTTCATCCAGGCGATGAGATGATCGAATATCACCGATTTCGACTCGAGTGAACCTGGGACGCAATGGAGCAGGTAGTTCATGGCGACGGAATCGAATTTTTCCGCTTCCAACGAAATCGGTTCCAAGACATTGCGGCGATACGTTTCGGGACGGTAGCGCGCGATTCGCCGCGAAGCAAAGTCCAGAGTGTCGGAGTTGAGATCCAGCAGGGCCACGCGTGGATCCGCCGCCAGAAATTGACATCGGTCGAGGAAGTAGCCTGTGCCGACACCGACGTCCAAATGATTCGAAGTGATGTGAGCATCGTAGTGGGCTACAAGCCGCCGAGTTGGGCACTTCCACAAGAATCGGTTCGAAACGGTCAGCACGATGAAATCGTAGACTGCGAGCGTTCGCTTGGTATAGACGGCCTGTCCAGCCTCAACTTGCTTTGGGGTAACGGTCAATCCTTTGTTTTCCCTTTCAGCAAATCGTGGCAGCGCCTGGTGGATGAATGCGGAGCATTTTAACGCATCCATCCAGAGCCTCAATCTCAGCCGTGGTGGTTTGGAACGTCGGGAGGTTCGTTGGATCTGTCCTAAGATCGACCACCAGTTCCTTCCGCCGCTCGGCCGCCCAGTTGGCTGGAGTTTATGCGTTGCAGGAGGTCAGTCGTCATGCGACTGGGAGGGGGCTCCCTGCGATTTTTGAAACACGTTCTGAGCTCGACTTTTTCCATTGTTCACGAACGGTAAGAACCCAGGGATTTCGACACTTCTGGGTGAATCCCACCGCGCCAGCGACTCGTGCCAAGGCTCCCGCCTTGGCACGCACTGTCATGGTGGCTCCGCCTCGTCAGCGCTCCACCACCTGACACCCCCCCCGGCGGCGGTTCATCGGGAATTCACAGGGTTGCAAGAATGGAGAGGCCGCCGCGTTCTTCTTGCACGAGGACTCGTCGGGGCGTGACGACTGATCGGCGTGAGTTCTCCCGTCGCGCCATGCGCCGCCGATCCACATTCCCTAGAACTCACGCAAGCCTACGTGGAGACCGAACATGTCTACAGATCCATCTCTATCCATCCGGACCACCGGAGATTTCTCGGATATTACCTTGGGAAATTCCTCGGATATTCTTGAGAAAGACGACGGGTCGCAGCGGCCAGCAAGATTCGCCCTGCCAGGGGGCGGAAACAACAACATGACAGTGACTAAGCCGACGGCCAAATCTAGGCACCTCGGCGATTCCAAGAATCTGCCGGGGGGCGGCGCCGCTAGGCCCAACGATGCAATCTCCTACAAAAAGTTCGCTACCCTGCGCGAGAAAGCAGCCGTCAAGGCGGGGGTGAAGAGTGGCGCAAAATGGTCCATCGGCAGCCTCCTGGTGGGTGCCGGAGGCGTTGCGGTGGGTCTGAAGCTTGCTGGGGTGGGAGTGGCGGCCGTGATAGGGGGGCCCTGGACGCTTGGCGCCGTCGCTTTGTTCCTAGTGGGTGTGGCCGTCGTTTCCGCTTGGAGAGGGCACAAGGCCGCCGCGCAAGAGCGAAAAGTGTGGGATGAATGCGCGGAAAAGTCACTGGAAAACATCGCAGCGGGGCAGGTCGCGAGGCAACTCGAGCGGATCGAAAATCAACTCGGAAACAGGAGCAGGAAAGTCGAAAGTAAAATCGATAACGTGGGCAAGCAAGTCGAAGATGTGCATCAACAGCTCCAGAATCGACCATCTGCCGCGCACGACAAAGAGTTAGCCGAATTGAAGGGGCAGATAGCCGGCTTCCGAGACTCCATCGAAGGCATGAAGAAGACCATCGGGACGCACTGGAACGACGCCGATTCTCCTCTCCAAGACGATGTCAAAAAGCTGCAAGAAGCGGTCGACGCAATGCAGGCGAAATTGGACACGTCGATGACCCACCTTCAGGAAGGGAAGATCGCGCAGCTCGAAAAGGAACTCAAAGAGATGCGTAAACAGCGCGACGCGGCCCAAGCCAAACATAAAGAGTTAACGGCACAACTTACTGGGGCGAAAGACACATTTGACGCAATGTCCCCATCCATCCCACCTAACTCAAGGAACAACAAGTTGGTGAACGATATCCTCGCGAAGCGTGCGGAGCGTAAGTCTCGACTTGAAGAATGGAGGTCCAGTAGGTCGAATGCGTCGAGGTCAACAGGCCCCACTCCGAAGCCGGGTTCAGGTGGCCACCATGTGAAGGTGGGTTCCAGTTCGAAACACCAATCCGTGGCATCGGTGAGGCAGCAGAACCAGGCCGACGCTACAGCTACTACTGGGAATCAACTCAATCATGAGAACACGCTGAAATCGAGCGGGCGCAAGCCGATGCCACGTTCCAAGTCACAGACGACCAAGGAGAGAAAGGCCAACGATCGAGTTACTAAGGAGCAACGAAACAAACTCCGTTCCGAGAAGAGTCAGAAAAAAGGTTCTAAGTCGCGGTTAGCGGCGGCTCCGCAGGCCAAGCCCAACGCCAAGTCGAACCAAAAATCCGCCGGACTAGCGTCCCCTCAGAGCAAGGCCAACGATGAAGCTACTACTCAGAACCGAAACAATCAGGATTCCGGGCCGCGAATGCCAAAGAAATAGCGACCTTTCCCAATGGCGTGGAGGATCTTCTCCCCGGCAACCGGCGCCGTCGCGGTGCAAGACGCGTGCGTCGTCGTCGTTCGTCTGGTAGATAGCGAGGCGAAACCGCCGACACCCACCTCACGCCCCAGGGGCTGCGTCCGCCAACGAACCCGAATCACTGCCAGGACGATAGACCAATGACTGACAATTGGAACATATACGACAGTTTGAATTTTCAACCACGCCGGATGAGCGAATCGATGAATTCGAATGAGTCTGGAGTACATAGAAAGAGCAGCACGTTCAGCAGCGACAGCGGCACTGAGTGCACGGTTACTCGCTCAGAAAGCACTCCGTCGATCCCTACGTTCTCTATGCAAAACACCATCGACTCGCAGCCGAAGCTGAAGCCGAAGTCGCGAGTCGGGAGCTTGTCGGGGGGCCGAGCCCAGCAGCTGCCGGGAGAGTCGAAGACGGGGCGAATTAGGCCGCCGGAGCCCTGGACTTGGAAATCGGCGGCGAAGTGGGGGCTCGGCG
>JANQJJ010000474.1 GCA_028281725.1 Pirellulaceae bacterium | reverse complement strand
CAAGTCACGATCAAGGTCGACGGAACCGCACTGAAGAAATCTCGACCGGTCTACTTTGCGCTCAACAAACCCAAAGGAGTGCTGTCGACTAACCGAGATCCGAGCGGGCGAATGAGGGTCATCGATCTCGTACCCGACCGGCAGCGCGTATTCTCCGTGGGGCGACTGGACCGAAACAGCGAAGGTCTCATGCTGCTAACCAACGATGGTGAGTTGGCTCAGCGACTGGCCCACCCCAAATTTCGCATTCAGAAAACGTACTTCGTCGTTGTTTCCGGGTTGATTGCCAAAGAAGAGCTAGCCAAGCTCCGCAAAGGCGTCCATCTGGCCGAAGGCTTTGCCCGTATCGACGGTGCCACCATCCGCAAGCATCGCAAAAGCTGCACTGAAATTGAGATTGTCTTATCGGAAGGCAAGAACCGCGAAATCCGTCGCATCTTGGCGCGCGCAGGCCACAAGGTTGTGCTGCTTCGGAGAATCGCCATTGGCCCCCTGCGGCTGGGCCAACTACCCGTCGGTGCGTCGCGTACGTTGACCTCGGCCGAAGTCCATGCTCTGTATGCCGCAACCGATCCTGCCACGAGAAACAAAAAGTCTACCAAAGGCAAATCGGAAAAAGCGACTGGATTGAAGCGGCGTGCCGCCAAGCCGACAAGTAAGAAGGCTGTGGCCGACGACGAAAACGATCTCGACGAGCATCTCATTCTCGATGACGAAGAATTCGAGGCCTACGACGATGACTTCGTGGGCGATTTCAGTGGCTCCGGTCGTGTCGGTAGTGTTCTCGCCTACGATGAAAGCACGGCCGCACCGAAGGACAAGAGACGCTCCCGGACGTCCTCCCGAAGCCAAACGAAGAAGCCCGTGTCCAAGGCATCGCGTCGACGCGCGGCGTCCTCTTCGGCAGCGTCTCCTCGGAAGGCCGCATCGACCAAGCGGAAGCCGGCCAAGAAGTCATCCGCCGCAGGGCGCTCCCAAGTCAACCCAAGCAGGCGCCAGTCCGGCGGTAAAGCTGAGGCCAAACGGAGCGTCTCGAAATCGAGAGGTTCCCGGCGAGGAAAAGGTCGATGACACATTTTGCCGATTGCGCCAATTCAGTCCGCACAGCGATTATTCAGAACGAGAGGCTTGCGAAGGATACGATGCGGCTGCGTGTCCAGGTGCCTGAGATGGCTCGGCAAGTCGTTCCTGGCCAGTTCTTTATGTTGCGCAATCCTGCCAGCAGCGATCCGCTCATCGGTCGCGCTTTCGCTCTCTACGATGCAGGCGTGACAGGCCTGGAGGGGCACAACGCGACTGAGGCACACAGCGCTGCCGGCTCGCCCCCAGTTACCGACTCGCTGGGCTGGATTGACATCGTGTACGTCGTCAAAGGAAAGCTGACCACCAGCTTGGCCAGGTTGGGACCGGGAGACGAGGTGGCCCTGTGGGGTCCTCTAGGCAACGGCTTTTCAACGACTTCAGTTGATCATCTCATCATGGTAGCCGGAGGAATCGGCCAAACTCCCTTCCTGGCCCTAACCAGAGAAGCTCTAGGGACACAACCGTTCGGTGACCGCTCACTTCGAGCATCCGGCTACGCCAAGCAAGTCAGCCTGTGTTACGGAGTCCGCAGCGCGGAATACCTGGCGGGCGTCGAAGAATTCAGGTCCGCCGGTGCCCAAGTCCACATCGCAACCGAAGATGGT
>JANQJJ010000447.1 GCA_028281725.1 Pirellulaceae bacterium | reverse complement strand
GGTCAGCGAAAGGCCAATCGGATCGCTCGCGGATCAGCTGCTGGCGACAATCCCCGAAACTGCTCGGTGACCGACCAGTCAGCTTCGCTCCGGGGCTGGCTTGGTTTTCAGCTTCGGAAGAATTCCAAGTTGGCTATGCGCCTTTTTCCTGCTTATCTGCAATTTAAGCAAAGCCTGGGCGGCCACATGGAACGGCCACGCGGAAGGTAAACGTTGTGCCGCAACATGACGTGGGGTTTTAAAGACATCCGCGACTTTCATTCAGAGGAATATTTTGAAAACCCGAAGGGGGCAAATCAGTTGATGATCGCACGATGGGAACCATTCCCTGAACCTCAAGATAAAACCTAATGACAAAGCCGCTGCGTTTGCGATCTTTGGGGGGACCACTCCATCGGGTTGGTGGTAGGCCGAACCGCCTAGAAAGTGCTCGGTTGGGCCGCATATTAACTGTCCAGTGGCTTCTGCAGCCGGTTGCCGCTGGGAAACAGGGCCGCTGGCGGCCAAGGGCTGGACGTGCGAGTCTCCAGAGTTAATCTGGCGGGAGAACCCCTCCGGGAGTGTGATCCTGGGCAACCTTCACCGCTAGGATCTTGTTGCTATACTTGCAGATGTGAACTAGGTTTTCGTTAGGGGGAATACCCGGCATGAGTTCGGATCAACATCTTGATTTCTTAATTCAGCAGTGGCCGTTTGAGCCGGACTCGTTATGCGTGCGTCTGCTGAAAGGCGCCGACGGGCGGGATGTCATCCAATTACGTGTCGATTTGGGAATCTTGCAGCTCGAGACGTCGGGTAGACCGGATGGAATGAAGCCGGAGGGACATCCGACCTTGTTGGACCTGCTTTGCAAGCAGGAGGCGGCTGATCCCGATTTTGAGCTGGACGAAGAAATCTGCGTTGAAATTGATCGCGAGTTCGTTCAGTTCTATCATCGCCGGGTCGCCTGGCTCCGCTTGCAGCGTTTCCAGCGGGCCGTTCAGGATGCCGATCATACGCTGGCACTCATGGACTTTTGCCGCGAACATTCGCCCTGTGAGGAATGGACGCTACAGCATGAGCAGCATCGTGCGTTTGTCATTTTCCATCGAAGTCAGGCAGCCGCCCTCCAAGCGATTGAAGACCAGTCGCCGGAGAAGGCCATTGCCGGGATCAATGACGGCCTGGCGCTGATCGAAGAGAACTTCGAAGATATGGGATGGGAAGACCAGTTCGAGTCGGATGAATTGGTCGAGCGATTGATTCAGTTGCGCGAATCGTTGCGCAGCGATTTTTCGATCGAGAAGAGTCTGAAAGAACGGCTTGCCGAGGCGGTCGAGTTGGAGCAGTACGAATTGGCCGCTCAGCTTCGCGACGAAATGGAGAAGCAGGAAGGCCTCTAGCCAGAACTGCTCTCGCACTGCGGGCCATCCAGCTCGCCTAAGGTCTGCGTTTGCCTTCGCGTTAGTTGCGCGAGGGCTTGTAGAAGAACTCTTCGTCGGATCGTGGATCGAGCGGCGGTGCTGACGGATAGGTGCCGTCGAACCAAGGTTCGTTTCGATACGGAGGCGTCAGCGGAAAGCCCCGCGGAAGGAAGTTAGGAGATTGTCCAGGTAGACCTTCGGGACCGACCGTACCCGGATTGCCTGTCGGCGGAACTGCCGGCTGTGGCGAGCCGGGAAATCCTCGTCGACCGAAGAAGGCTCCGTTGAAGATGCCATAGGGAGCCTGCGGTCCCCAGGCGTCATAGGGTACCGAATAGGGCCGATACGGGAATCGCCATTGCGCGTAAGGAACAACGGGACGCCCCCATTGCTCGACAATATGAATGTTGTCGGCCGACTGGCCGGCCTGCAACGTACTGCGATAGTGGCGAAATCCGCTACGCACGAAATCCGCCCGCTGCGGTGCCATCGGTTGCTCCGGCAGGGCATACTGATCGATTCTCTGTCCCGCAGTCGGCTCATGCGTATACGTCGACGCCCAGGTCATCCACTCATCGCCGAGTGCCTTGTCGGCATCGGAGCTGAGGGCTCCTGTCGTCATGAGGGCGGCCAGCAGGATCGGTCGAAGCTGTTTCTTCAGTGGTGCGTGCATAGCTTCTAGCATAATTGGAAGCGCGCCCAGTTTGACCAGAGGAGCATTTTTCCCGCTATCGAACTGCAGCACCCGTCACGCTGTACCGATTTTGGCGGTTCTGTCGACTCTCAATTCCCGGCAAAGTCCCGGTAACCCCGTCGGCGGTGAGAGGCTCGTTCACTGCGGGCCCATTTCCGATGATGATTACTCGCCGGAAGGGGTAGCTAGCGTGTACAATCTAGAGTCGTGCCCCCCATCAGTCCGTATGTCGCTTAGATGCCAGAAATGTTGTACAGAAAATTCCTGCGATCGAAGATACACCGAGCCACAGTCACCCAGGCAGATCTCGACTACGAGGGGTCTTTGACGTTGCCGCCGAATCTCATGCGGGCTGCTGATATCCAGCCTTACGAGGCGGTCCAGGTATGGAACGTCACTCGGGGCACTCGTCTTGAGACTTATGCGATCGAAGGAGATGAGGGGAGTCTGGATATTTGTGCCAACGGTGCCGCCGCTCATCTGGTCCGCCCCGGCGACGTGGTGATTGTCGCCACGTTTTCATTGGTTATCGAAGCGTCCGCTCAGACATCCGCTCCCGAACCGCGAGTGGTGTTCGTCGACAGCTCCAACAAGATGTTGCGTGTCGGTCAAGAGATTCCCGGGCCCAGACGCCGTGGTGTGGCGATTAGAACAGCCGACAGCTGTTGTTGAACGGTTAAAACCATCGCACCATGCGGGAAGACAGAATCAACTGCCGCATCGGTCAAGGTGCTATCGCACTCGACCGTGATGATTGGCAGAAGATGATCGCCAGAAAAGCAGGACCGCTATCTCCTGCAGCGATGCTTACGGCTGTTCATCCCAGAGCCACACCGATAACGTTCGATGATGCTGGAAACCGTACCTGTTGTAGAGCCTGATCGCTGGCCAGTTGTTTTTGTCCACCGCCACGACCAACAAACTGGCACTCAAAGTCTGCGAACGCGTGATGGCCTGTTCGACCAGTGTACCGCCGAGTTGCTGACCTCGAGCCGACGGGATAAGGCCCATATAGGATAGTTCGACGACTTGGTTGGGATGCTGGGTGAGTAGAACGCAGCCGACCGGTTGGCTATCGATGTTCAGCAGATACCAGGGCAGCGGATTTCTAAAGGCTTTGCCGTCAAGGAATCCATCGAGCACGTCGTCCGCGCCGCGCAGTCCATTGAGCGTTGGGCAATCGAGCGTTTGAGCGAATGTGGCGCTGATGAGTCGCGCCATGCGAGATTTGGCCAGCGTATGGGCCGGCTGCCAGCGCGCACGTGGCACGTGAACCGAATGAGCGGGCATGTTGCGGTGCGCGGGATTGAGGAACAGATGCTGCACGCTCGTCAATGGTTTAAAACTTGCTGACCGGACGATTGCTTCGTTGGCCTGGTGGCCATCGACAACAACCGCTTGGATTTGGCGGATACCCGCCCGCTGCAGTTTCGACGTCATGTGACGTATCAGTTCCGTCGCCTGGCGTTCAAAACCCGCTTCCGCTCGAATTCCGCCCAGCGTCGCGACCTTGCCTGGAAGACGCGTGAAGTATGCTGCCGCCTTTCGAGATTGCCCGAGCATGACTTCCAGCGGGGGCAGCTCTGGAAAGGCATGCAGTCTTCTGACGACATCGAGCAAAAGCGGTCGAAACTCTTCTTCAGTCAACTCCTCGTGAATCCACCGAAGAGGCTTCACGAGCCGTTCCAGTGGTATTTCACGGATGCTTAGTTCGCCCAAGTTACCAACTGTCTCACGAATTTCAGGCTTTTTGTCTACGCGAATCGGCACAAACCCGTTAAAAGGAATCATGTTTCATTGTAGCCGTTGGTACAATAGGGACCGTTGTTCCGAGACCGAGTTTCCCGGCGACGGCGATGGCCGTTCGCGTCGCGGGCAGTGCATGTTCGAGTAAATGTCACCAGGGCACCCACCTACCACGGTGCGGGAAAACGGTGTGGGAAAATAGTCTGTCCAGATTAATGGCCCCGGGGCAATTACAAGCTAGAGATCCCGTCGTTCCGCCCGAGATGCCTATGCCCAAGCGCTGGGCGCGCGTGGCTGCCTACGAACGTAACGATGCTGAACCTTGGTCGCAAATTATCTACAGATCGATTTTGGAAGGGACGAGAATGCAGGGCGCGTTACCAACAACCAGGGCACTTCAAGGCGTGATCTTTTGCGCCAGTCTGAGCTGGACCGTCTCGTGCGGTAGCCAAGTTGCGTATGGACAGGGCCAAAGTTTTCTCGAGAAACTTGAGGCGGCGGTGCGTGAGCAATTGCAGCAGGACGGTAGCAAGGAAGCCAGCGAGGAGTTGCCACCGCCGAAATCGAAGCGCGTCACGTCGACTCAGGCATCGCCTCCAGACTCGGCCGCCGACTTGCCGTCGATTCTCGAGAAGCCTCTGAATCCTCCTGCTGTAGCTCCGGCCAATCCAGGCCCGGCGACGCCTGGGGCATCTCCCGGCGGCCCGGCAGATTCCCAATCTGGTGATGCGGGACGCATTTACTTGGGCCTCGAGGCCGAGGAGCCGGTTGGTGGAGGAATCGGCGTCCGAGTATCTAGCGTGACGGAGCAATCCCCCGCCTGGAAGGCAGGTTTCAGGCTAGGTGATCGCATCTTGGCCATCAACGGGTTCGCGATTGCCAATTTGAATGGCATGGTCGAGCAGCTCTCCAAGACGCTACCGGGGCAATCGGTGCGATTTCTTGCCTCGCGCGGTGGACGCAACATTGAACTGACCAGCGTCTTGATGGACGCGGAATTGGCGAGTCGAATCCAAGGCGCTAGTGCCGCCTCGGAATCGACTCCCGGACGGGCTTGGCTGGGGGTCGTCGTGAATGATCTGACGGCGTCGTTTCGGCAGCAGTTTGGGATTACGGTGTTTCGCGGGGCTGCGGTGACGAACGTAGCGGCGGGTTCTCCGGCGGCCAAGGCGGATATCCGAGCCGGTGATGCGATTATCGAAGTGAGTGGTCGGCCGATCGAAAGGGCGGCCGATCTGATGGCCTGGGTGGCGCAGGCACGGCCGGGCGAGAACGCGGAGTTGATGGTGTATCGGGGGGGACAGGCGCGGGCCGTGCAGCTGACGTTGCAAGTCGATCCCAAGTATCGCGAGAGTCGCCCGATGAGCCGACGGCCGCCCACCGACGCCGCTGCACTGCCCAATTTGACCGTTCCACCTCCACTGGGAGCGGCCGAACTCCCACCG
>JANQJJ010000351.1 GCA_028281725.1 Pirellulaceae bacterium | reverse complement strand
GCCATGAAGGAGGGGGACGAGCCACTACGGTCGTTCTCCGATTTGCTACAGTTTTACGAGGCGAAGCGAACGGACGTGCCTCCACCAAAATCCGCTGAGGAGCCGCCGGCAAGTACCGCGGAGGTCACGGCCGAAACGCCATCCTCTCCAGAAACACCGTCCTCTCCGGAAACGCCTCCGACAGATACCTCGCAGCAGTAGTCCGTTGTTCCCGAGGCGGACTCACCCGGTTTGTTTTTGAAGCACAGGAACCCAACGTTTTTGTTGGGTTCCACAGAACATTAATCCGCGGTCTCCAGTCTTCGGCCGGTTGGGACGCCTTTGAATCGTGGTTTGGCGCCGCGCAACTCAAGATCGCTGCGCCGTGCCAGCTTGATCGCCGAGTGCGTACCAAGGGAGTCCGCGCTCTCCACCGGACAACGTTGCCCGCACCAGAGGCTCAAAAAAACGGGGAGTTGAAGTATGAATCTTGCGAAGATCTTTGTCCTGGCGTGCGCCTTGAGCCTTTCGGGTGCTGCCGCGTGTTCAGAAGCCATCGGTCAGCAAGCGGGATCTCCGAACATACTCTGGATTTACCTGGAAGATGTGAGCGGCTGGTTCGGTTGCTACGGAGAGACGTTGATCGAAACGCCCAACATCGATGCGCTGGCCGCTCGCGGAACCCGTTTTACTCGCTTCTATACTCCGGCAGGTGTCTGTTCAGCGACGCGTTCGGCCGTGATTACAGGCATGATGCAAACCAGCTTCGGTGCTCACAATCATCGCAGTTCGCGGGCAACGTTTCGTGGGCAGAGCATGGGGCCCGGCTACGACGCGAATCACTTGCCGGCCCAGGTCCAAACAATACCCGAGCTGTTCCGCCGGGCGGGATACTACACCTTCAACGAAGGTGGTGGAAAAGATGATTTCAATTTTGTCTGGGAACCGGACAGACTATACGACCATCGTGGCAAGAAATGGAACTTTAAAGGTGCCCAGGAGGGAACAGAATGGACCGGTCGAAAAGAGGGGCAGCCCTTTTTCGGTCAAATCCAATTGGCCGGCGGCAAGCTGGGTAGCGGCGTGCCCCATGTGGTGGCACGTGACTCCGTTTCTGTTCCGCCCTATTATCCGGACATCCCTCTCGTCCGAGAGGAGATCGCGCATCACTACGATTGTTTAATCGAAACAGATCGGGCGGTTGGAGAAATCGTTGCCGCGCTGAAGCGTGACCAGCTGTTGGAAAACACACTCATTTTTCTTTTCTCCGACCACGGCTACAAATTGCATCGGCATAAGCAGTTTCTATACGAGGGAGGTATTCAGATGCCGCTGATCGTTGCCGGTCCGGGTGTCAGCGAAGGTCGTGTCCGTGACGACCTGATCAGTGGCATTGATATCGGTCCGGCATCGTTGGCAGCAGCCGAATTGACTGTTCCGAGCGTGATGGAGGGACGCGACTTTTTGGCTGCCGACTACCGGCCGAGAGAATTTATCGTCGCCGCTCGCGATCGTTGTGATTTCACGATCGAGCGAATACGCGCCATCGTCACGCCCCGCTACAAGTACCTGCGAAACTACCTGACGGACCGGCCCTATATGCAACCCAGCTACAAAGACCCTTGGCCTGTCTCCAAGAAGTTTCGCGAGATGATGGCCCAAGGTGAAATGAATCCGACTCAGCTGATCTTCTTCGGCCCGGACAAGCCCGCGGAAGAACTGTATGACCTGGAGAGCGACCCGCACGAAATCCACAACTTGGCGAACGACCCGGCACATCGCCCGGAGCTCGAGCGACATCGTCAATTGCTTCAGCAATGGATCGAGCGCACAGGCGATCACGGTCAAGTCGTGGAGTCCGATGCTGGCCTATTGGCGGCACTCAAGCGGTGGGGGGATCGGTGTGTGAATCCTGAATACGATCGCGTCCGCTCGGAGTATATCCAGTGGAAGCAGCAGCAACCAACCCGGAAGAAAACCCAACAGAAACCTGCTAAGAAGCGGTGAAGAAGCGCCGTTGGTGCAGACAGCATCCTTCGACCAAGCCTGGAGCAACTCGCCAATGAACTATCGACCTTTTCTGCACGGGATGCTAATTGCCGCTGGCTGTCTAATGCAATCCTCCTTCGCAGCCGAGCGTCCCAACGTCTTGATGGTGATCGCAGATGACTGCACATTTAGCGATCTGCCGGTCTATGGCGGAGAAAATGCGCGCACTCCGAACCTAGACGCGTTTGCAAGACAGGGCCTGGTATTCAACCGGGCCTACCTCTGTTCCGCCATGTGCCAGCCATGCCGTGCGGAGTTGTACAGCGGTCAGTATCCGATGCGAAATGGCTGCGCCTGGAATCATTCGGCCAGCCGCAGCACAACTGAGAGCCTTCCGCACTATCTCGGAGAGCTTGGGTACCGGGTGGGATTGGCCGGCAAAGTGCATGTCGCTCCCAAGTCTGCGTTTCCATTTGAATACGTGGGTGGATACGACAAGAATTGCGTTCGCAATCCGACCAAGGCACATGACGTCACGAGTGTCCGCGAGTTTATGACGCGAGACGCCAAACAACCGTTCTGTTTGGTGGTGGCGTTGGTCGAACCCCACGTTCCCTGGGTCATGGGAGACCGCTCTGAATATCCAGCTAGCGATCTGAAACTGCCGCCAAACATCGCGGACACGCCGATGACGCGTGACGCGTTTGCCCGCTATCTGGCCGAGGTTACCTACATGGATGGACAGTTCGGCGAGTTGCTGCAAACGCTGGAATTGGCAGGCGAAGCGGACAACACGCTCGTGCTATTTACGTCGGAGCAGGGGGCGCAGTTTCCAGGCTGCAAGTGGACCAACTGGGATACCGGCGTGCACACGGCCCTGATCGCCCGCTGGCCCGAAAAGATACGCGCCGACCAGCGCACCGATGCCTTGGTCCAGTATGCGGACGTCGCTTCCACGTTGATCGATGCTTGCGGTGGAATCGCTCGGGACAAGCCGCTCGACGGAACCAGCTTTTTGCCAGTCCTCTTTGGAGAAAAGAGCCAACATCGCGAGTTCGCATTCGGAATGCACAACAATGTTCCGGAAGGACCCGTCTATCCCATACGTTCCATCACGGACGGTGAGTATCACTACATCCACAACTTGCTGCCGGCAGAGATGTACATTGAGAAACATCTGATGGGACTCAAGGGAGACGGCTTGCTGAATAATCCTTACTGGGGAACATGGATTTGGTCTTCCTCCACCGATAGGCGGACCTACGATCTGGTGAAGCGTTATACTCGCCGGCCGGAGGAACAGCTCTATCATCTGATCGACGATCGATATGAAATGAAGAATCTGGCGAACAGGCCTGAGCTGGCCGAGGTCAAGCGGCGCCTGCGCCGGGAGCTTGACCGCTGGATGCTGTCGCAAGGCGACCCCGGAATTGAGCAAGATACACATGAAAGTCACCAAGCAGCCAAGCAGGGACGGCATCGTTTCATTCCACCAAGCCATTAGCCACGCGGTGGTTGACTTCTTACCAGCCGATTGCCGCGATACCGGAAGCTTCCAAGCACCCTGATCTAAAGCAATGCCGGCAGCGATTCCGTGAACCTACCTCACGAGTAATCGACTTCGATACCCATGGTTCCGCCGTGTTAGGACGACCTATTGGAAACCGTTGGTAGTCCAGGCTATATGGGTGTGCGGGTTTGTACTAGCCGGCAGGCGTCTTTCTGTAGGCAAGTACCACGATGGCGGGCAGAAGAATCAAGTCAGCCAGCAACGCCGCGAACAAAACTCCGACGAGATAAGTGCCTAACATGCGGATCGACCAGTAGCCGGAAAAGGCCAACGGCAGAAATCCGACCGAGAGAATCAATGTGGTGCGAATAATTGCCAACCCCGTATGGTCCATGGTTCGGCGAAGGGCGGCATGTAGGTCGCAGCCTGAGCGAAATTCGATTTTGAACCGAGACAGAAAGTGAATGGTATCGTCGACCGCCAGTCCCAACCCCAGCGTGGCGACCGCTAATATATCGCTGTCGACGACACGTGTCCAAAGAGCAACCAGTCCACCTAACAATAGCAAAGGCGTTAGATTCGGAAGCACCGATAGCCAACCGAGCTTGAACGATCTCAGGCCCACGACGATCAAGACCATGATGGTCGTAAAGCAGAAAAAGAAACCTTGATAGTGTCCACGAATGATCTCCCGAATAGCCCGGCCCACCAGGGGTGCAGAGCCTTTTTCGAGCACGATCACGTTGCCTGCAAATTGCTCCCGCGCCCGGCGGAAGATGGCGCTGGACCGGTCAAGTTGATCCATGTACGACGTGGCGTCTACTCGGACCAGAATTCTCAGCTCGTCCATCTCAGGTGTGATCAAACTATCAAAAAGCTCGGAGTTGACTCGGCGCATATAGCGGATCGTCGCCCGAGCATGGTCCACCGATTGCGGCAGACCATCTGAGTTGTTGTAGTCCAACTGATGTAGAACCTGACTGAGTACGGCGGCAATGGAATCCACGCCCGTCGCCTCAGTATTCGACAGACAGTCTTCCGAAAACGCGAGTATATCGCTCAGATTATCCCGACTGAGCAGAGTCTCTGGAGGGCCTCGCAGGAGGATCTCGACCGAGTTGATTCCGCCGAACTCGCGCTGGAAAAACAGCGTGCTCTGTGTAATTGGGTGAGTGGCGGTGAAGCGGCGGGTCAGGTCCGGGTCCAGTCGCAAGCGACTTGCCATGGTTGCAGACGTTCCTAGCAAAACGGCAAACGCGATCATCACGTACCCATACCATCTCACCCCGACTGCCAGACAGCCTCGAGCAACCATGCCTGTCAGGTAGGATGTGGAAGATGTTTCAATCGACCTGCCGCGTCCATGAAGCCACTGAAGAAAAATGGGGACCAGCAGCACTGATAGAAGCAAAGCGCTAGCCACGCCGGCGGCCGTGGAAAATCCGAATTGGCGAATGGTCTTGGAAGGCACTAGCGCGAGCGAAGCGAAACCGACAAAGGTGGTAATGCTGGTCAGCACACACGCACGGCCAACTTCGCAGAACATTTTTTTCAGAGCCACGTCGTGTGCCAGGCCACGGTCTCGCTCGGCCGAATAGGAGGAAATGAGATGGATGACGTCTGCCGTACTAATCACCAGTACCATCAGCGGTACGGCCGCCATCAACACCGACAGATCGCCGAAGGCGAACGCACCAAGAGCAACGCCCCAAACGACTGAAATCCCAGCGATCAGCAGGGTAATAGCGATCACCTCCATGCGCCGGAATACGACCACCACGGCTACTGCGATGAGTAGACAGCCGGCGGGGAAGAGCATCTTGAGTACCAGTTCGATTTGTTCGTAAGCGAACGCCTGCAGCGGGATCAAGCCGGAACAGTAGACTCCCGCCCGCCCGAGTCCCTGTTGCCTTACCACGTCGAGCAGTTCCTGGACCAACGCGACCTGCTTGAGCGGTGCCATGTCGCTAGGGGACTTCAGTTCGACAACCATTGCGTGGCAGCGACCATCGCGCGATAGGAATCGGCCGGCATACCCGTCCGACGCCAGGATCTGAGTTTTTAGCGCTTGCAGTTCTTCCACGTCGGGCGCGCCGGAACTCTGGCCGGGCCAAATCGCCTCTCTCTCGGGCGGTGTTTCAGGAATCTCTCCCCGCTTCAACTTCGCATTGACGACCACTCGCTGCGTCACGCCGCGTAGGCCGTATTGCCGCCTAGGGGGGCGGTCCAAGTTCGGCAGAGCTGTGACACGCAGAACGCCTGAGAGTTTTTCTATCTCGTTGGCTGCCCTCCGTATAGCGGACAAGGTATGGGGAGTGAATAGTTGGTCCCCTTCGTCGGTTGCCAGCCATACGAGCGCGTCCGGGTTTCCTGGATAACGATCCTCCAGCTCCATAGCGTCAAGAAATTCTTGATGATTGTCGACGAATGACTCCACGATGGAAGCGGAGAATTTGGCCGACGTGAGTGTCCAAACTTCTGGAATCGTTGCCGCAACGATTAAGAGCAAAACAAGAGCAGACCGTCTGAGAATCAGCTGCAGCACTCTTTCCGCCACGATATCCCTCACGTGCTCTCACTCACGATGGGGTTTCGGCGAAGCGAAGTAGGATTTTGCGCACACCGCTTCGAGCTGCATGTTCGAACGCGGCCGTAGCGTCCTTCGCGGAGTATCGTCCATCGATGAGTGACTGGACGTCGATTGCACCTCGGTCCAACAACCGCAGGGCGGGTCGGAACGGACCACAGCGGGAGCCAACCACTTTGATTTCGTCGACGACAATTTTTGTCAAGTCGACTGCCGGTGCGTCAGCATAGGTACTCTTCATCACGAGCGTGCCGAGTGGCTTCGTCAGGCGAATTGCCTGCTCGAGTCCCAGCGAATTGCCAGTCGCTTCGGCTACCAAGTCAAATGAGCTGGCTGTGCCCGATTCAACCAGACCGGAATCCAGCCCCCACTGTCTGGCAAGCGTTAGAGAACTCTCGGTGCGACCTAGCATCGTGACCTCACAGCCGCCGAGTGATAGGACTTTACCGATCAACATTCCTAACCGTCCCGGCCCGATGACGCACGCCCGGGAGCCAGGCCTGATGATTAACTGGTCTGCAATACGTAGCGCGGCTGCCAGTGGCTCGGTGAAGACGGCAGATTCGTCAGGGACGCCATCTGGGACGCGATAGAGGTTGTCGGCGGGGACGCAAACATAGTCTGCCATGGCGCCGTCTCGGTTGAGAATCCCCAGCACGGTCCGCTGAGGATGATGCTCCAAGCCGTATTCAGCGAACTGGGGTGTTTGCTTGTCCGCGAAATTGATGGAGCTCACGACCCGCTCACCCACCCATTCGCTACTACCGGCCTGCTGGACGATGCCTACGAACTCATGCCCCAGCACGCCGCGAAAGCTAAAGTACCCTTTGAGCAGTTCCAGATCGGTAGAGCAGATTCCCGCCAGCGTGACTCGAATAAGTGCTTCGCCCGGACCGGGTGACGGCTGGGAATGGCTCTCGTGATACTCGAGCCCCCGGTCAGTTAGGCAAACGGCCTGCATGCATTGCTCCCTCGCTGTTGGGCATCGGTTTGGTCACTGGCAAAATCGCCGGCGGAACGCTGAATCCTCTGCAGACGAACATTCTACCTGCTGCCCGTCTCCATTTTCGCCGCGCTGACGCAGAAGACCGCTGAGGAAGTGGGGTAAACCGTCCGTCACACACTAGCGACGCCAGCGTTGACGGATCGAATCGCGCCACTGCTGTAATAGGGGAGCCGGGTTGTTCCAGCTGCGATTCGATGTGGCTTGCCGCGCGTCCGGCTGGGACTCCGGGTTGGCAGTCCGCTGGTCGTTGCTCAAGTGTGCCGGTTGGACTTCGGACAGGTACCGTCCCCAGCGGCTATCGAGCAGTTGCTCTGCCGGATAGGGATTGCTCTGGGCCAATTTCTGCTTGGCCACGAACATCTGCCCGTGAACGTGGCGGCGTTCGTCAGGGTGCATATAGGCTTCAAATACTTCGACATCGTCAATCCAAACTTTACCGGGGCCTACCAGATCGATGGCAACATAGAGTTCCCGTATCTCGTCGGCCGGGATGTCAGAAACGAACAGTGTGGCAGGGCGGCGTCCCCAGTCGTTGGAGATGGACTCCCCACTTTCACTGAGCTGGCCATATTCATAGGACCGTTCGAACCGCTCATCCGAACGGGTACGTCCGATAACGGACAGTCGCACCAGCATCGGATTGGCTTCAGCCGGCGATCTGAGCCACGCGTGAAGCGCCAGCCGGCCGGTGGCTGGTGGCGCAAAGGGTTGGCTCTGGATCCAGGCTGAGACTCTGGCCTGATTGCGGTTCTCCAGCAACAGACTCGATTGACCGGAATGCGGCAGATCGGTCGACCGCGTGATCTGGACGTTTGGCAGTGAGGAGACGTTCCAACCCGCGGGCCGGCCGCTAGTCGACCAACGTTCAAAATCGCCCGAGAGCTGGGCTAGTTCCTTCTGCTGCGTTGGATCGGCTGCCGTAGCAATCATCGTTTCCAGCCGGAGTAGCTCGGCGGTTACCTCCTGCAGGGTATCCTCGTTGGGCCAGTGCCGGACTCCGCTGATGCGGGCGGCGGCATCGTCAATCTCAATGCCGATGATGTCATAAGGAGGCACCTGGATTTGCCAATTGCGACTGCCCACATGCCCAGAGTGTTCCGGGGTGACTTGGGGAGCGAGAGAAAGCTGCCGGTCGCCCAGGATCCTGATCCCGCTATCCGTGCGCAGGGAAAGGTTTGCTGTGAGTGATAGGTTTTCCGTCCAAGGAGCGTTGTTGACTAGCTGGATATAGGTTCGATTCTGGAATACGCCGGTCCGAATTCGCAGGTTCGATTCGCCTTGCGGTAGCTGCACCGTATCCATGGCGATCGGTGGAAATTCACGCAGCGTTTTCACGACGGTTTGGAGCGATTCCTCCTGGCCCACGACCGGCAACCATCCTCCGCTGACGAGCAACTGCGGATCGGAGTGAAACACCTGATCGACCAGACGCTTGCGAGCGTGTTCGGCAGGTCCGGAGAGCTGAGGATAGATCCAACTGGAGACAGGATTCAAGGCAACCTCGCCGAGTTGGTTCACGGCCACCAGAGATTGTCCGCGCGGTTGTTGCAGTACAACCGTAGCGGTTTCCGCACTGGCAGACACGGCTTGCTGCAAACCACTTTTCCTGGCAAGCTGGCGCACCCAGTCCTGTGGGTTGATCGATTCGCTCGGGCTTTCGAGACTGCCGCGCATCAAGACAACGCCCGGCAGCTGCTGAATCTGATCCGCATCGATGCCGAATGCCATCAGGTACTCAGTCGGATTGCGAATAATCGAATCTGCATGAAAGAAGTCTTTGGGATGAGGCCGCCGGTCCCAGATGCGCGCGGCGTTTAGGTAAAGTTTGGCATTTTTTTGCTTACCCTGGAGCACTTGGCCCAGTCGGCCATACAGTTTCGTCAGCTCCTGCGCGCGCCAATGCAGGTAGGCCAGTCGTAGCGATCCGCTGAAAGCCTCTTCCAACTTGTCTGGCGGAGGCAGTTTGACCTGCGAAGCATGCTGAAATGAGGCGAGCGATTGTGCATCGTAGCCCCATCGATCGCCGGCAAACACCAGTTGAGAATCTTGGTCCAGTTGCAGAGCGATGCCAGCAAAGGCTCGGTGGTGCCCGTAACGATCGACGATTTCCCGGATCGCAGCAATCAGCTCCGACTGCACCCGTGAGTTCAGCGGATTGTACCTCGGCCGACGAGAGAGATCGTTTTTTCCGAGACCAGTCCAGTGCGAACCGTCAAAGGTTCGCTGCAGGATCGATTCGATCAGCTGCCCATCATCCCAACGCGATAGACTGGGCAACGTCGAATCGATGTCCAACGCGAGAATCAAGGATCGTCTGTCACGATCAAAGTCCCGCAACAGGAGCTCCACGGAGTCTTTGATCTCCGGCGAACGACCGTCCGAAAAGAACACGCCGCCATCGAATCGTGGCGTGGGTGTAAGGTGCTCACATGGAAAGACGGCACCTCCGTCGGCAAACACTTTGAGCACCAACGTGTTGGCTCCAGCCCAACTCATATACTGCCCAAGTCGCTCTGTGGCCTCGTAGTGCGTCTGCCAACTTTCCAGTGTTCGTCCCGTCACGGGGTCCGCTTGGCGGCTTGCGCCAAAGCTGTCAGGTAGCAGTGGTTTGTCCAGGTAAAGTCCGACCTGACGCTGCGGGGTCGTGCGGATCGGTTCCAGCGGGTTGCCGGTACTGGTCGAGTTAGCCGGAATGAGTTGGGCTTCTTCGACCAGCAGCTTCGCGACCGATGCGTCGCTGTCCTGGCCATGATTGACTAACAACAGATACTGCTTGGGCGAACTGGGCCAGAAGATGACATCATGGGTGGTCAATTCGCCACTCTCGGTGCATTCCCTGGGCGTGATCAAGATTCCCGAATCGAGATTGATCGACGCGAACTCGCCGGCCGCACCGGACTGTCGGATGCAGACGGCCAACTGCATGGGGCGGTCGGTCGGCACCTGGACACGCGCGCGATGCGGGACATCGGGAGTGAGACCGGCTAGCGGAATAGCCAGCCAAGAATCAGGCGAAAGTGTCAGACACTCGAGTGCCTCTGAACGTCGGAGCGGGGGAGTCGCAGACCGAACGGTTCGTGACGAAAGATTGCCGTGACGAATCGGTTGATTGGTCGATCCCGCCAGAGGGTTGTACTGCTGCCATTTTTCAGGCATTCCGAGAGTTGTACGACCGCCAAAAGATGACGGCCCCGCTAGCGGCGAGAGCCACGACAGGCTGCCTGGTGTACTGGCACTGAGCGGATCGATTGTCATCAGAGAATTCCAGCCACCAATCACCTCGGGAGTCCGCGCAGGATCTATCGCGACAATGTCGACGCGCCGCGTCGAGTCAGTCCCGTTGAGTAGCGAATTCAGGAAGTGACGCCGACGTACGGATAGTTCGAGGTGGTAGGCGCCCTCCTCGTCGGGAATCGAGAGAGCTAAATCGGCCGCTTGAAAGCTTCCGTCACTGTCGATGCTGACGGTTTGCCGAACCGGGATACCGATCAAAATGGCCTGGCGAACAAACCTCGCCTGCAACGTGTACTCGCCAGCCGGCAATCCTGTTCGATATCCGCTGACGTCGATGTTCCACCGCTGGCCAATATCAAACACATGGTGGGGGTGATTGGAGCGCACACGAAAGCGGTCGTGCATTTGACGTTCGATGGCAATGCGCGTCCCACGTTCGTCGATCTCTTGTACCCAGGTACCCGCCAGGACATCACCGACTCGCACGTCATGCTGGACCTGCCTGCCGGAAAATGGGTCCTTAAAACTGAGCGTGATTTGACTCGACCGTGAACCCTGCAGCGCCAGGTCCACACCACCAAATACGCTGGGGCTATGGGCGATGACCTCGATCGACTGGAGACTTGAAGCCTTCAGCGTTCCGATGGAATCGGGTTGGAGGCTCAGATTGCGAACGACCCTGAGGGTACCCTGCTCCACGGAGATCGTTCCTTCGAACGATCGTGGCTCGGGGCCGCCCCACACGATCCGCAATTCGCAGTTGACCGATTCGGTCGTCCCGGCCGGTTGCGCCAAGATTGGGCCGACTGTCCATGGCATCAGACCGGCGAAGATTAAGGCGCGCACCAGCATCCCGCAGCGCCAGGTGAACGCGCTGTGAGAGAAGCATGGCGCTCGAGCCACGCGGTTTTCGACTTGTGGACATCCGTGTCCGACAGTCATCGGGTTCGTTTCGTGATAGCGAGACGGGAATCAGTTGATACGTCTTTACCAAACCGGCTCCGCCATTCCCACATCGATTCGCCACGAAGGCTAGCAATCATCAGGCGCCTACGGCATAACCGAGTAGATCAGATTGACGTATTGCATGGCCATGCGAATGATCATGAAAGCCATCAGAAGGAGAATCGATAGCCAAATTGCGAAGCTAGCAATCGCGGCGATCGTGCTCAAGGCTGCTTTGGCCCGTTCTTGATACTGTTGGGCTAGATGGTCGAGCGACTCGGTTTCCGTTCCGCTGAGTTCTCCGATTCTCACCGATTCGATGAATTCTTCCGGCAGCACTTGCGACTGCTCAAACGCATCGCCAAAACTCGATCCCTTTTCCACTTCACGGACCGCTCGATCCATCCCACTGATGAAATAGTAGTTGCCGGTTGCTAAAAAAGCTTGCTTGGTACTCCGCTTGGCTTCTACTCCGGCATTGAGCAACATAGAAAGGGTCATACTCAGCCTGGACAAGCCCAACGTCGTCAGGGCCGTGCCGAGTGTCGGAATGCGCTGCACGATGGGCATCAGCATTCGGTGGCAGTTGAACCAGTTTTTCCATACCCCGTAGGTGACCAGACAGATCGACCCCAGCACGATGAACACCACACCACAGTAGATGGAGAAGCCTTGGAGACCTTTCAGGCCCAGACCGGACGCGTCGTAGGTTGAGTTGCGCGACAACAGTCCCTGCAGCAGGATCACCGCGCCGATGATACCAATCGCCAGCGCCAACTGAACCAGTGGCCAAGTTATGCGACCAAAGAAGTAAGCCCGGGTCTGCTTGAGCTGGTCGTAGTGGTCCGCCATGTAGGCAAACATTCGGTCCATGCGCCCGCCAAGCTCACTGGCGTAGACCAACTGAATCAATAGCGGCGGAAAGTATGTCTTCTCGTCCAACATGGCTTTGGCCAAACTGCTGCCGGAACGAATACTCTCGCCTAGCCGCACCATCGTCTCTCGGTGGCGGGGCCCGCCGTTTTTGGTCTCTGCTTCCAGCAACCTCAGGATGTCGACGCCGGCCCGCAAGCCAATTCCCATCCGGCGGCAAAATGCGGAGAGTGTAGTGAGCTTCATCATGACTGCAATCTTCCTTAGCGCTTTTGCCGGAGCTGCCCGGCCGCCCTGGCGTCATCGCCCAGTAGTTGTTCTATTTTACTCAGCAATGCATGGGCCATACCAACGACTTCGCCGCATATCGAACATGAACGCATCGTCCTGGCAGCCGACTTCCAGCCCCGCCATTTTAAAACGGCGTGCCGAGCTCGTGTGGGCACTTCGAACGTTCTTTCACCAACACCACATAATGGAGGTTCATACGCCCGTCATTAGTCAGGATACCGTGGTGGATCGCCACATCGATCCGATTCAACTGCCTCGTCGGAACTTGGGGCTGGCCGAGGCAGACGATGCGACGCTTTACCTTCAGACTTCACCCGAATTTGGCATGAAGCGTTTGCTGGCCGCCGGCTTGGAGGCAATCTACCAGATTGGGCCCGCGTTTCGCAGCGGGGAAGTCGGCGCGTTTCACAACCCAGAGTTTACCATGGTCGAGTGGTATCAGGTTGGAGACGACCTGCAACGTGGAATTCAGTTGCTGAGTGACCTAGTGCAGGTAGTGATAAAGACACCGCCGGCCGAGATTGCCACCTACCAATCGGTCTTCTTGAGCCATACCGGCTGCGATCCGCTAGCGGCACCAATCGACGATTTTGCCGATGCCGCCCGTCGTCTGAAATTGTCGGTGCCTGACGATTGGAGCGGGGACAAAGATGATTGGTTGCATCTGATCTTCTCAGAGTGTGTTCAGCCGCAGCTTGGCCACGAAAGGCCGATCATCGTGACTCATTACCCGGCTAGTCAGTCAGCCCTGGCCCGCATTTCCCCGGATGGAAAGACGGCGGAGCGCTTCGAGTTGTTTATCCAGGGGATTGAATTGGCCAACGGCTACCATGAACTGGTCGATCCAGATGAACTCGACCTGCGCAATCGATCGGTCAACGCCGAGAGGACGGCCGATGGCAAGGCGGCGCTGCCAGGTGAAAGCCGGTTGCTAGAGGCCATGCGGGCCGGCATGCCGGCATGCAGCGGTTGTGCGCTGGGGCTGGATCGACTCGTAATGATCGCGGTAGGGGCAAAATCTCTAGACGAAGTCATCGCGTTTCCGATCGCACGCGCCTGACTGCCGCCGCGCCGAGAGGCCGGTAAAGAGGTTGTGAAGCTTTGAATGGGAGGCCGACTACTGACTACGGAGTCCTGTGCATGAACAGCAGTAGCCCGCTCCCGTGCAGTTGTGGCTGATGGGTTTTGATCTGCGACCAACTTTGGGGCGGTCCATTGGGGCCGGTGCGGAGAGCTGACGTCGCCCAGGCTCGTCCGACCAGATCGGTGTTGGTAGTCAAGCTGGTTAACTCAATGGCGATTTCCGCCGTCCAGCGAGAGCGTTCAGGTTGGACATAAACATGCCACTTGGGATTGTACGCAGCCAAACCGCAACAACGATCGAAGGTGCCGCCGTCCTCGGCAACCGCCATCTCGATTGCCGTGTTGTAGTCGCGATCCGTATCGAGCGAGACGCGAACATGGTCGAGCCCGCTTAGGTCGCTGTCGTAGGTCCGAACGCGTTTGAGCACGCTTGGCTCGGTAGCTTCGTGACGCATGCATTCGGCGCCGATGTACAGATAGTGTTCGTCGTAGGCCCAACGCAGCGTCGTTGGGGGCCCGGCGTTTTGGTCAATCGCACTGAGCCGCATCGCGGGAACGCGGTTCCACATGGGCTCGCGCAACTCCCCGTCAAGCACAGGGGCCCGCTCGGCGCGGGCTGCCAACGCAACCCACTTCAGTTGGTCGACCTGGTTGGTTTGGAATCGTAGTTCCTGCTGGACTACCTGGGGCCAACCCAGTAACTGGCGTGCGCTGGATGCCTCGAGACGCCCGACCGCTTCGACCACCGGGTCTTGAGCCTGAGCCGGCAATTGGCCCAGACGAAAAGATAGTAGCTCGATGTCTGGCCTGGACCGCAACTTGGGTGAAACGCGATGGTAGCGACTGAGCTGTTCGAACCACGGTTCCCTCGGCAGTTCTTCCCGCTCTAGCGCCCGTCGCGCCGGCAGGTGCACGGGGACCTCGGTGGTGGCTGCGGCCGAAACCACCGCCGGGTCGTTGCCAACCGACGAACGGCCCGTCGGTGCGCCATCGCCAAAGGGGGTGGCGTTCCAAACGGCACTGGTTGCAGACGTTTGGGCAGACACGACCGGAGGCCTTCCTGCGCGACTACGGGAGCTGCCCTCACCCCGCGCGATTCCGCTTGCCATCCGGACGGCATCCGATTCGTTTTCCACGAGATCGGTGTGGCTCCGGAGCCAAGCCGCCATCTCGTCGCTGGCAGTCAGTTTCAGCAGCAGCAACCTCGCCCATTCGGCAACATCCTTGCGGGGAAGCAATCCATGGAGACGCTGCAAAACGATTTGTTTGCGCCGCCAGTGACGCGGCGCGCTCAGCCCCTGCACTAATTTGTAGCCGGCCGGTGCGATTTCTCGTTCCGGCAACGTACCGAACACAAAATCGAGATCACGTGTCCACTGCTCGTCGGTTCGCGATCCATCGGGAGTATCGAGCAGTTGCTGCACGGACCGGTCGCGATGAACTCGTCCCATCACGAGTTGATAATTTCCCAAGTTGTCGGTGGCCACCTTGCGACTGGTCGCGTCTGTAGGGGCAAGCCCGCCGAGCAACGACGTGGACGTGGACTTGGCTTGACTGCGTGCCCACACGGTCCGCATGGAGACGGAGGCCGAGCGGTCCCGATCCTCCGGCGGTAAAGGCAGTAGCAGATCCCAGACGGACAGGCCGGGCGAGTTCAGAATTCTTCGATTCTGTTCGCTGAACAGGCCGCTGCCCGGCTCGGTGACGACGACCAACTTGCTCACCGCCCATGCCGGTAAATCGAGTTCCTGGGCCAGAGCGTTATCTTGGGCGGTTTGCTCGGACAGTTTTAGTGCCGATAGCACTGCCGCGGACAAAGCGAAATCGGTCTGCTGGTCGGGCTGCGCGGCTTCCTGCAGTTCACTTGTCAGGACGACGTCGGGACGCCAAATCATCAATTCGATTGCCAGTCGCTGGGCTGCGGTGGTTGCCGACCGATCGGAAATGTCGGAAGACCATGCGCGATGCTCAGCGAGACCTAACTGCGGCGCGATCGCCTCACGAACGGTAGCTTGGCTCGGCAAGAAGCCGGCTTGCCGAGCAGGTTCTTCGGGATTGAGAACAAGCGAAGCCGTGGCGATTTGTTCTCCCCATACAGTGGCCACCATGGGGCACCAGGGAACCTGATCTTGGTGACGGACTACCGAGAGCAATCCAACTCGCGAGCACGCTTGTTGTTGCGGATACCATGAACGGCCGCCGTCACGGGTCGCCAGCACCAGGTTCAGCGGGCCGACGGCCCAGCCGCGATCGTGATCCAGAAACCGAATCGCACGAATCGGTAGCGTCTGGTCGGTCGAACGCACCTGCCAAGAAACGCCACGATCGGCGCTGTGCAAGAATATTGATCCCGGCGCGCCGCCTACCCAAATCTCATCGCCGACCTGTTCGATCGTTCTCCATACGCAGAATCGTCTGGCTGACGCGCTCAGCGGCAGTGAAATGTTGATCCACTCTCGACCCTCAAGGCTGGAAATCAATTCTCCCGATTCTCCGCAAGCAATCCATCTTTGGCCGGTGTGGTGGATGCAATGCAACGCCGCATCCGGCCTGGCCAATGCCTCCGGTAGGTCCCGGTCCTGCACAGAAAAGTAGGACCGGCCCAGGCGATCTACGGCACAGATGACGCCGCTGAGCGATGAACCGACTGCGGCAGCATGACCGATCGGAGCAGGAATTCCTCGCCAGGTGACTCCGCCATCGGCACTTTCAAAAAGGCTCGTCTTCCAACTGGGGCTGTAGTCGCCCCAGGCAATCAGGCGGCCGCCCGCGGCGCGAACACCTGTTAGACGGGGCAGCTGATCGCAGGGGACTTGCTCCCACGTCTGCCCGCCGTTGCCAGTACGCAGAATGACTCCGTGGCTCGAGCTGGTGTAGCTTCCAATCCAGCCGCCTACCGCTAATCCCTGCCGATCGTTGAGGAATACAATGCCATGCAGGTTGGCCGTGGTACCGGTCTGAAGTTGAGTCCAAGTCTGGCCGCTATTGTTCGTTGCCAGAATCGCTCCGCGATCTCCAGCAGCATAGACGCGGTCTTCCGAGACGACCGCCAAGTCATTCAGGCTTGCATCAGCGGAAATGGCAGCCACGAAAGGATCGTTGATCGCGCCGAGCTGACGTGCCGGCGGATTTCGGGATGACAAATTCGAATTGCCGCCGGCGAAACCGACTGGACCAGGGCGCTGCGCCAGGCAGGGGAGCACCGCTAGGCACCATGTGGAGCCTAACGCCAGCGATCGCAGAATTGCTGAACTCACGTCTTCATTCTCAAACAGGTGTCTCAGAAAAGTGCGGAGTGCGGAAAAAGCGGACGGGCAGAGTGAGGGCGGAATGAGACCAGGCCTCCAGGACGCGAAGTCTATCGCATAACGCTACAGCGGGGCTACCTCAATCGAATGCTAGCAGTTCAGACCGCTTGGGAATCCAATCGGAGCTTGTCCAAAATTGCGGTTGTACTGGGCGACACATTTTCAGTACTCAGACACTGGCGATTTAGGAAAACCCTACGTGATGTGAGTCGAGCATGTCTGTCGAGACTGGTAGCAATTTTTCAGTGGAGCAGCTGCGAAAGCTTGCTTCTTCGCCCAAGCAGGCGAGCGAGCAAGTCCTCCCGCTGTTGGCGACGCTGGAGAGCGATGACGAGGAGCTGCGAGCATGGGCTTGCGATGCCCTGCAGGTCATTGAGTCGCTGCCCGTCGAGCTGGCGCCTCAGCTGGCCGCGCTGTGCCGTCACCCTCAGGCACCTGTTGCCTTGTGGTCAAGCAAGCTGATGGTCAGGCTGGGCAAAGCGGCTGCCGAGTACCAAAGCGCTCTGGCCCATAGCCTGGCAAACCACCCGGACCTGTATGTCCGCCAAGAGGCCGCGGCGGCGCTTGGAAAGATCGACGGGCTCCATGACGACACGAAGGACATGTTGAGAGCGGCGGCAGCGAGTGACGATCCGCGGCTCAGTCGACTTGCCTCCGAAGCACTTCGCAGGCAGCAAGCGACGTAGGGGCCCTGCGTCTGCGGAACTGCCTAGCACCCGCCTGACCGCCGCCCAAAATTCCTTGGAGGCTCGCTCCGGCAGCACCAGAGTACTCAGTAAAGCATTTTCATAGATTCCCAAAGCAAGGAGGCGATGGGATGCGATCCCTGCCCTTTTATCCAGTCATGGTGCTGGTGCTGATTGGCCTAGGCGGCTACCTCGGCTGTGATCCCAGCTCGATTCAGCCTTCGGCCAATGATACCTCGGCGGTTACGGCCAGTTCCAATGCCCAGTACTCCGCAGCAATACCCGATCGGACCGCAAACACGATTCTCATCGGCAGCTTCAACATACAGCGTCTGGGCCCCAGCAAGCTGAAAGATCCCTGGGTCATGGACAAATTCGTGGAGGTCATCCGCCGATTTGACGTCATCGCGCTACAGGAAATCACCAGCAAAGACCAGCGGACGCTGCCGATCCTGGTAGAACAGGTCAACCAGCGCGGAGGCCGCTATTCTTATGCGATCAGCCCTAGAATTGGACGCACAACCTACTTGGAACAATACGCTTTCGTTTTTGACACCTCACGCATTCGCGGCGGTCCTCAATTCAGCTATGTTGTCCAGGACGATAGAGATGCACTCCATCGCGAGCCTTTCGTTGGACGTTTCCAAGTCATCGGGCCGGGACAACCGTTCCAGTTCAGCCTGATTAACATGCATACCGACCCGGACGAGATTAAGACGGAACTGGACGTGCTGGCGGATGTCTACGTGAACGTTCGCCAGTACGAATACCCTGAAGATGATGTGATGCTGCTGGGAGACCTGAACGCACCGCCCAACAAATTCCAGCGGCTGGGGACCATTCCGGCTTTTGTACCGCTCATCAACGGCATTCCGACGAACACTCGCAAAAACAAGACGCTGGATAACATCATTGCCGATCGAATTGCCACGCGAGAATTCACCGGGCGAGCCGGAACGATCGACCTGGAGAAGATGTTCAATATCCCGCTGGACGATGCCGAACGCATCTCCGACCACCTACCCGTTTGGGCCGAGTTCACGGTGAATGAATTAGGCGGCCCAGCAACTGCCATGTCCGGAGCTGGCGGCGTCGTCAGGTGAGTCCAACTTGATCGGTACCTGAAAGTGCGTGGGGGGATGCCTACGTCGGAGCCCGAGTGTGAGAAGGCGGTAGATGCCGACTCTGTCTAACCGGGCCCGAAGCGCCAGTGGAGACACGCCTTACGACATCATGGCGGCGCCGGACTCCGCAGCCACAAGCTCGATGGCATCGAGCAGATCTACCATCTCCGTTTCGCTAGTAAATGGGTTGGAGATGGTCGTGCGCAGCCAGATCTTTCCTCGCAAGGTCGTCTTCACCAGGTAGTGTCTTCCCGCCTGGGTCAAACGCTGGCGAATATGATTGTTCAGTGCATTCAGGTCCGTTGGCACGCCGGCCTGGCCGGTATGGCGAAAGCAGAGGATATTCGTCTCAGGTTCGGTAGCGATTTCAAAGTGTTTGCGCTGCCTTATCAGGACGGCGAACCGTCGACATAGCTCATGCAAGCGATCCACGTTGGCCCTGAGTAGCTGAGTGCCGTGGACTGCCAGGATGCTGAAAACCTTGGCGGCCATCATCGTCTTGGTGCATTCGAAGGTGCGTCTGGCCAAATTGAACCAGTCGCGTTCTGCACCACCGGCAAACAGATACTCGGCCTCCACGGCAAAGGTGCGAAAACTGTCTTCTCCGTTACGGAACAACAGCCCGCTACTAAGGACTGGCGTCATCAGCATCTTATGGAAGTCGATTACGACGCTGTCGGCATGCTCAATGCCACTGAGCAGCGGCCTGGTCCTATCTGAAAATGCGACGGCAGCTCCATGAGCACCGTCGACGTGAAACCAAAGGCCCTCCTCTCGACAAAACTTACCAATCTCCCGTAGATCATCGAATGAGCCGGTCGAAGTCGAACCGGCGCTACCCACCACGGCAATCACCTGCCGCCCTGCCCGGGTTGCCTGCTCTCGTAACTCCGGCAGCGCCGCCGTGCACATCCGAAAGCGGTCGTCGCTCGGTACCTGAATGATGCCCGTCTCCCCCCAGCCCATGATGCGGACCGCTCGATCAATACAGTAATGAGATTGATCCGATACCATAATGGCCAGTTGGCCGCGGGTACCCTGCGACCAATCCTCGCGCGAACTCTTCACCGCTCGAGCCGCCAGCATGGCTGTTAAGTTAGCGAGCGTTCCGCCCGAAGTCATGAAGCCGGAGGCCTGCTCACTCAGACCCAACTGGCGGGCCACCGTTTGAATCACAAACCGTTCCATCGCAGTGCCGGCCATCCCCATTTCATAAACGCCCGACCCGTTGTTGAGGCAATCGGTAATCAGGCCGGCGATGACGGCCGTCGGCGCCGGAGTACAGATCTGATGTCCCATGAACTTGGGATCGCTGATCTGAACACTGCGGTCGATGACCTCCCGGCAAAAATCTTCTAGCTCGATGCCTTCCTCACCCACGGATTGCCAGTACGCGAGGGATGCTTCCGGCTCGATCCAAGGTAATGCCTGTGGTTTCTTGCCTGCCAGACTCGCCTCAAGATGATCCGCCAGAATATCCACCACCCGATGGGCCGATTCACGAAATCTGGTTGCCGAATAGGCGTCTTTGAGAAGCGGATCCACGAACGTAGGCCTTTCCTAGGAAAATTGGCGAGCCGATGTATCTCGGCGTAAAGATCGTGATCGCCGCGCTGGGCAACCACAAAGCGCCTATGATAGGCGCTACGCACGCGGCGAGAAGTTCGGTGACGCGGCAAAAAGCGAATTTGATGCGCGAAATTCGAATGCACGCAAATCATCGATCGCGTATCCTTTTTCTCCATGAGAACGTTACCACCTGAACCAGTGATGTACCGGGCGCTCCTCGAGCGAGACCCGGGTTTCGAAGGTGTATTCGTGGTTGCCGTGAAAACGACGAAGATCTTTTGCCGTCCTACCTGTCCGGCACGCAAGCCGAAGGCCAGCAACGTGGAGTACTTCGCCAACCCGCAGACCGCCTTGCTGGCTGGATATCGGGCCTGCCTGAGATGCCGGCCGATGCTGGCTCACCCTGCTCCTCCCCAAATCTTGCTGGACCTAATCGAAGCAATTGAACAGGCTCCGGCCGAAAAACTGCGGGAACAGGATCTGAGAACGCGGGGCCTAGATCCATCGACCGTTCGTAGACAGTTTCAAAAACATTTCGGAATGACATTTCACGCTTATCAAAGGGCACGCCGTATGGGATTGGCACTACATGAAGTTCGGTCGGGTAAATCGGTCGTCGATTCGCAGCAGAATACCGGCTATGACTCGGCGAGTGGCTTCTGGCAATCGTTTCGCAAGGTATTCGGTGAACCGCCCAGCAAGTCGTCTGCGGTCAACTGCTTGCTCGCAAAATGGATCGATACGCCGCTGGGTGCTATGCTCTCACTGGCGGATGATGAGGGTATCCACCTGCTCGAATTTGTCGATCGACGGGCACTGGAAAACGAGATTGCCATCCTCCGCAAGAAGATGAACTGTGCCGTCATTCCAGGTGAGAACGTTCATCTGAAGCAGATCGATACGGAACTGGCGGACTACTTTTCCGGACGCCGATTGAGTTTTCGTGTGCCCATCATCTTGCACGGCACGGACTTCGAACGGCAGGTCTGGCACGCGCTGAGGAAGATCGGAGTGGGCCAGTGCCGATCTTACGGCTGCATCGCCGAGAGCTTGGGACGGCCAGCCGCTGTAAGAGCCGTCGGCCGGGCCAATGGCAAGAACTCTCTGGCGATTGTTGTGCCCTGCCATCGAGTCATCGGCTCGAATGGAAAATTGACCGGGTATGGAGGCGGACTATGGCGGAAGCAGTGGCTATTGGACCATGAGAAAAAGTACCAACCGGCTTTGTCTTAGCAGCCTGTGGGCAACAACTGGCGCATCTCCGGAGGTGCCGTGAATGCGTATTGAGGAGTGAGTTTGACGATGAAACGTGAGTTAGTATCCTCGGGAGCTCCCTGGGAGTTGGTAGTCGGCTATTCCCGCGCCGTGCGAGTTGGCAACCAGATTTTTGTTTCCGGTACGACCGCGACATCCAGCGATGGTTTGGCTGTGGCCATCGACGACGCCTACCAACAAACCAAGTACATTCTGGCAAAGATTCAAGACGCTCTCGAACAAGCGGGAGCCAGTCTGACCGATGTGGTTCGCACTCGAATGTTTGTCACGGATATCGATCGTTGGGAAGAGATCGGTAAGGCCCACGGCGAGTTTTTTGGCTCCATCCGACCTGCCGCGACGATGGTCCAAGTCAGTCGGCTAATCGATCCGCAGCACCTGGTTGAAATAGAAGCCGATGCCATCGTGGCCGACACGGAACCAGCTAGCCGAGCACCCTAGGAGACGCCTGGGCCTCCGGCCCGAAGAGCATGCCTGGGACCTTCGGCCCGAAGCTCACAGCGCAGCCCCAAGATCTCAGCGCGGCCCGTGTGCGCCGGATAGCCCGTATGCGCCGGGTAGCCCGTGTGCCGCGGAACGAGCGATGGTGGTGGAGGCGACCAGAAAATCGAATACGCGTTAGAGGCCGCCGGTGACATCGAGAATGGTCGCAGTCGTATAACTCGCCTCGTCGGATAACAGCCATAAGATGGCTGCAGCCACCTCCGACGCCGTGCCACCACGTTTCATCGGCACCGACTGCTTCACACGATCGATTCGATCGGGTTCGCCTCCCAAGCTGTGAATTTCGGTATGGATCGGACCCGGTCTGACCGCGTTCACCCGAATCGCCTCTCCGGATACCTCCTTGGCCAAGCCAATCGTCATGGTATCGATGGCGCCTTTGGTGGAAGCATAATCTATATATTCATTCGGCGAGCCGAGTCGCGAGGCTGACGACGACAAGTTGACGATCGAACCTCCCACGCCTCCGTACTTCGTTGACATATGCCGTACCGCGTGGGCTGCGCACATCATGCTGCCAAAAACATTCACAGAGAACAGACGCGACAGGCGAGCAAAGTCGACTTGGTCCAGCCTCATCTGGGTTTCCAGTACGGCCGCGTTGTTGACCAGCGCCGAGATCCGACCGAATTCGCCCAGAGCTTGCTCCCATAGCCGGTCTACATCGGGGCTACTACCCACGTCCGCCTGGATAGCCAGAGCCTTGCGTCCCAATCCGCGAATACGAGAGACAACTTCTTGCGCGGCCATCTCCGCTTGCCGAAACGAAAGGCAGACGTCATAACCCCGCTCGGCAGCGAGAATTGCTGTGGCCGCACCAATCCCTCGGCTACCGCCGGTAATCAGGATAACTGGCGATTCAGTAGGGTTGCTAATGGAATGGGACAATGGCTCGCCCTTTGGCAGTAATGAGAGACGGATGCGGAGCCCAAGTCTAAACTATTGCCGCGCGGCTGACGACGTTGGGCTACGAACGCGGTGGACTGGTGAAGATTGGGGATCCGGCCTTTAATTGGCACGTTGAGCTGAAATCTACCAGGCGAGACGGTGTGGCGATGAGTTGCCGGGCCCCGGATGATCGAAAGACTCGGCCGGCGCCAGGAGACATCCGAGACGGCGGAGCGCTTTAGAATGTCGATGTGAGGCAGAGCATGGCCTCCACAACATGGTATCATTCAGCCTGGCGGCTCCGGCTTTGTCTCGCGATGGAGTGATGGTCGCTGCCTTGCGTAAGAGATGCCGCTTTTTGCGCTCGGCGCTGTTTGTGCTCTCGACGATCCTGGTTGCGCGGAGGACCTGATGAGGAATCTGTACCGTTGGCTCGTACTAGGAGTGCTCTCGGTGGTTGTGCTTTGGTGCGGCCAGCCAGCCGTGCTGGCGCAGGAGGCGGAAGAAAAAGTGATCCGGCAGGCGATCGAGCGCTCGATCGAATTGCTCGAGATCGGTTCGGCCGGTTCGGCCGACCAACGCCAATGTTTTACCTGCCATAGTCAAGCCATGCCCGTTTTGGCTTTTGCGGAAAGTCTCAGTCGAGGAGTCCGGGTAGACGAAGCCAATCTCGGGCGGCAGGTGCTGCATACCTATGAGCATCTCCGGCGCGGACGCAAACGCTACGACTCGGGGAAAGGGCAAGGCGGTGGCGTCGATACGGCTGGCTACGCTCTCTGGACCTTGGAGGAGGGGCAGTGGGAGCCGGATGAGGTGACTGGTGCCGTGGTGAACTGGTTGATCGGGCAGCAGCGGCCCGCCGGCCATTGGAAGCACTCCAGCAATCGTCCTCCTTCAGAAGCGAGCAGTTTCACGACCACGTATCTCGCCCTTCGCGCTCTAGGCAACTTTGCGACCGATGAGCAAACTTCCGAAGTGGACGAGGCCTTCGATGCGGCCCGGCGCTGGCTGTTAGTTAACGAACCTGCCGACACGGAAGAATACGTCTTCCGGCTGTTGTCGCTGGCGTACGTGGATGCGGACTCGGGTACGATCCAGGAGGCCGAAGCGCAGTTGCGAGAGCTGCAGCGCGCCGATGGCGGCTGGTCCCAATTGCCCGATATGGACAGCGACGCCTACGCCACGGGTACCGCTCTGTATGCATTGCATCACGCCGGCGGAATGGCGTCAAGCGACGCTCCGTGGCGGCGGGGCATTCAATTTCTGCTCGATACGCAACTCGACGACGGGACATGGCACGTGGCGAGTCGTAGCAGCCCGTTTCAGCCTTACTACGAAACGGGTTTCCCGCATCGCGCCGACCAGTTCATTTCTTCCAGCGCCACGGCTTGGGCAACGCTAGCCCTCGTCCGGTCGCTGCCACCAGCCAGTCGCGCTCCGGTCACCCCTGCGAAGGATGCTGTGGCCCAGGACGACGCCTCTGGCGGGGACTGAAGCCGGGCATGCCAGTTGTTCGAAAGGCTGCGTGTGCCCCAAGTCGTCTTACAGGCCAGCTTCCGTCTCGAGTACCGGCAGCCGGAAGCAAGCCGCCTCCGCTGCGTTGCGGACGTAGAGACGATCTCCAATCACTACCGGATGGTTCCAGGTCTTGCCCTCGAGCGCTTGAAATCTGGCGAGTTCCTGATGCTTTTCGGCGGTCGCTTGCAGTAACACCACGTCGCCCGTCTCACTGACGACCAGCAGTAAATCGCAATCCGCCAGCAGCAAAACTTGTCCCTTGCCATAGCGTCCCCCTTTCCATGCACGACTTCCATCTTCGAGGCTGACGCAGGCAAAAATGGAGTCGTCAAAACCATACAGGTAACCTTGGTGGACGACGAAGTCATTAAAGTCGGGCTTCATGTTGCGAGATGTCCAGACTTCTTCGGCCAGCAATCCCTCGTCGCTGTCGGCAAGCTGGACCAGCCGCGTCCCGGTCCCCATCCCGGTGGGTAGCAAAACGCGGTCTCCACCAACGACTTGGGGTTGGAGCGCTCGATACCCCGGATGCTTCCACGGGTAGTCGAGCAGCGGCGCGCCGTCGTCTGGCCCTCGCAGTTCCAAGCCCATATTGGTCAGCATCACGACGGCTGATCGACCGCCGATGTTGGCCAACTGAGGAGAACCGTACGAATCGCTGCCCGAGGGCGCCTGCCAACGTGGTTTGCCGGTATGCATGTCGAACGCCAGGGTGCCTCGGTCGTCCTCACCACCAGCGTGAACCACCACTACGTCTTCGGCGACCAGCGGCGAAGAGGAAAAGCCCCAAACCGGTGCCTCGCGCTCGGCGACTTCCTTGAGATCGACCTTCCAAGTGACCTCGCCGGTTCGAGCATCGAGTCGCATAAGCCAGCCCGTAGCACCCATCGCAAACAGACTGCCATCGGCGATGGTAGGCGTCGAACGCGGGCCGAGACCACCGAGGGGATCAAAGAATCGCGCCTCGATCTCCTGGCTCCAAACTTCCGAACCGGTATCCGCGTCGTAGCAGACGACCGCTTCGTTGTCATCTCGCTGCTCTTGTGTAAACAACAATTTGCCGGCAACAGCGAACGATGACCAAGCTGGGCCTACCGGAACCCGCCAAAGCTCCTGAGGCGGATTTGCGGTCCAATCCGTCTGGAGCTGTGAACCATGTTGCACACTATTTCTTTCGCCGCCTCGGAAGCCGGGCCACTCGGGATGAGCCAAACTGGCGTCGAGCTGTTCTGCACCGTAGCTCTCGATGGTGGTCACGCCGATCTCTCTCTTGCTGGCCAGAAATCGTTCTTCGGGCGTCGGTTGCCATCGCCAAGTGAGGCCAATCGCGAAGTTGCCCCACATCCCATCCGACTTTAGAAGCAACGAGTAACTCATGCCGAGCACTGCCTCCAGCAGCGCGATGATCGTTCGCTGGACCGAGAGCATCCGGGACAACAGAATCAAAGCGATTGCGAAGCCGGCGAACCCCATGGGGATCGTCATTACCATGGTGGCGGGACCGCGCATCGTTGGATGGACCGCTACCAGGATTAAGATGGTTGCTAGAACGACACCGAATACACCCAACAAGCTTTCTAGCCAACTGGCGCGGCTGAAGGTTAGCCACCATACCAAAATCATGAAGCCGGCCAACAAGGGGCCGAATGCAGCCAACATCCAAATCGCCGCAGGCCCGTTGTCGATCCAAGAGGGGACGTACCTGGTAGCAAGCATGACACCGAGTAGCAGAACCGGCGGCCATACGCGTAAAGGTCGCAAGTTCGTGGAAATCGCCTCCGCTTCCGCCTCCGTAGAGGATTGCTCAGCCATGGGTAACGCCTTTATTTTTCCAGCCAGTGAGCCGCCCCGTCGATCCGCCCGGCAGACAGAGCAAGTAGAGTCACCGAGAATTCGGAAACTTTAAAGGTTTATTGGCTTCAGCTCCAGTACTCCTGCCATCTTTTTCCATCTGTAGCGTTTCCAGCATCGCGTAACCAAAGCGACGACCTTTGCTAAACGCGATGGGTTGTAGTTCGTGATCTCCACCGACGACAACACCCGCCTTGAGGCTGTCATCATTGACTTCAACACCAACAAAAATCAGACCCGGCGTTCCTTCAGCTGTCACGACCAGGAATGGGGCAGCTGCCAGATGGTCGGTAAAGTTGGCTTGCTGGTGAAAAAGAAACCCCTCCACTGGTCTTCCTTCGTCGATCAACTCTTCGAGCGTGATATCGCGCGGGCGCACTTGCCACCACCGGCTCTCGTCCAATTCCCAAACCTGCATGCCCAGCGGCTGGATTGCATAACACGTCTGGCCATCATCTCCAATCGGTACTTGCGTTCCGACTAGATCAAACCCTTGCTGAGTTGCCCAGCGACTGATCTCTTCGGTGGGAAGTTTACCGGGAAGCATCGATCGCCATTTTTCCGGCAAGCGCGCGGTTCTGGATGTATCGAGGTCGAAGAAGACATGTTGCGCATCGGGGTTCAGGATGGATTCCAGCACCCAGCCGCTGCTTCCCGAGTCCGCTTTGTAGTG
>JANQJJ010000347.1 GCA_028281725.1 Pirellulaceae bacterium | reverse complement strand
GCGTAGCGGTCTGCGACAAGCTATCGCTTCGATGGAGTCAAGATTTAAGTATGATAGCTCTGATAGTGTTTTTTTTGCTGCCTATGATAGCGGTTAGCTGTCTGATCGTTCGAATCATCGCAACAATGTATTGCACAGTGCGAGCTCCGTTGCAGGCACTACGTGCGATCCCAAGCAACTGGTTCCGTAGCGTGGCTCGAGTCGACTCTACTACCGTGCTAGAGGCGATACCGGGATCATTAGACAGTTCTATGCTTTCACGCATAGGAGATTGTAGTCACGGATGTTGGGTTATTGATAGGGATATGTTTTTGGATGATTGGTATCAATCCTACGGCGCGTGGGATCGATTTGTCGTCGTCTTAATGGCCTTGGTATACTACCCTTCCGTTGGATTGCCGGCAATTATCTATCGCTGGTCAGTCAAGGGAACTGCCCTTATCTACAGTCCGCTCATTTATATTGTCGCCACCTCATTTTCAGACGACACGACCAACAAATTGCTTGACATCAAAGAGCTTGCTGTTCACCGGCTAGTGCGAATATACTCGGTTTTTGTGATTCTGATCTTTGTAGCAAAGATCTACCTCTTCTCGGCTTGGTCGCATCTCTCAGGCATATGGAACAAAATCCCGGCTGTGGATCTGGTCAATGCGTATGTCGTCCCTGAGGCAATACCACCTTGGCACATCGTGGCACTGTTGAATGCCTGCCTAACATGGTTGGTGTTCTTCTGTGCCGACTACATGCTCGCCCGTCTCAATCGAAATGTCGGCTCGGCATCGGTTCCCCGCTACGTTACGCAGTCCATTCAGTGGATCTGGTTTGTTCGCGGTTTGATGAGCCTATATACCATCGCTTGCGCGCTGTATATCACTGCGTCGATGGTTCCGCAGGTCGACTGGCCACCATTGGGACCAAGGCCATTTCCTTGGTCTAGTGTTCCTTAGCTCAATGTTCCCACCGGTCATCTTAGCACCGCGGGCTTATCGAGGGCGAACCTGAAGTCGCAGTAGCGGTGAATGCACGCGGCCGTCAGCGATGCGTTGGTTACAGAGCCAGCTCAATGTGCGCGCCTAGAGCTAAGTCGTAGCGGGTCAGTTAGCCTGGAGCTAGAATTCAATCCAAGATAGACGCGAGCTGCGGAATGTTTGCTCGGCTTCGACTGCGCGGTGTAGGGGCTGGCCGAATTTCATTTTGACACTCGGCTAACTCGTATTGGGCATCAAGCAGAGCCTGTTCGGCCAATGCAACGGCGGTAGCTTCCGCCAAGCAGTCCTGGCAAACTACTTGCGTCATGCCAACGCCAACAGGACTTGGAGCCACTGAATCGGAGCCTTGTCCAAATGACCAGATGCCGAGTGCCGCGCCGAGTAGAAAAGCGGCAGTGAGACTAAGGCTCCGACGAAACGAACTGACGTTCTGACTGTTTGCGATCCATCGCATTTTGTCGTCCTTGCTGTAGAAGTTCTTGGGCCCTTTGGGCAATCGCCGCGGGGTTCCGAGCTGCGTTTTCGGTTGGCCGCTTGTATTTGCGAATTCCTCGCAAAAACTCCACTTGGGTTGCGGTGATGGGCTCGCCATCTAACACCAACGGTCGCTGATTGCGGAGGATGATAGCCCCGACGACTATCGCAACGCAAAGGCAAATCAGCCCCCCAATACGCCAATAGAAAGCAAACCGCGGCTTAGCCGGCTCGTCGTCGTATTCCGCGGGAGAATTGCGGATTTGATTGACGATCCGCCTTAGGATGGCAAGTACAAACTCGTCGTCTTGACCGTCCAGGGCTTCGCTGACGATACCGGCACACCTGTCCCTCTCCTGCTCAGCCGCAGATTTCGTTTTCTCCGGAATCGACTGGTGGGGGGGATGGTGGTAGCGTGCCACGATTCTTGTACCGGTGGTCAATGTAGTGCTTGGCGGCCGTCCTCGTCCCGCTGGTGTGCCCGAGAGACTCGGCAGCGGTCGACAGATTGTGCTCTCGGTACACCTCCGTCGCATGGGTCTTTCTCAGTGTACCAAGAGCCTGGCGTTTCCGGCGCGAGAATCCGATCTGCTCGGCAGCAGAAAATAGGATTAACTCCCAGCGTCTTACGCCACTCTTGCCCAAATGGAAGACTTTCCGCGTGCCATAAGATCGCAATAACCGAAGGGCATTGACGGAGCTATCGCCAACCAGCGAAGTGTGGTGGCGTTTGGTCTTGTGTTGGATAAATGCGACCGTGCATTCCTGAAAGTCCACCGCGTCCCAGGTCAGCTTGCGCATATCCCTTGGCCGCATTCCGGTGTCGTAGCCGACCCAAAGCCAGGCCGTCAGAAATACGCTCGCTGGGACCCCACTCCTTAGCTGGCCCGGCAAGTCGCCGGCTGCTTGGATCAGCAGCCTGAACTGGTCGATGGTCCAGGCGAAAACGGCCGCATCTTCCTCCTTGGGCTGGTAGATGCGGCGACGATCGTAACCATCGCAGACTCGGATTTCGGCCGCGTAGTTCCAGATCCTACAGATAGACCTGCGGTGGTTCCTGACACTCGTATTCGACAGCGAAAACTGGCTCTTGGCCCACTTCAGGAACTTGTTGACAAGCGTCGGATGCAGGTCCTCGACTTTGGATCGGCGGCCGAGGAACAGGTCGAATCGTCTCTGGGTACGCAGATACTGCCCCTCGGTGAGCGCATCAAGCTCCCTCTCTGCCACCATCTGAGCAGTGACGGCTTGAAGCTCCATCGTACCCCCCCGAGCGTGAATTTCCGCCCCACTACAAAGGCTGCTTGTTAAACCTCGGCACTGGCTTGAGTAAAGTCGAGAAACCAGCGCCGTCCCGTCACAAGCGGGATATTCGTTGGATTCGGACAAGAAGAGCACTGGACTGTCGATCCAGAGGTTGCGGGTTCGAGTCCCGTCGGCCTCGCTGAGGTATCTTTAGCAATACGTTAAGTCAAAGGCATCTCTCGGACGGTTCCGAGCGAAACTTTCCGCGCGGGTTTTTTGGTAGGCTACCAAAACAATCCCAGAGGAGGCAATCGCATGGGCCGTCATTCGTCCGAACCCGCCATCTCAGGCGCGCCACCGGACCAGCCCGAATCATCATCAACGGGCAGGCCTTCTATCTCGGCGAACGCGGCTCAAGGCGAGCCGGATGCGTTACGACGCGCTAGTAGCTCAATGGCTTGCCGGAGGTCGCTCTCGGACGTTCGGCATCGATCCGGCCCAGGTGACCATGTCGGAACTGATGCTCGACTACCTTGAGTACTGTAAGAAGCACTACTCAGCGGGCCTCGGATCTGAGACCACAACCATCAAGTACACCCTACGCTTCGTGGCTCGTTGATACGCAAACCTGCCACCATGGCCAGAGTGCTGACGTTCGCGGTGAGTATTTGACAGTGAATAGACAAGCGGCAGAATCGACTCGAAATCACACTGCTCAGCCGATGGCACTGTGGCCGGTGCTGCTGGTGAATTTCATCGGTTCGTTGGGGCTGAGCATCGTCATACCGTTTCTGGTGTTCGTGGTTCGCGACTGGGGCGGAAACGCACTTGTTTACGGTTTCATGGCCTCGACGTATCCTACGTTCCAGTTGTTTGGGGCGCCGGTGTTGGGGCGGCTGTCAGACCGCATCGGGCGTCGAAAAGTCTTGTTGGTCAGTCAGGCGGGAACGCTGCTGTCGTGGCTGGTGTTCGCCGCGGCTTTTTTCCTTCCTGAACTCGTAGTCAGCGAGACCAGCCAATTCGTGCTAACGCTGCCGTTGTGCATCGTCTTCATCGCACGTGCCCTGGACGGGTTGACCGGCGGGAACGTCTCAGTCGCGAACGCTTATGTTTCGGATATCTCAACCGACAAGACCCGCGGTCGTAATTTTGGTTGGATGGCAGCGTCGTCCAGCACAGGATTCGTCGTCGGTCCGGCAGTCGCCGGCATGCTGGGCTCAACCGTGTACGGCGAACTGCTGCCGGTGTTGATGGCGGCGATGATCTCGCTGATCGCCACGCTGGTTATCTTCTTCGTATTGCCGGAATCGAATCCATGCGCAATTGAGTTCGGCAAGACAGAGGAGAGTCTGCGTCGTACGCTCGGACAGGAAACCAAAGACTGCTTCGACAACGAAGACGATTCGCGAGCCTGGAAGCAGATTGTGAAGCAGCCTCACGTACCACTGATGTTGCTGCTGTACCTACTGATCTTTTTGGCGTTCAACTTGTTCTACACGGCGTTTCCGAATCAGGCTGCGGTGAACCTTGATTGGGACGTTGGACAAGTCGGTTGGTTCTTTACGCTTTTGTCGGGTCTGATGGTGCTGGTTCAGGGACCGGTTTTGGGCTGGTTGTCCAAGTACGTCACTCCACCTAAGCTCGTATTGAGCGGTGGTATCCTGATGTCCGGATCCTTTTCACTGCTCGTGCTCTCGCACGCGTCCACGACCTATGCCTCAGCCATCGTATTCGCAGCAGGCAACGGCATCATGTGGCCATCATACATGGCGATGCTTTCGCGAACCGGTGAGCAGAGGATGCAAGGCAGTATTCAGGGGCTGGCCACTAGTGCAGGGGGCGCCGCAAGCATCGTCGGCCTGATCTCCGGCGGTGTGCTCTTTACGCTGATCGGAGCTTCCACATTCGTCATCGCGGCTGTCGTGATTGCGGTTGCCGCCGTGATGGCAATGCGGCTGAATTCCGTCTTTTCTCGTCCACTGAACGAAGTTGAATAGCTCGGCTTTGGATCGTTCTGAAGTCGAGCGAATCGCCAAAGCTCTGGGGGAGCTCACCTCAGCGTCCGCGGGGCTGGCATTCGTGACGTCGGCCGATGCAAGCTGTTCAAGTTTGAGATAATCCGAAGTCACATCGGCGTAAGCTGGCTGCACGTTCACAGAAGCAGCATCAATTTGGCTTGTCAGCACGCTCGAAGCTCCTTGCGCTGGCCAGTTTCAGCGGAGAACAACTTGGTACTCGTGCAGCGCGCCGATTGTGTTATTCACGAGCGGTTTGTTGCCGAAAGCGAATAGGGTTCGATAATAGAGCACCACGACCAGCGAAAGAAAGCTCTTTTGATTTCAATCTGTGCACCTCAAGCATTGGACGGCGTGATGGCTTTTGTCGCTCTCCGTTTTCTCGCCGCCACAATGCTGTTGACTTGTGGCGTGTTACCGGATCAATCGCTGGCGATTACTCCACGATTCCCCTTGGCTCACAAAAGTCGCACCGGGGACACCGTACCAGTCTTTGCCAGGCATGATATCCACCCATAGATCGAGGTAGTTGAAATACAGATCGTCGGTTCCTGAACCTCCCCACATCATGTCTGCGCCACCGTCGCCTCGCAGTTCATCGTTGCCGCCATCGCCATAGAGCTGATCTTGTCCAGATCCACCATTCAATTCATCGTTGCCTCCATCACCATGGATCGCGTCGTGATCCGCATCTCCGTTCAGCACGTCGTTGCCCTCGGATTGCGTGTCGTTGAACTTGGCGTAATCGAGCCAACCTCTGCTGAAAACACTATCAAACCCAAAGTCACCGTAGATTATGTCAGCACCCTGACCTCCAGAGATCACATCATCGCCTCCGCCTCCTTGCAATGCATCGTTGTGCTTGCCGCCGTCAATCTCGTCGCTACCGGACATGCCAAAGACCTGATCGCGACCGGTACCTCCACTTAGCTCGTCATTGCCCGAACCTCCAAAGATCACGTCCGGACCTGACTCGCCATAGATCTCGTCGTTCCCCGGACCACCGTAGATTTCATCCGCCAAATCTAGATCGAAGAATCCGACCTGTGGATGAAAGGCGGAGCTGTAGAAACGTGCTGATGTGAGATCGCTGCCGTCGCCATGGATGATGTCATCGCCGCCCTCTCCGTAGATTTCATCGCGTCCACGGTAGCCATTGATTACGTCGTTGTCGTCGCCGCCGTAGATTAGATCGTCACCGCTGCCACCGTCGATCGTGTCTTCTCCATCGCCGCCGTAGATAAGATCGTCATCGTGGCTACCCTCGAT
>JANQJJ010000337.1 GCA_028281725.1 Pirellulaceae bacterium | reverse complement strand
GACTACTCGGGACGGCATCAGGCTAAACGTCCATACTTTGCCTACCCCACCGCCGCGGTTCATCGGCAACAAACGGGTGCCGGAAAGCTACTGCAACTTCTTGTTTGTTGAGGGGGCCGTGATCGTTCCCACCTTCCGGCACGATCCGACCGATCAGATGGCGATCGAACTACTGGGCCGCCTCATCCCGGACCGAAAAATTATTCCAATCGATGCCCACGAGCTCGTGTGGGGACTGGGCGCGTTCCACTGTGCGTCGCAGCATCAGCCAGCGCCCCGGCCTCCGCTTGCCCAATGATCGCCGCGCGAGTCCTGCACGGGCTTACGCCGGCGCGGTCTATTCATACCTCAAGGCGTCAATCGGATCGAGCCGACTAGCGCGCCAGGCTGGATAGTAACCGAAGCCGATGCCGACCATAGCTGAGAAAACCAGGGCGCTCACTGCCGCAGGTACGCTCACAACGATCGGCCAAGGTCTGCCTGAAGAGACCGCATTGATCAACGTCGTCAGTCCAATGGATGCCCCTACGCCTAGAGCGATGCCGATGGCACCGCCAATGATGGACAAGACGATCGATTCAACCAAAAACTGCCAAAGGATGTCTCGGGATCGCGCGCCGACCGCCATGCGAATACCAATCTCACGAGTGCGTTCCGTCACCGAGACCAGCATGATATTCATGATGCCGACACCCCCGACAACCAACGAGATTCCGGCGATGGCAGCCAGCATCATGGTCAGCGTGCCGGTGATAATGCTGAAGACGTTCGCAATCTCGGTCGTATTGGCTACTTCGAAGTCGGCAGCCTGACCCAGGGCGATTTTATGGCGATCGAGCAGAAGCGAACGCATTTCGATCTCAGCCATTTTCATCCGTTCTGAACTTCTCGCCGAAGCCATAATGATGTTGATCGTATCGAAGTTACTTCCTTGAAGCCGCTTTCTGACGGTGGTATAGGGCATGATCAGAACATTGTCCTGATCTTCGCCTACCATGTTGGCACCCTTGGTTTCGAGAACGCCAATCACCTCAAACGGAATGTTCTTGACGCGAATGGTTTGACCGATCGGATTCGCCGTCTGAAATAGGTTCTTCACGACCGTGTGACCAAGGACACAGACCTTGGCCGCGCTGGCGACGTCTCGCTCGGTAAAAAAATCTCCCAAGCGCGTCTGCCAGTTTCTAACGGTCGGAAAATTTTCGTCGACGCCGAATGTCTCTCGCGCTGTCCAATTGCTATTGCCATAGACAGCCGGCGCCGAGGCGAAGACAACGGGCGTTGCGGCCAGGACGCTGGCGCATTCCACCATCAGCGCCCTGGAATCTCCCGGCGTCAATGACTGGATCTGCCTCCGGACACCACCGCTGGACTGCTCATTGCCGGGGATGACGACGATGACGTTCGTCCCCAGATTCTCGAACTCGCCCTGAACCAATGCGCTGGCGGACATTCCCACTGAAACCATGGCGGTCACGGCAGCAATACCGATGACGACCCCCAGAACGGTCAGGGCAGCTCGCATCTTGTTTTTTGCCAAGGCACGCAGGGCGATTCGGACGGTGGCTGATCCAATCACAGGATGGTTCCTAGGTCGGCCGGACGAGCGGCCACGCGCTGGCTGCGCCCGCTTGCCTCCGGTCGACGGGGGGCCGCTAGGCGCAGCGGGTCAGTAAAGCAGTCGAGGCTGGCGAGCCACAACATGACTGACAGGGATATCAGGTTACCAGGTTATCGGAATAGGGTCACGGGAATAGGCCCAATCGGAAAGTGACGAAGGCGCGCTAGATGGCCGTCGGGACCCATCCGGCGACGCGGTAGGCAGCCGAGAAAACAGGAAACTGGCAGAAAACCAAGAAAACTAAAGGAAAATCGCTATTTACCTGACTCGGCAATCCGTCCACAATACGCGCCGGTATCGCCGAACACGTTAGTCTGTCGGCGCAGTGGAGGCTCGCAGGAGTAGAGTCATCCCCACGGGGCAATCCCCCGCACGCATCACAAACAGAGCAAGGAGTGCTGAAAGTGCGTATTTGGAGCTTAATTGCAACAATTGTTCTCACGAGTCTGGTTTCCACCTCCCTTCGGGCCCAGGCACCTGCTGGAGGTCAAACAACCGCCAGCCCGGGGCAAATCCCCATCGCCGTTATTGATGTCGGCTACATCTTGAAGAATCATCCGACGATGAAGTCAGAAATCGAGAGCATCGAGACCGCCATGAAGGCGGCCGACGAGGCCATGTCGCGAAAACGCGATGCGATTCTCAAGCAAATGGAAGAGCTGCGAGAAAAGTACACCGAAGGCACGCCGGAGTACGACCGCGAAGAGAAGTCGATTGCCGAACAGGACACGAATTTCCGGCTCGAATTGGTCAAGAAACGCAAGGAGTTCGACACGGCTCGCGCCAATGTACTGTTCAAGGTATATACCGAAATCACCGACTGGGTTGCCTACCTCAGCAAACAGATGGGCGTTCAGGTCGTCTTGCGAGTCAACCGGGAGAAAATGGATCCGCAGAAGCCCGAAACGGTGCAGATCGTGATGAGCCAGGATGTGTTGTACTTCAATCAGCAGGTGGACTTCACCGATTGGGTATTGCAAGCCTTGAACAGGCGGTCTGGAAGTAAGGCCAACACCGCCAATGCCGCTGGCGGCGCCAACCGTTAGGCTCTCTTCGAGACGCCTAACATGCCCCTTGCTCTCAATCGATGTCCTCTTTTCAACCCGAGGCCGAGCAGATCCCATCTGCTCGGCTCGCTGACTGAATGAACTCGATGGGACACGCATCGGCCTTCCGGCAGTAATCGGATGGAACTCCGCGGAGTTTTGCGCGGACGTCCTCCCGGACAACGACGTCCAGCAGACGCAACGACGAGAAGATACAACCATTGGGCTCTCAGACAGGGAAGTCATGCGGGCGGGAAGATCTCAGACGACGCTCAAAGGACCATGTTCTGTTAGCGGACGTGGCTACTGGACTGGGCAACCCAATACACTCACCTTCTTGCCGGCGGCCGCCGGCACGGGCGTGCGTTTTGTACGCACCGATCTCGACGGGCGTCCGAGTGTTCGGGCGCTGGCCGGGGCGCGTGCTAGCATGCCGCTGAGAACCCGTCTGACCCAAGGCCGCGCGCAGGTCGACATGGTCGAGCATGTGATGGCGGCCCTGTATGGGGTAGGAATCGACAACGTCGAAGTTCACAGCACCGCTGGCGAGATGCCGGCCATGGATGGCAGTAGTCTCGCTTTTACGCTCGCCCTGCTGGAAACGGGCAAGACGCCGCTCGAGGCGCCGCGGACCGAGCTGAGAATTTCCCGACCGATCAGGATTGGTGACGACCGGCAGTGGATTCTGGCTGAGCCGGCAGAGCACGACTCGCTGGAAATCGAGTACCGCCTGGACTACGGCCAACATACTCCGATCGGTAAATCGACTTACCGCGCGATCGTCAACGAACAGACGTTCTTTCAGTCATTGGCTCCGGCGCGGACCTTTGTCCGCTTGACGGACGCGCAAGCCATGCAAGCCAAGGGCATCGCCCGCCACGTAACCGAACGCGACTTGCTGGTATTCGATGATCGTGGTCCGGTAAACAACGAATTGCGGTTTCCTGACGAATGTGCCCGGCATAAGGCACTCGATGTCGTAGGTGACCTAGCGTTGACCGGCTTTGATTTGGTAGGACGCGTCATAGCCTGTCGGAGCGGTCATCAGTTGAATGGTCAGATGGCTACGAAACTGCAAGACATGCTGACTGAACAGAACGACAACTTCGAGGGCGTGGAAGGCCGTCGTCGATCCGCATAGCTGCCATCAACGGGCCAACCAAGATCGAATTCGCCCTCCCCAAAGAAGACTTTATCACCGTCAATCCCTGAAAGCTGGTTTGTATGGCCACGATTATAGCCCATACCGCCGTCGTGGATCCCCGCGCCGAGCTCGACGAAGAAGTGCGCGTCGGCCACCACTGCGTCATTGGTCCCAACGTCAAAGTCGGACGCGGTACCCGCCTGGAAAACGGCGTTACGCTGACGGGCAATACAACCATTGGGCGGAACAACCACTTTTTCCCCGGCGTTGTGATTGGTGCCGAACCCCAGGACCTGAGCTATCAAGGTTCTCCGACGCAAGTCATCATTGGCGACGGCAACGTGTTTCGCGAATCCTCGACTGTCAACAGGGCGACGGAAAAGGAAGATGGAGTCACTTCGGTCGGTAATCACTGCTACCTGATGACGTGCAGCCACGTCGCTCACGACTGCGTGGTAGGAGACCGAGTTATCATGGCCAACAACGTGATGTTAGGCGGCCACGTCCATGTCGACGACGACGCCACACTCTCAGGCGGTTGCGCCGTCCATCACTTTGCCTCGATTGGATGCTACAGCTTCGTCAGTGGTCTGAGCCGAGTTCTGCACGACGTGCCACCTTACATGCTGGTCGAAGGCTTTCCGGCGCGACCGCGTACGGTCAACGTCGTGGCCCTCAAACGCAAGAGTTTTTCAAATGAATCGATTAAGGCCCTGATGGAATCCTATCGACTACTTTACCGATCACGCGTGGGCATGGAACACGCACGTGAGATCCTCTCCGGCGGTAAACCGCTACTGCCTGAGTTGAAAGTACTGTTCGATTTCATTGAGGGCTCCCAAGGCGGACGCCATGGTCGGGGTCGCGATCGGAGGAAGGCAGCGTGAGTGTGTTGCGGTTGGTCATCGTCGGTGGTGGGCATTTGGGCAGAATTCACGCCAAGTTAGCCCACTCGAGTGAACAGTTCGAAGTCGTCGCTGTAGCCGATCCAGATCCCAACTCGCGCAGGCTGGTGGAGGAGCAGCTCGGTCTTCCTACGGTGAGCGACTATCGCGAACTGATTGGAAAAGTCGATGCGGCTGTAGTCGCCCCTCCCACGGTGGTTCACTACGATGTGACCAGCACGTTGCTACGCGCTGGAATTCATACTTTGGTAGAAAAACCGCTGGCCAGCACCCCCGAACAAGCAAGCCGGTTGGTGCAGATCGCTCGCCATCACGCGCGCGTTCTACAGACCGGCCACGTCGAAAGGTTCAATCCCAACTGGACGACCGCTCAACCCCATCTTGGTCGCCCCAAGTACGTCGAAGCGGTGCGCGCCGGAGCGTATTCCGGACGCAGCACGGACATTGGCGTGGTGATGGATCTGATGATTCATGACTTGGATTTGATTCTCTCGCTCGAGCGTTCGCCGGTAACCCGGATTCATGCCAGTGGCATGGCGCTGCTGGGCACGCACGAAGATCTGGCCGAAGCGCGGGTGGAGTTCTCCAGCGGATGTATCGCGACCCTGCGTGCGTCGCGGCTGGCGACGGCCCCCACGCGACGCATGCAGATCTACACGACGAAGTCGTTTGCAGAGGTGGACTTCTCCGACGACCAGGTCCGGATTGTCAAGCCGCGAGAAGACGTTCTGCTCAGGGCAGTTGCACTCGACGCTCTGGGCAACGGAGAGCGAATGCAGGCCAAGGATAAAATCTTCGAGGACTACCTGCAGGCGGAATCGATTCCAGCTCCGGGTCGTAACGCAATCCTGGACGAGCAGAATGATTTTGTGCTGAGTATTCAGACCGGAGCCGCGCCGAGCGTCACCGGCGAGGACGGCGCTCGGGCAGTCGACTTGGCGTCTCGGATCGTCCAGGCCATAGAGCACCACGGCTGGGACGGCCAAGACAGCAAGCCGTGGAGAATCGGTCCCCATGCAACCGAACAGGCACGGATTCTGCCGCTACCCTCGGTGGCCGAGCGGGATGACCCGCCCAAACGTCGAGCCGGATAACGGTCTGAACCTGGCCTCAGCCCCTCAGCCGCGGTGGAGCCGCAGCTGCCGGCTATGTACGAAAATGGGCCGAACCGCTATGATCTCCGCTTGCGAGCCGCAGTTTTTTTCTGGCGGCTTCGTCCGCGACACATTCGCTCGGCAATTGGCGAGCAGCCAATTGCCTATGGTTTGGAGGGTATGCGAATGGCTAGCGGCTTCATTGGAAATGAAGTGCCCCGTAAGGGGTTGCGGGTTCGAGTCCCGTGCCCTCCGCTCAAAAGCCACTTGGGAGCGTAGTTTCCAAGTGGCTTTTCTCATGGTCTGAAGACATCATGGGAACAGGATACTCACCGGTGAAGCATTGGATCGGCAAATTTGGAAACGCCTTACGAGGCTTACGATCCGGCGCGGCCGGACAAAGCAGCTTTGCCGTGCACATACCGACTGCCGTGATGGTATTGGTGCTGGCATGGTTGCTGCGATGTCAAGTGTGGCAGTGGTGTGTACTGGGGCTCTGCATCGCGATGGTGCTCTCGCTGGAACTGATGAACAGCGCCGTCGAGAACTTGGCCAGGGGGCTTTGTGGCGAACATAACGAACAAGTCGGCAAGGCCTTGGACATCGCCGGTGCTTCGGTACTGGTGGCCAGCATCGCTGCCGCGCTGATTGGCACGGCTATCTTCGGCCAGCAAGCGTTCGCGCTGTATGTCAACTAAAGCTGACTCCCAACTAAACTGGGGACGCATGCGCCGGATAGGCTCAGACGAGCGGTCTTCTGAAATGTCGCCGATCACTGCGGTCGCCATGCCGCCGAACGCCCCGTCCTGTTGACAGCCAAAGAGGGTGCAGGACGCAAGCGGGCCACGCTTGCGAAGCCCAACAAGTCGATCCATTTTCTTTGGGCGGCGTCCCCAAGATCCGTCTCGCCGATCTGGTAGACTGGGTGGCAAGCAGAAAAGCTCGCGCCGCTGGTGTGCCGAGTTCGTCGAGAACAGCCGAGAAATCAACCAACCAAGAGAGAAATAGAAAGGCGGCAACATGAGTCTTAGAAGAAGTCCATCGCTGAGTTGCTTTTTCGTTTTCGCAATGACATGGATGGCGACCGGCCATGCTCAGAGCCCGGCCGAGGATCGCGAGTTGCGAATCATCTGTTTTGGAGCCCACCCGGACGATGCCGAGTACAAGTGCGGTGGGACGGCAGCGTTGTGGGCCAAGGCCGGACATCACGTCAAGTTGGTATCGGTCACCAACGGGGACATTGGTCACTGGGCCATGGCTGGAGGCCCGCTGGCCAAGCGGCGCACAAGCGAGTCTGCCGAGGTTGCCCGGCGTCTGGGCGTCACCTCCCAAGTTCTCGACATTCATGATGGCGAATTGGAACCCACGCTCGAGAACCGGCGTACGATTACGCGTCTGATTCGCGACTGGAAAGCGGACATCGTGATTTCCCACCGACCTTGGGACTACCACCCGGATCACCGCTACGTAGGCATACTCGTCCAAGACGCTGCTTACATGGTTTCCGTTCCCTACTTCTGTCCTGATACGCCGCCTCTGAAAGCCAATCCGGTCTTCCTCTATTCCAGCGATCGCTTCTTAAAGCCCTACCCGTTTCAGGCGGACATCACCGTTGCTATCGACGATGTCTTTGAACAAAAGGTCGATGCGCTGCTAGCGCTCGAATCGCAGACGTTTGAGGGCGGTGCCCTGGGCAGTCAGGAACAGATGGACGCGGCACCGCCTGCCTCCCAGCCGGAATTGCGCCGCCAGTGGTTGCGGGAGCGCTGGAGTCGTCGAAGTGGAGGGGAAGCGACGAAGTACCGCGATTCTTTGGTGCGCTGGTATGGCGAGGAGCGAGGCAGGAAAGTCCAGTTCGCTGAGGCTTTCGAGATTTGCGAATATGGAAGACAACCCGAAGCCGAGGAAATCCGACAACTCTTTCCTTTTCTGGGCAAATAGGTTTTGGGCAGATAGCGAGCAACCCATCAGCGGATCACTGTCACCGGGTCGCCTAGGGTTCCCAAATCAAGTCAATTGGTTTATCAACGTCCGGACTTCATCTCGACCCCGGTTCCATCTTAACACCGGGCGAGATCTGGCTGGAAAACCAAAGCCGAACGGACTAAAGACCCATGACCGACTTTTCAGGCGTACCGGTGGCCGGCGGAGGCCACATTCCAAGTGTTGGCCTCGGCCTATGGAAAATCGAGAACGATCAGACCGCGGACATGGTCGTGGCGGCCATCCAAGCCGGTTACCGCCATCTGGACGCCGCCTGTGACTATGGAAACGAAAAGGAGGCGGGAGAAGGAATTCGGCGCGCCATCGACCAGGGCTTGTGCCGACGAGAGGATCTTTGGATCACCAGCAAGCTCTGGAACACCTATCATCAGAGCCAACACGTCCGGCCTGCGGCCGAGCGCTCGCTAGCCGACTTGGGATTGGACTACCTTGATCTGTATCTGATCCATTTCCCGATCACCCTCAAGCATGTCCCGATCGAAGAGCGGTATCCGCCGGGATGGTTTTACGATCCAGCTGCCGAGAAGCCCAAAATGGAGACAGACACCGTACCGCTTAGGGACACCTGGGGCGCCATGGAAGAACTGCATCGAGCCGGACTCACTCGGCATATCGGCGTCAGCAACTTCGGATGCTCATTGATACGCGACCTACTCTCCTATGCATCCGTCCGACCAGCCGTATTGCAAGTAGAGTCTCACCCTTACCTCGTCCAGGAAAAGCTGCTGCGTTATTGCCGCCAAGAGCATATCGCCTACACGGCATTCTCACCGCTGGGGGCCGGTTCTTATGTCCCGTTGGGAATGGCTGATGCCGGCGATTCAGTACTGCAGCAGGCCGCCGTCCGAGAGATTGCGTCACAGCATGGCAAGACGCCAGCTCAGATCGTGCTGCGCTGGGCTGTCCAGCGGGGCACGGCAGTTATCCCCAAAACGAGCCGACCGGAGCGACTGACGGAGAATATTGGCCTGTACGATTTTGCCCTCAGTGATGACGAAATGGATCGCATTGGTGGGCTCGATCGCCACCAGCGATACAACGATCCAGGCGTGTTCTGCGAGCAGGCATTTGGATGCTACTATCCGGTCTATGAGTAAGAGCCGTGAGAGGGATCAGGTTGTGAGGCGACCGGGCGATATCCGGCTTGAATCCAAGAACTCCATTTTGAAATCGAACTAGTGCAATCACCATTGGACGCGGCCTGCGAAGCTGCCAGAGCGGGCGGCAAGATTTTACGGGAACAACTGGGCAAGGCTGCGGTCCGCGAAAAGGCACCGGCCGACTTGGTAACCGATGCTGACTTGGCTTCACAGCAGGCCATCGAACGGATGCTCACGGCGCGTTTTCCTCAATACGCGTTCTTAGGCGAAGAATCGTCGGCCGAGCAGCAGGCCGCCGCGACTGCCAGTGGCAAACCGATTTGGGTCGTCGACCCACTCGACGGCACAGCCAATTTTGTCCATCGACTGCCTGGTTTTTCTGTTTCGATCGCCTTGGTTGAAGGCGATCGTCCGACCGTGGGTGTGGTGTACGACCCGTTGGTAGACGTCCTCTACGCGGCGAACTGGGATGGTCAGGCTACCAAGAATGGAAAGCCCATCGGTGCCAGTGGCTGTGAACAGATTGGTCAGGCCATGGTGTGCTGCAGTTTTCGTCCGGGAGTCAGTCGTCAAGATCCAGAGGTTAACCAATTTCTCAACGTACTCGAACGGAGTCAGTCCCTCAGGCGCCTTGGCTCGGCAGCTCTGAATCTGTGCTATCTCGCTGAAGGCTGCTTGGATTCCTACTGGGCCACCTCGATCAAGACTTGGGACGTGGCGGCAGGTTACTTAATTGCCAAATCGGCTGGTGTCCAGTTCTCGCAAGTTGACGGTTCCGAGTTCGACCTTTGGCAGCCCAGGTTCGTTGCCTCGGGCAGCCCAGCGCTCCAGCAGACGATGCTGGAGTGTTTAGCGCCGCCGGGGAAGTAACTGTCGCGTCGGAATGAAAAACGTCGCGCGGCCAGTGAGCCTGAACGCCAGGGTACCACTCCAGAGAGACCGAACCGGCCCGGGCCAGGCCCTGATGCTGCGGGTTTTGACGATTTTTACGGCAAACTCTGCTCCCCGCCGGTACGTTTGACACTCAGGGGACGCTCTTTAGAATAGAAGACTCGAAGATAATTAAGCTTGAGGTGGGTTTTCGGCGGTACTCTCACGGTGAGGGAACTGACTCGCTTTCGCCGACCTGAGCAAGTGATCATTGCGGCGGATTCCACGAATTTGCTTCCGTGAATTGCTTTAAGCCGTTTTTAGAGGGTTGCAATGTTTGGTCTGGGATGGCAAGAACTGCTATTTTTTATGCTGATCATTTTGGTGATTTTCGGCAGCTCTCGATTACCTAGCCTGATGCGGAACCTAGGCCGCAGTGCCAACGAATTCAAAGCCGGTATGCGCGACACGGTGGGGGACCCCGTGGACAAAATCGACGAAGACTCAAAAGAGTAACGCTACGTCACTACATGGGTGATATCCGTTCAAAGGCGAAACGTCGATGTTCTCCGGCCTAGGCTATACCGAGATGTTCCTGTTTGGGATCATCGCGCTGATGCTCTTCGGAAGTAAACTGCCCGAAGTAGCGCGCAATTTCGGTGGCACGTACCGAGAGTTGCGAAAGAAGGTCGACGAATTTCAGCGCGAGTTTCGCGATTGGGAACGCTCAGATCCACCCGCGACCAAAAAACCGACGTTCACTCCTGATGAGACCGAGCGCGCCGAACCAACGGCACCCAAGTTTATCCCTCCTCCGGCGGACGAAGACGAGGATGAGGACGCCAAGGGCGAGGACGCCTGATCTAGCAAGCTTGACTCTGAGCGTGTCTTCCAGTGCCGAGTTTCCGTTGTCCGCTTCGCCGACCACCTGAGCGTAAGCCCGTCGATAGCTCGCCCAGTTCATGTGCCCAGACCTGGATGGTGTCTACCTGAGAGTCAGCGACGCGAGCCGCCCGGGATCATTGACGGGATGCTTCGGCGAGCGATTCCAGTTCGGCGTCCAGCATGTGCTGCGGGATCTTGATGGGCGTCCC
>JANQJJ010000453.1 GCA_028281725.1 Pirellulaceae bacterium | reverse complement strand
GTTGGTCGGGACCCAGGCCCGCCTGATGATGAATATGCTGGGGGAATTGTTGGTCGGCTTTGAATTCCTGGAAGCCCTTTTCTGGCTAGCGAGCGGCTGGTTGGTGTTGGGGTTTTTGTACCCAGCCAGATTCGCGTTGATGACCGAGGGCACACCGCCTGAGCTCTCGCAGGACGCCACTCCTTGGACCTATTACGCCGCGTTTCGCAACACGTTGCTGAGCGTGATCCTCCTTTTTGCCGGGTACCTCATTTTCGAATTCACGACACTCTGGTTCCAAGAGTTTCCGGACAACTTCTACTATGCCGGCTACGCCCATCAGGGAGCTTTTTGGCTGACTGTCGCACTTGCCTTGGCGACCGTCGTACTGTCGCTGGGGTTTCGGGGCAAAACGCTTTCAGATCCTCGACTGGCCTCTCTCAAACGATTGGCCATCGTTTGGTCCGTGCAGAACCTGTTGTTGTCTTTGGCGGTCTACAATCGGCTTACGATATACATTGAATTCAATGGCATGACGCGGATGCGGATGGTCGGTCTGCTCGGTATCACTGCGGTTGTCGTGGGGTTTGCGATGGTAGTGATCAAAATCATGCGGGACCGCGACTTCGTGTGGCTACTGCATCGACAGGCTTGGGTGCCCATGCTGGCCATCGTCGCCTACGCCGCGTTGCCGGTGGACTGGATGGTCAATCAATACAACACCAGCCGCGTGCTCAACAACGACCTGGCGCCATCGGTGCAGATCATAGCACAGCGGACATCGGCTGAAGGCTGCCTGCCCTTGACGCGGTTGGTCGACGTCGAAGATCCGGTCATTCGCGACGGAACGAGAGCGCTGCTCGCGCTGTGGGCTCGTGAATTGGGGCTGACCGCCTCGGGGCCGTCCGGCCCTGTGGACTCGGTCGCCGAGCCGACTGAGCAGACGCCCTGGCAAAGCGAGTACGGACACCGGACACCCTGGCTGGGGCTCCGTCGCGGTTTCTCGGGTACGGATAGGACCTCAGCAACGCCGTGGCACAACTTCCAAGGTTCGGAAGCCATGCTGCGCCGGAGGCTACTGGAGCTAGAGCCCAAGTGGGCCGAGTTCAATCGGTCGCCAGAGCGCCGGAGCCAGGCGCTCGATGCGTTTTTTCAGTTTGCGTACCAGTGGTATTAGGCGGATTGCTAGCACTTGATACCTCGTTTCTTACGCATCTTCTCTTGATTTTCGCAGAAGAATCCGTCAAAGAAGCAAACGTCGAGAAGCAAGTTGATTGTCGGACCCGTGTCGCCTCGGGTGCGACCGCGAACCAGTAGAAACGCATCCCTCTACCGCGCAGTAACCAATGTATCTTTCTAGTGACAGCTTCAGCAGATCAACCGCGCTGGTTTTTGCTGTTTGGATTTTGTGTTCCGGCAGTGAAATCTTGGCCCAAACTCCTTGGGTATCCGCTCCGGCGACGCCGGCCCAGTTACCCGCCAGGCAACCAGGCATTTCCAAGCGAGTGGTAAGCCTGCCACCGCCGCCGGCCCGAACCGCAGCACCGGGGCAGGGGCTGCCCGCCGGTCAACCGCCTGTCGCCGTCTCGGCGCAGTCTTATCCTTATCCAGGTCAGCAGGCCTATCCCAGTCAACGGGCCGCGTTTTCGCCGCCCAATTCAGGTCCCGCGGCGGGACCATCGATCCAGTTACCGCCTGTGCCGACGGCTTCGGAGCTACCACCGGTGTCGCCGGCGCGCATGGGCCTCTCGGGGGCAGCACCGAACGTTCCACCCGCGCCACAGGGATCGCTGGTTTCCTACGACACTCAGGCGCCCCAGCCGGCAGAATCTCAGCACTTTCAGCCGGGGGAGTTGGTGGCGGTTGTCGGTACGGACCACATCCTTGCCGGCGACATGATGGTCTTCGTGGAGCCGATCATTGAAGAGAATCGTAGCCGGCTGACGGACACTCAGGCAGACATGCTCCGCGCGCGGCTAACGCGGCAGGTGCTCAAGCAGTACGTTGAAATCAAGGCACTGTATCAAGAATTCTTCCGGGATATGGTCGGTACGGCTCCACCTGATGAAATCGAGGAAATGAGGAAGCAGGTTGTGACGCGCGCCGGCAAGATATTCTTTGACAAGCAAGTTCCCAGCTTGATGAAGAAGTACGAAGTGAATGATGTTCGCGAGCTGGAGGTCAAGCTGCAAGCCAAGTCGATGTCGCTAAGAACGTTGCGTTCGCAGTTTATCGAGCAAGTTCTATCGCAGGAGCTTGAACGCAAGTACGTGCCCGACGAGTTTGAGATTGGGCGGGACGAATTGCTCGCGCACTATCGGGAGCATCGGGACGACTGGAAAGTTCCGGCTCGCGCACGGTGGCGGCAATTGACGATTCGCTTTGACAAACATGATGGAGTGGAAACGGCCGAGCGCCTGATCAAGAACTTGGGAAATCAAGTGTTTCTCGGCGGAAAGCCGTTTGAGGCAGTAGCGCGTGATTCTTCGGAAGGGTACACGGCCGACGAGGGCGGTGTATACGACTGGACGACCCAGGGAAGTCTCAAATCCAAGCCGCTCGATCAAGCTCTGTTTTCTCTTGAACCGAGGAGAATGAGCAAGGTGATACGAGACGATGTCGGTTTTCATATCATCGAAGTTCTCGAGCGGGAGGATGGCCATTCGAAAGATTTCACGGTGGCTCAAGTCGAGATTCGCGCGACGCTATCCAAGCAAAAGCGAAGCGAGGCGGTGAAAGAGTTTCGAGCAGAGGTGATGTCACGTACCCCTGTCTGGACGCGTTGGCCGGAAGATGTTCCCGGTAGCCGTCCGCTGAGCGATGCGATTGGTGACATCAACAGCTAGCTACTGGCATTGACTCGCCGGGTGGTGAAGTATTATCACTAGCGTGGCTTGAGGCGGGCCCGTACGACCTCCAACCACGACTATTTAGTTACAGGAAGTAACAATGAAACTGATGAAAAATTTTGCCGGAATATGGACGCTGGCTTTGCTCGCTTTACCGCTGGCGACAGGATGTGGTGGCGGAGGTGCCGAGTCGGCCGCGCCAGAGGACGGGGCTACAGGCTCAGCTCCTGCGGATGGCCAAGCGATTACGCAGCCGGCCAGTGGTGCGGCGCAGGTCGTAGCGGACGGAGTGGGGACCGAACCGGCTCAGTCGGTAGCGGTTTTCCTGGACAGCCTGCGAAGAGGTGATGAAACGGCCGCCAACAGCGTGCTGACCAGCAAGGCACAGCAGGAACTAGCCAAGACGGCCTACGTCATTCAGCCACTCGGTACGCCTGAGGGAAAGTACGAGATCGGTCGCGTTGGTTACCCCTACGAAGAGAAGACCGTGGCTTTGGTTGAGTGTTTGTGGACCGAACCTGCCGCCGGCGATCAGCCTGAGGTGACGATGGATATCGTTTGCGAAGTTCATCTGGAATCGGAAGGGTGGCGCATTTCGGGCATTGGTGTTACCATCCCCGGAACGGAGGAAGCTCTGGTGCTCGATTTTGAGGACGCCGACGGTCTGCAGCAGACCATCGACGCCGCGACTGGGCAAACGACCGCAACCGGTCAATCATCGGGACAGCAAGTGGCGGGACAGCAGTTGGCTGAGCAGCCAGCCGGCGGTCTACGTCCGGTGGGATTGCCTGCTTATCCGGAGCAACTCGGCGGAGGCACTGGGCAACAGACCGCGGCTCCACAGCAGATCGCGCTCCCACCTTTGCCGGACGCTCCCATTCAGCGGTAGAGAGACCTTTCCAAAAGGACTCTTGGCCATGGGCGGTCCCAGAGGATTTCTGCTATCTGCCTCCGGCAGCCCATTGCGGCCCCGCGATTAGCGCGGCCCTACAATCCGTACAGAAAGACCTTCCGTCTGGTCGTCTGCATCGACCGGGCGAAACGGCCCCGATTCTCGTCGACGCGCAAGTTCGCGACTTATACTCCCTGTACGCGGGGTGGGTCGACCTTGCGCGATCAGTCGGCCTACTTCGCGCTCTCTAAGAAGCGAGTTCGAGGTGCCTTTACATGTCTGCTTTCACCTGTAGCCAAGGCAGCGTTCCCGCTACAGATAGTGCTCCCGCGGACTCCGTATGGCGACTCGGCAAGCACATCCCGCAACTCGACGGCGTGCGTGGTCTGGCTATTCTGATCGTGACGCTCTATCGATTTTCCAAAGAGCTTCCGACCGATACCTGGATGGGCAAGCTGCTGCATACCGGGTTCGCGCTTGGCGACCGAGGCGTCGATCTATTCTTTGTGTTGAGCGGATTCCTGATTACGGGAATCTTGGTCGATGCTAAGGGGCACAAGCACTACTTTGGCCATTTTCTTGCGCGGCGCAGCTTGCGGATCTTTCCCTTGTACTTCTTCGCGCTGTTCCTGTTTGTCATCGCGATTCGCTGGTTTCCTCCGTATCGAGACCTTTATGCGCAAGCAGCGGAGAATCAGTTTTTTCTGTGGACGTATCTCACCAACGTCAAGATGAGTATCCAAGGCGCCTGGTGTTTCGGGTACTTGGACCATTTCTGGTCGCTGGCCGTGGAGGAGCATTTTTATCTGGTTTGGCCGGTAGTCCTCTTTTTCTGTTCGCCACGCTTGGCATTGCGGCTGGCCTGCGTATTGGCCGTGCTGAGTTCGACCTCCAGAATCGCTTTTGCCATGCTGACTGAAAACGGCGTGGCGCCGGACGTACTCACGCTGTTCCGTTGCGACGCTCTGCTCATCGGCTCGACGCTCGCTCTGCAGATACGCACGCCGGCAGGGTTGGCACCGCTACGAAAATGGACCTGGGCCGTTCTGCCGACTTGTCTGTTGATCGGACTGGCCTGTGCAGTCACCGAGAGACGGGTCTTCACGATTTCCCACACCCTTTGGCCCTTGATCTGGGCCTGCGTGTTGATCTGGTTGTTAACCGCCGCCGAGCGCAACTGGATCGCACGGCTGTTTAATCTGACGCCGCTGAGGAAACTCGGGAAGTACAGCTATGCGATGTACGTTTTCCAGAGCCCGCTAATTCCACTGACCGCACCGGTTCTGTCCGTATCGATCCTGACCGCCCTGACCAGCAACGCGCTCGTCGCGAATCTCGCTTATGTTGCCGGCATGTTTGCCCTGACCTTGGGCGCTGCTTTACTAAGCTGGTACCTGCTCGAGAGTCATTGCCTGAAGTTAAAGGCTTGGTTCCCGACGACCGGAGAATCCAGGATGGCGCGCCAGCTGAAAACGCCCACCCCAGCATCGTCCGCGCCGAGTTAGTGCAGCGGTCGGCGAGCGGGTGAGGGAAATCTATCTTGAAACACGCTCTTAGGAAAAAGAAGGCGGACGCTTGTCCGAAAAAGCTTGAACGCCTTCAGTGGCGGCTTCGGTAGTCAATGCCGTTGCGGTCGCGGCAGCGCCGCTGGCAAGCATCGTTGAGAGTTGTTCGCCCACCATCTCGTTGAGTACTTTTTTGGTCAGTTGGATTGCTTCGGGGGCGGCCTGGGAAATGGTGTCGATCCAGGTCGACGCACGAACCCAAACCTGATCGGATTCGACCACTTGGTGAACCAGCCCCAGAGCCTGTGCCCTCTCGGCAGCTAGCTCTTGACCGCCGATCAGCAGCTCGCTGGCAACCGAGCCACCACTTCGAAAGCAAAGCAGCGGAACGACCAGTCCGGAGACCAGTCCCAGTTTGGGAGCGGGGACGGCAAAGGTCGCACGCCGACTGGCAACGACCAGATCGCATGCCAGAACTAGTGCCAGGCCGGCGGCCAAGGCGGCGCCATCCACGGCGGCGACGATAGGCTTGGGCAACTGCAGCATCTGTTCAATGAGCGCTTGCAACGCCTGGGCGTCCGCGAACCACTGCTGCATGGGCTCGTCACCGGACGAAGTCTCCCGAATTTCTTTTAAGTCCCATCCGGCGCAAAAATGGGGCTGGGCGCCGGTCAGCACAATGCCTCGGACTTTCTTCTCTTGCCGCAAATCGTCCAGGGCCTGGGCCAGTTGTTCTACCATCTGACGTCCCAGGGCGTTGCATCGCGCCGGGCGGTCCAGAATAATGGTCCCGGTCGAGCCGTTTACTTTCACTGTGATCATTGATTAGAAATCCTGAGAAGTGTTCCATGCAAAATCAACTCATCGGGTGTGGCGAGCCTACTCAGCTCTGCCAATCGTACTCCAGGGTAAATCGAATTTTCAACGGGATGTTGACGATTGCGATAATCCTCTGTGCCGGTTTCTGGACAACGGCCGGCCATGTCTGCCGAGCACAGCAGGCAGCATCCAGGCTACCAGATGTCGTTTATCTGATATCGGATGATCAGGCATGGAACGATTATTCGTTCATGGGGCATGAGCATATCCAGACGCCCAATATCGACCGACTCGCTCGCGAGAGTCTATTGTTCACGCGTGGATACGTCCCTGATAGTCTATGCCGACCTTCGCTGGCCACTATGATTAGCGGGCTGTATCCGCACCAGCACGGCATCGTTGGCAACGATCCGCCGTCGCGGAGCAAGACGTCCGGCCGCCGAGGACGAATGTACAAAGATCCCGGGTATCAGCAAGATATCGAAGAGTACTTGAGTCTGCATGTCGACACGATGGAAACGCTACCCGATCGCCTGCGCCGGTTGGGCTACGTGAGCATGCAGACCGGCAAGTGGTGGGAAGGCAATTTTTCGCGAGGCGGTTTCGACGAGGGAATGACCCATGGTGATCACGATCGAGGTGGTCGTCATGGTGATGTAGGGCTCGAGATCGGGCGCAAGACCATGCAGCCCATCCGCGACTTCATCAGCCGCTCGCGGGCTGATGGCAAGCCTTACTTTCTATGGTACGCGCCGATGCTGCCGCACACGCCTCACAATCCGCCCCAGGACCTGTTAGACAAATATAAATCGATCGCACCCACAGAACCGATCGCCAAGTACTGGGCCATGTGTGAGAAGTTCGATCAGACGGTCGGCGAACTGCTGGAGATTATCGAGGCGGAGGGCGATGCAGACAATACGATTATCGTCTACGTATGCGACAACGGTTGGATTAACTTGCCGCAGCGAAGTGCCTATGCTCCCAAAAGCAAACGCAGCCAATACGATGGAGGAGTTCGTACGCCTATCATGGTCCACTGGCCTGGTAAGATCGAGCCGAAACGCGATGAGACGAATCTCGCTAGCAGTATCGACATGGTGCCAACCGTCATGAAGCTGCTGGGCTTGCCCGCCGATGAGCGGTTACCCGGAATTGACCTGACCGACACGGCAAAAGTGCAAGCCCGCAAGGCGCTTTTCGGCGAGATACTTGAGCACGATATTCAAAGCATGGATGAGCCGAGCACCAGTTTGATGTACCGCTGGGTGATTGAGGGGAGGCACAAGCTCATTGTTCCCAACCTCTCGCGCGTGCCTGACGGTGTGAATGAACTGTACGATTTGACTGACGATCCGTGGGAGGAGAAGAACCTTGCCAGGGAGTCTCCCGAGTTGGTTGCCGCGCTGAGAGAGAAGCTCGACGCGTGGTGGTCCGGCACCGTGGGCTCCGAGTAGAGTGTTTTACGGCCGGTGTCTGTTTTTGTTCTGTGAGTACTGCCCACGATGGATGGCGCGAGCTTTTGAGCCTTGCGGCTTCTACAAGAACTCCCGTTCCCACGTCTGTCGCTCATCGGCCATTCAGGTCTTTCAATGCCTATCAGCTTTCAATGCTCCCACTGCCAGGCCCGTTACCGCGTGGCCGATACGTTGGCCGGTAAGCAAGTTGCATGCAAGAATTGTGGCCGGCTGATGTCGATTCCGACCGAGGTAGATGGACCTGATAGCGGATTGGTTGCCGCGGAGGCAGTCGGTGCCGCGGACCGCAAAAAGGTTGCCGAACCTGAGATTTTAGCGGCGGCACGTCCGGTGGATACCGAACGTGTCTCACCGCATCGACCGACGCCAGCGACGGGTACTCAGCCGGCGGCAGCGGATGCCACGATGTCGATCGACTCGCTGCTGGCGGCAGTCCGAGGCCGGATCGAACCAGTGCCGACGACGCTTAGCTACCGTGTCGCGGCGTTGGGGGTCGCATTCCTCATGGTCCTGCTGCCGCTGATTTACGTGGGCATTATTTTGTTAACATTGGCCGGGGTGTGCGCGTACGCTGTCTACGGCACTGCCATCTTCGAGTCGGCTGGGCAGACCAGCGGACGGGGCGGGTTCTTTTTGCTACTCCTATACGTTGGGCCGCTGCTGATTGGGGTCACGACGGTTTTGTTTATGATCAAGCCTCTGTTTGCTCGACCGGCCACGTCGCAGCAGGGACGCTCTCTAACACGTGAACAAGAGCCCAAGTTGTTTGCATTTGTCGACAAGCTATGCGAATCCGTTCATGCGCCGAGGCCCAAGCGAATTGACATTGATTGCGAAGTCAACGCGTCGGCGTCCTTTCGGCGGGGGTTGTGGAGTTTGTTTTTCAGTAGCGATCTGGTGTTGACCATCGGTATGCCGCTAGCAGCAGGGCTTACGGTGCGCCAGCTGGGCGGTGTCTTGGCACACGAATTCGGGCACTTTAGCCAGGGCTTCGGAATGCGGATCAGCTACGTTGTGCGTTCCATCAGCCATTGGTTTGCCCGGGTCGTCTACGAACGCGATCGTTGGGATGATTGGTTGGCCGGCACAGCCAGCTCGATCGACATTCGCCTGGGGATTGTTCTCCATTTGGCGCGGCTCTTGATCTGGCTTACGCGCCGCATTTTGTGGGTCCTGATGATGATTGGCAACGTCCTTTCCTGCTATCTATTGCGACAGATGGAGTTTGATGCGGATCTGCACGAAACGCGTTTTTCCGGCTCCGACACGTTTCGCAGCACGTCGATGCAGCTTCGCCGTTTGGGCGTCGCCTATCAACAGTCGTTGGCGGACCTGCAGGGGTTCTTGCTCGACGGCAAACTCGCCAATGACTTGCCGGAGCTAACTCGTCTGAATAGGAATTCCCAAGAAGACGATTTGGTGAAGAAGATTTTTGCCTCCGTGATGGAAGAAAAGACTCAGTGGCTGACCACGCATCCGGTCGACAAAGATCGAGTGGCTCGCGCTCGAGAGGAGAACGAACCAGGCGTATTCCAGCTTGAAATGCCGTCGAGCGTCCTGTTCGAGGACTTTGGGGCAGCATGCGAGGCCGTAACTCGCGACCTCTATGAACAGAGTTTAGGAAACGAACTGAAAACCCACATGTTGGTCCCCGTTGAGCAGCTAGTGTCGCACAAGGCGGCTGCCAAGGAGGCCAATCTGGCCACGCGGCGAATGTTCGGCAATTACTTCCGGGTGCCTCGTCAGATGGCGTTCCCCAAGGCATTCCAGACACCCTCGGAACCCGAGGCCAGCGTGGCTCGCTTGCACAGCGCTCGGCAAGAGATGATTCGACTGTTACCCTCCTACAACCTGAGCAGCAAACAGTTCGACGAAGCCGACACCAGATGGTTGACGTGCCATCAAGTCATCGCCCTGCTAGGTACGGGAATGACTCTTCAGCAGAAGGATTTTAATATTCCTGTTCACTCGGTCGGCGCGGCCCAAGCGACCGCCGATGAGACTCGCGCCAAGCTTGCCAAGATCGGCGGTGACCTGCGCGAGTTGGAACGCGCGTTCGAGACGCGAGCCAAGGTTGCAATCGAGTTGCTTCTCGTGCCAGCCATCCGCACTCAGTTGTCCGGTGAAGCGGAGCATTGGTACGGTCAGGCTCAGCTAGTTTGTCAGGCACTGCAACCCGTCCAGGAATCGTACGCGGATGTGGTCAAGCTGCGCAACGACTTCGCGGCGCTGAGCCTATTGCTTCGTGCGATCGGCGGCCAGCAGGTTTCTCAGCAGGTCGTTGACCACGTTATGGACTATGTTGAGAAGACGGCTTCGGGATTACAAAAGCTCAGCGACCGGTTTGGCGCCGTGATGTTCCCGTTCGAGCACGCGGAAGGCCAGATATCGATGACGCAGTACCTTGTGCCCAAGGTGCCTGCCAAGGCTGACGCCAGCGAAGTGGCTTCGGCGGCAGACAGAATGCTCGAGCAATACCACTACGTTTACTTCCGCTGTATTGGCACTTTGGCTGAGATCTGCCAGCGGGTCGAAGAGGCTCTTGGACTTGCTCGTCAGCCCGACCCACCCGAAGAGACCGAGGACGAAGATTCGAATTGAGGCGCGTGTTCCGTCCGGTTTTGATTCTGTTTTTGGTTATTGCGATTGGTCGTATTGGCTACTCGGGGGCGCCTGGCGGTAGGCTTGGACTTCGAATGGGTTGTCCCGGTACGCGTCCTTGCCGATCAACCACACCCAGCCAGATGCTAGCAAATAGGCAGGTCCCATAGCGGGTCCCCAGTGTTCGAACTGACGCACGTGAACTCGTTCGTGGTCGCCCACGACCTCCAGTCCTGCGCTGGTTTGTCCCAGAATGACATGTCCTAGCGTAAATCCCGCGGTTCGCTCTCCCGTGGGTAGGTGGCGAACCAACCAGCCCGTCGCTCCTTCATAAAACTCCAGCGCACCGTCGCGAAAACGCCCGCGACCACCGAGCAACATGCCTGCCAATCCGATGCCGATTCCAAGCAAGCTATAGGTACTTGCCCAAGCTACCAAGATGGTTTTCCAGAGGATCGGCAGAGGGTTCTGCATCAGCGCTGTTCAACTTGAGTTCATCTGCAAAACATCTTGACTTTTTGTCCCCAAATCAGCTACTAGCAAGGTCGATTGCCCGCATGGGGCGTCTTCGCGCTCATGATTTATCGTCTCATTTGAGCAGGCTGATGTGTAACAAGCTCCAAGCCCTAGCTGCCGTTGGAATGGTGTTGCTGGCGTGCGCGCCCGTTGACGCCCAACGCGTCCAATTCCCTCAGGCTCCGTCGGGCTTGCGCCCTATCGCGCCTGGGCAGGGACCGACGACCGGCCACCCTATTATGGTTCCCATCAACCCGGCGACTCAATCGGGGATCTACCCGTCGACCGGATTGGGAAGTCCGACATTCGATCCGTACGCGACGACTCAGACGTCTCCCCTGACGCCTTTACCGTTGCCAGGTGTTGCCGGCGCGCCGACCATCGCCGGCGGCCCGGTGTTGCCCAGTAGCTACCCTGGTTACACCGGCACGCCACCGGTACTGCCCGGCGCGGGGCAAAGTGGTGTGATCGGGACGTTCCCCAATGCGGCGCCTACCTACGCTCAACCAGGCATCTATCCCAACAGCAGTCCATCGGCACTATTTCCGGGCACCACGCTCGGCGGTGGTTCGGGCAGTCTATTCGGCGGCATTTTTGGCAATTCCGGCGGCATCTACCCGCCGGGCTATGGGCCTGGGGGAGGCGGATTTCCCAGTTCGCCGAGCTGGAATCCATCGGGAACGATTTTCGGCTCGGGCGCGGGCTACCCGCAGTTCCTGCGACTGTTTCAAGGCGTACGTTTCAGACACGCTTGGCTCTATGGTAGCGACGATTCCGATGCGCTGACGATCAACGATTCCGACCTGGCTCTGGCCTTTGCCATTCCGAATTTTTTCTACTCCACTCAGCCTTTGTACCTGATGCCCTCCTTTTCTCTTCATCAGTGGTCTGGACCGCGACCGCCCTCTACTGCGGACTTACCGGCGGTCGCCTACTCGGCGTTTCTGGATAGTGGTTGGCAATCCGATCCAACCCGGATCCTGGGCGCGGAGTTAGGCTTGCGAGTTGGGATGTTCAGCGACTTCGACACAGCCACATCGGACAGCTTGCGTGTCATGGGACGTGGCATCGGCCGCGTTCGGGTCACTCCGCGGGCGACATTGAAGCTGGGTGTGCTTTATCTAGATCGCAACCGTATCAAGTTGTTACCTGCGGGCGGTTTGTTGTGGCAGCCCAATCCGCAGATGCGATTCGATCTCTTCTTTCCCGAGCCGAAGCTCGCACGCTACCTGTCCACCGTCGGTACGGCAGATATGTGGGGGTACGTCGCAGGATACTATGGCGGTGGCGCCTGGACGATTCAGCGAGCCGCGGGCACCACGGATTCGATCGACATCAACGATTTGCGAGTGGTGTTGGGGCTTGAGTGGGGCAGAAACGACCAAATGCGCGAAGGACGCCGATTCGGATTTGTGGAAGTCGGCTACGTCTTCAATAGGGAGCTGCGCTACGACGCCTCGCCAATGGATAACCTGGATCTGCAGGACACGGTCATGATCCGCGCCGGAATTGGCTACTAGTGGGACATCGCCCATTCATCGCGAATGAAATGCGAATACCTCATCCAAAGGCCACTTGCCGGATGGGATGGCGCGATGGGATTTGGGTAAAGGGGTCAGGAGTCAATTGTGCACAGCACCCGAAGGGCCGCTGGCGGCAATTGACTCCTGCCCCCTTTACCCGACCCAAGGATTAAGCTTTGACAGACCACTAGCTTTTCTGTTTCTATCGTGGATACTTGCCTTCGGCCCATACTCTTTGTGTCATGG
>JANQJJ010000207.1 GCA_028281725.1 Pirellulaceae bacterium | reverse complement strand
ATGATGATGTTCGGCGCAGACGCTTTTGACCTGGCCACGGTCCGGGCGGTGGACTGGGCCGCGATCGCCCAGGCCATTCCGCCGCAGATGTTCGGTCCTCCCGAACCGATGCAGTGGCTCGTCGATGAGATGGTCAGTCACGGACAGACCGATCGCCTGCGTCTCGTTTCCAGCGAGGCCAAGGAGCGGCAAAGCGAGCACACCGACGCGCTGAAGCGGGTTTGGCAGGCGGTCGATGGTGGCGTCATTGCCTTTGCCTTTGCCACACCGGCCAATCTTGCGGAAATGGGGCCGGCCCCGGAAGATGACCCCGCGGGATTGCGCACACTCATGCTGGCCGTCGACTCGACAGCGGTTGGCATCGACCTCCAGAAAACGGGCGTTGGCCAGCATTTTCGGCTGGCATTCGCTCCTCAGGCGGATCGTTCCGCTGAAGAGGTGGTTCAGCTCTTCGAGGCGTGCCGTCAAAAGGGCATTCAACTCGCCCATCAGGCCATTGATTTGGAGTCCACGCAAACGAAAAGTCAACTCGAACAGGCGTCCGAGGCAGTGGAAACTTCAGCGAGCACGAAGGCTTCTGTAAAGGTCCGGAAGCAACTTCTGGGCGAGCTTGAGGCAGCCAGGGTTGAAATCGTGCGGTCCGCAGACGGGGCAGCGCCGATCGTGGTCGTTCACATGACGACCCAGACCGATATGACGCCTTGGTTGTTCCAGCTATAGTTCTGCTGTGCCAGAGTATTTTGCCTACTAGCCGGTCCCAGTTTTCGTTCAGGTGGTCTTGAAGGCAATCGGCGGCACAGCCACCTGTCCGCGCCCATACCGCGAGCCTTACGGAAGACTCTGCTCACAATCGGGTTCCGGCAGCCTACGCTGCCGATGGATCGACCTCCTTTTCAGGTTCGGCTTGAAAAGGAGGTTCGGCGTTGACGCCGGGAGTGCGACGCGAACATCGCTACTGAACAAGCTCTCGAAAACAGAAGCGACTGGGCGTTGCTATCGGCTCAGCGCAAACCGGCTAATGGTTGTCCGCGATCGAAGCGGATGCCTACGCTAGGCGTGACGGTCTTAGTGACTGGCTGGATTGGCGTACCAGATGACACCCAGGCCGCGTCCGGCGGCACGTTCCTCGCAGGTCAGAATATCCAAATCGCCATCCAGATCGAGATCGACCAGCTCAATCCGATCGAACTTGATTCCCTCCGGGCCACTGACATCATGCATGTGCCAACCATCACTGGTATGGGACTTGTTCAAATAGACTACGCCGCTTTTCCCTTCGTCGGCAGACTCACACGACAAAACGAGCTCCAAACGTCCGTCGCCCGTCAAATCACCTGCGGCCACTCCCTTGGCATTGCCGATCCGCGATTGGGGACTGACCGGAATGACTTCTTCGCTCCAGGGCGCCCGGCAGTCTGTCCCCTCACGAAACCAAGAGATTTGATGGGGCTTCACCGCAACCACCAGTTCACGCGCCTGCTCGGCCCGAGACGCTCGAGGCCAATCGGCCGTGCCGCGGATAAGCTGCATGAACATCACCTCTTGACCTCTGCCGCCAATCAGATGCTGCTTCCAGCTGCCGTCAGCATTCAATGCTTTACCACTACCCGGATTTTCCAACCAATAGACCCCGGACTGCTCGCCTTTGCGATCGGTGAAAAGGACGTCCCAGTCACCGTCGCGGTCCACGTCGCAGCTAAAGAGCGACATGATCCACTGGGCGCTGCACAGCCGCTCGGTGGTCCACTTTTCCAGTTGATCCCCTGTGACGGAAGCTGATTCGTTTTCCGCCCGATCCCGATTGAAATCCAACAAACCCACCATGCCGTGCGGCGACTTGCTGCCAACGATCGCGCCCAGTGAGGGTGCGGGTGCGGGTAATGCATCAGCCATCCCGTTGACGGGAAAAGCAAACATCCACCGTGTCTGCCCTTCACTAGCGGGAACTACGTGGGTTTGCCACGCGTTTTCGTCGAGAAAGTTTGCCATCATTTTAGGTGCGACATGGAGACGCAGCGATTGCTCGCCGCCCTCGCAGCTGCTCAACACATCGAGACGACCGTCTCCGCCCACGTCAACCCAAACGGCATCCTCGACCGACGGGGACCGGCCGACGGTGACGGCCGGCCACGGCTTGGAGACGTCCGCGGCACCCGGGTGCAGATAAACACGCGTTAGGCCACTTTCTTCCCATCCGGTGGCAATATCCGGCAGTCCATCGGCGTTCGCATCGGCCAGCCGCACTCCGTCGGCACCTCGAAACGAGTCGTCAATGGTGTATCGAGGCCAAAAAGCATCTTCGGCACGGCCGGTTGTACCGACCACCAGACAGCCTAGCAGCAAGAAAATGAACCGACCTGGAATGTGGTTGCCGAACCGCTGCGGATACCTTGGCATGCCCCAACACCTTCACTGAAAACTCAAAGCTGGTTACAACTGAACTGGTGCTGCTCGTAAGATAACACGAAATGGCAAGCTGCGATAACGGCGGCGTTACCGAGATAAAGGCATTAGCGACATGACGGTGTTCTTCCGCCGCGGTGATCCGACATACCAGATCGGCGAGTCCGACTTTCGTGAGGCGCTGCAAACCGCCTTCGGCGTGGTAGGCGGCCCCAAAAAAGTCCTGGCATTGCCGCCGGATCATACGCGCAGCGATAGCCGCGCGGGAGAGTTGACTAGGCTCGCGCATGACATGCTCGGCGATCGACTGGCAGACGTCATGCCCGCTCTAGGTACGCATGAGGAAATGAACGAAGAGGAACTGAACTACATGTTCGGTGATCTCCCGCGGAATCTCATTCGCGTCCATCGTTGGCAGGAGGATGTGACCACGCTCGGCAAAGTCGATGCGGATTTCGTGTCGCAGGCAACCGATGGCATCTACACTCGGCCCTGGTCGGCCCAGGTCAACAAACTGCTGGTCGAAGGAGGACATGACCTGATCCTTTCTCTGGGGCAAGTCGTGCCGCACGAAGTCATCGGCATGGCGAATTACAACAAAAATGTGTTCGTGGGTACCGGCGGCAACGAAGGTATCAACGAAAGTCACTACTTAAGCGCTCTGTATGGCATGGAGCGAATTATGGGGCGCTGCGATACGCCACTTCGCCGGATATTAAATGAAGCCCAAGACCGATTCTGCCGGGACATGCCCCTGATTTACGTCCTGACAGTCGTTGAGTCTCTGCCCAGTGGCGAGAAAGTGGTGAGAGGCTTGTTCGTCGGCGATTCTCACGACGTCTTCAACGAAGCGGGGGAGCTGGCGGCCCAGGTCAACTGCTTTGTTGTCGAGCGGACGCCCAAGACCATCGTGGTGACCATGAACCCCAACAAGTACAAACGAACGTGGATCGCGAACAAATCGATCTACCGAACACGGATGCTGCTGGGCGACGGCGGGCGGCTAGTCATCATCGCCTCGGGCGTCCGGCAGTTTGGCGAGAGTAAAACGGTCGACACCTTGATTCGTAAGTATGGCTACCGAACGACACCTGAAGTTCTCAAATTGGTCGAAGAGAACCAGGAACTGCAAGACAATCTAGGGGCGGCAGCCCATTTGATTCACGGCACCCACGAAAATCGCTTTGAAGTTCTCTACGCGCCGGGGGGGCTCACTGAACAGGAGATCACCTCCGTTGGTTACCAGTTCGGCGACTGGCGCGCTCTGACCGAACATTATCAATGCGATGGCCTGAGTAACGGCTGGCACCAAGACCGGGATGGCGAGGAGTTCTATTTCATTGGCGATCCGGGGCTCGGCCTCTGGATGCGAGCCGACCATCCCTACGCTCTCACCCCCTAAGGCTCCGATGTCGCTATCCGTCAGTAGTGTTGCAGAAGATCGTCGCAAGGCGCAAGGGGCTTGGCTGTTCATCGGCTCGCTGACGGTATTTTTCGTCAGTTGCATGATCCTGTACGCCGTGTACGTGATGCTTCGAATCGCCCCCAGAGCGGGTGAAATTCAGCCCTTTTACTTGCCGCGCAGCTTCTTGCTGACGACCGTCAACTTGGTCGCCATCAGTGCGCTGCTTCACATGGCCGTCGGGGCGGTGCGTCGCGAACAACGGGTCGATTTTCGGCGGTATGTCATCATCGCGTTTGCGCTGTCGGTTTTCTTTTTTATCGTTCAAGGTGCCGGACTATCGTGGATGGTGGGCGAGTTGCAAAAGCCGGTGGCTCCCATGCAAAATTTGTATGGCCTGACGTTTGTTTTAGTCGTCGTCCACGCCTTGCATGTGATCGGAGGCGTGGCAGGTCTGACATTCCTGCTCTTCGGCCTGGCCCGCGACGCGTACGATCACGAACGGCATTTTCCAGTTCGCTTCTGCGCCATCTATTGGCATTTTTTAGATGTTGTCTGGATCCTGATGTTAGCCGGATTCGCGCTAGCCGCGTTTGTTTCGAAACTGCCCGCTGCGTGAAAATTTTGGCAGCCGATCATCTTAAAGACTTTTAACAGAACACGGAAAGATAGCAACGTCCTGTCGCGGATCGGCGCCCACGGTAAATCCCTCGGTTGTCTCTATTCCAGTTGGGCCAACTCGCACAGATTCGCGGCGACTACCGGCTGCGGACAACTCCAGACCAAAAAGAACAAAGCTTCGCGCGCCCAACGTCCTGCGGGATGCGTCGCCACGAAGCCGGCCCCTTTAGCAGCCGACAATGCCGCCTGCGTACTGCGCAGTACCAGTGAATTGGATCGCTGCCGCAACTCGGCTGCCGTCATGATCTCCTGTCCATCGGTCAACTCGGAGAGAGCCTCGCGCAATCCAGTACAATCCGCCTGAAGCTTGTCGGCGATCGGCCGAAGATCAGGCCGACGTCCCGCTTGCAGTGCCAGGTAATCGGCAGCAGCCATCGAAAGCCCGATGGCTAAGGTCGACGTCTGGAGACCACCGGTTCCGCCGCCTGAATTGGACTGCAGTACATTGGCCACAGGTCCCGCGACCAACTCTTGCGGATAGACCACGACATCCTCCAAATCTACCTGGCCGGTACAACTCGAGGTGAGCGCCACGAGGGACTCGCCGGAGTGCGTTTTTATCCCATCGCGATCCGTCGGGACGGCGCACATGATTTCCGTCGCATCCTCCAAGGTTGCTCCCAGCACGATGATATCCGCGGCGGTAGCTGCCGTTACCCAGGGACTCAAACCGTTGAGCAGAAAGCTTCCATCGGCCTGCCGGCTAGCCGTGAGCACTGGTCGGCCAAGGTGTTGGCGGCTGGTGCTCAAGTGACTAATGCCAACGGTGGCAAATTTTTCACCATCGGCCAGCTTGGGAAGCAGTTCGCGGCGCAACGCCTCCTGGGAACTCCCCACTAGACGCCGGCAGGCGGCGTTCCACTGGGTCAGGATAAAAGTGGTCGTCAAGCAGCTTTGGCTGAGGGCCAGGTACCCCGAAAGAATCTGTTGTTCGCTCCAGCCCCAACCGGAGTACTCTTCTGGAATAAACCAGCGGAACACGCCAGCCTCCGCACACCATCGCATTTGCTCCTGAGGCCAACGAAGGTTTTGATCGACTTCCGTCGCCGAATCCCGCAGACGCTCGCACAGCCGTGAGACTTCATCAGGTAGCTTGTCCGAAGGCATTTCTTCTCGATCGTTGGGCTGCGACATTTGCGTAAAACGCCCGGTAATGGCGGACGCGGTGTAAGGACGACACGCGTGAGTTGGAAGACTGCCCGGAGCAAGCGCCAAACCCCTTGCCGGTCAAACTGCCCTACTGCAGCAACTTCGGTACCTTCTTCTGCTCGGGTTGCTCTGGCGGCGCGGGCTTAGCTTCCGGGTCGTCGCCAGAGGGACTCGCCAGGCCAGGCGGAGTCTCGTCTAGCCCAGGCGATTCACCGCCAAGCGGACCTGCCAACTCAGTGCCTGCCAACCACGCTAGTACGAATGTGACGCCTAGGTAGAGCCCGTAGTGCAGGGCGCCTTGGAACACTTCCAACTCAAGGATAGCGACCGAGACAACCGTACCGATCACCAGCATCACCGGGATGACGATGATCAAGTCAAATCCCGTAAACTCAGCCATGCTCGCATAGCCCGAGACGTATCGGGGCACCGATGCGTACACTAACCAAAGAAAAGCGAACGCGATCGAACAGACACCACACCGCAGGAGTAGCTGTCGACCATTAAAGCCCTCCAATTCATCGTCATGTAGGAACCAGTATCCAACGAAAACCAGAGGCGGAGCCAGCAGCAGCGAGCTGACCGCCAGCAAGGCGGTAGGCGGACTACCGCCGGAGAGTCCGAGTCCCAGAGCAATTCCGAAGACCACCAGCCCGCTGAGCGAAGCCACCAAAATCACGGGAAGCCCCAGCTTGACTTCCTGGCGGCGAATCGGCTTGAGTATCGACCTGCCCTTGGAATCCTTCGGAGCGTCATCCTCAGGCGCGTGAATGACGACTTCTTCTGACTTCTCCGGAATCTTGATCTGCTTCTGGCAGTTCGGGCAGGGACCACTCTTACCCGCAAACTTGTCGCTTACGTTGAAGCGTTTGAGGCAGCTAGGACAAGTAACTGAAATTGCCATAAAATACGTGCTATGTCAGAAGTTTTTCAAACGTTGCGGAGGCCCCGCTCGCGGTGCGGACGTTCCTTGCGAAAGTTCGTGCTGGCGCTCCTGGACCATTGTAATCCACCGACTGCCTGCCTTTATAAAAGAGTTGCCGTATGACCGCTACCGGGAGCGAGGAAGCCTCGTCGCATTTAACTCCCTTGCATGCCGTACTTTATCAACCGGAGATCCCGCAGAATACGGGTAACATCGGGCGTACTTGCGTTGCAATCGGAGCCAAGTTATGGATCGTTCGGCCCGCCGGGTTTCGATTGGATTCCACTCGACTGAAACGGGCGGGGCTCGACTACTGGCAAGACCTCGATTGGGAAGTGGTCGATGGCTGGAGTCAACTACTGGAACGCCTGCCACAAAAGAATCTGTGGCTGGTTACCAAGTTCGGTTCCCGCAAGCACTTCGAAGCCACGTTCGCTCCAGGCGATGTGTTTGTTTTTGGAAGCGAAACCAATGGATTGCCTAAGACGCTGCGCAACGATTACCCGGAACGACAGATTCAGATACCGATGCCCGGTCCTGTCAGAAGTCTGAATCAGGCGACGTCGGCAGGCGTCGTGCTCTACGAGGCGGCGAGACAGATCGGACTTCTCAGCGGTGCCAGCCCCATAACGGAGTCGGTCTGATGCATAGGAAGTTCCATAGGTTGGGCTCGGCTTGGCTTGGCATGTCACTGGCGATGGCTTGCGTGTCGCCGGCCTATTGCCAGGAGAGCCCCGAAGACCGAACCATTCAAATGATGTGCCGAAGTGGCCTGGCCGAGAGTGCGATTCTCTATGCCGAAGCTCGGCGCGAATTGGCCGGTGACAATCAGGGGCTGAGGGCCAAGTGGACGATGCGGCTGATGGAATGCCACGCGCAAGCTGCCCTGCGTGGTGGTGCCGATGCGAATACTCATTGGTCTGACTGCGACGCGGTTTATCGTCAGTTTGCTTCTGAAGCACCCGAAAATGGGCGGCTTCCATGGCTGGCCTGGCAACGAGCGCGGTGCGATTTGCTGCGGGCCCAATCAACGCTGGCCCAGTTCCTGGCAGTTCCCGCCAAATCGGAGCTGCGGGAGCAGACGCTGGCCTGGGTTCGAAAAATTCTCCGGCAGATGGAAACCTTGGAAGAGGATATTCGACGTCGGCAGCCCCTGGCAGCCCGGCAGAGTGTTTCCGGCGGGTCTGAGGCGCCCGCCGAGCAGCTAAATAAGCTGGCCGTCGACGCGGTGCTGATGCGATGCGAGGCCTTGTTGATTCGCGCTCGGCT
>JANQJJ010000204.1 GCA_028281725.1 Pirellulaceae bacterium | reverse complement strand
GGTCGCGACCGAGTTGGTGAAGTTCAGGTATCAAGACATAGAGATTGCCGCCGGGGACGCTATTCCAGCGGTCGGGACCGCGACGGCTGCCGCCAGATCGGGTGTCATCACCGCGCCATAGCCCAGCACCCAGGGACAAACCGCCCACAGACCCGCCGCGGCCAGCCCGACCTCTTTCCGGCCAGTGAGCTCACTCGCGAAGCGGTAGCAGAGCAGCAGGCCCAGCAGCGCCACCGGAATCAGTACCAGTCTGGCCGCCGCAATGTAATCGAATGCGGTGACCCCATGCTCTTCGACAAAGGCTCGTCCCAGCGCGATCTCGCTGCGGTGGACCGGATCGGCCGAGTAGTACGACCAATCGACGTCGGGGGCGGCCAAGAAGTGAATGGGCGCGGTGGCCAGGATTCTCACCAGCGGTGGATTAACACAGTACAGATCGAACCGGCCGAACTGCCAGTGCGACAGGCCCGCGACCAGGTGCGCCGGCTCATCCCATGTCGGGCTATGCACCCGCGCGCTCGTACCCAACAAACCGGCTTGCAGCACCATTAGCGCAGGCAAGATCCAACGACTTCGCAACCAGGCCATGCAACCACCTCAAGCTAGTGGACCATCGGGCAACACCGACAAACTGCGAATCACCCAACGCGCACAAGCACCCAGCTAGCTGCGCAGCAACGAACCGCGCGACACTTTCCGGGATACCTGCTTTGGGCGCTCGGGTCGAACCAGGAGCAATTTCTAAACGGACGTGAAACGGGGGACAAATCCGAAAGTAAAATAGTAAGCAAGTTGCCGTGTCATCGAGATTCAAGGCAATTCAGTGACACCGACGCCCCCGATTCTACCGGTCGTGCAAGGCGAGTCAACAAGATTTCAGAGAATTTTATCAAACCTTTTCTATGGTGGTTAGCTATCACAAAATGTTAACATGCACCCGGTGTCCCCGAAAGCTTATGCCGAAAGCTTGCCGTGCTAATCTGCACACGCCTGCGGAGTTGATCGCGAACCCCTCTGCAGCGACTTGCTATCAATCCGCTTAGTCGAAGTGCGAAGCTTCCGTTAGCGGTGACGGTTCCGGCGGGCACCGCCACAGGGAGTCTGCGAACGGCTCTTTCTGCGAAGAGTGGCATCAATTGACGAGCAGCGAACGGAGTTCGTCCATGGACGCGTTGCCTCCGCAGAAATCGATGACCACTTTTTTACCAACGAGTCGGTCTCGAAGTGCCATGGCAGCAGCTAGTGGAAGCCCGGCTGCGCCCTCTGGTAGATTGCGAGTGTGCTCAATCAGCAATCGTAGCGAGTCTCTCGTGTCCGTATCCTCAATGAGCACAAAATCGTCCAGGTACTTTCGCATGATCGCCTGGGTATTCTCAAATGGCTCCCGGGTCGCCACGCCTTCGACGAAGGTGGTCATGGGTCCGAGCACGTTCCGGCCCGAACTCCAGGAAAGCTGTTGGGTTGGAGCCTGAGCGGACTGCACTCCAATCACTTCGATTTTGGGGTTCAGAGACTTGGCGACGATAGCCGTTCCACAAACGCCGCTGCCAGCGCCAACGGGTACGATGATTGCATCAACGTCGGGCAGTTCTTCGATGATTTCCAATGCCAACGTGGCTACGCCGCAGATCAAGGGATCGTCGGTAGGTCCCACAAAAGTGCCCTTTCGTTCCTGTGCCAGGCCAGCGATCCACTGGCGGGCCGTATCGAAGTCTGGACCGTGGAAGAGCACTTCGGCTCCCATACCTCGCATGGCGGCGACTTTGGCTGGATTGGCCCCTTCCGGCACGGCGACCGTCGCCTTGAGCCCGTAGGCCCGCGCCGCATAGGCGATGCTTTGTCCATGGTTGCCCGTCGACGCCGTGAACAGTCCTGCTTGCCGCTGTTGCTCGCTGAGTCCTGCCGCCAGGTTGAGCCCGCCTCGAACCTTGAAGGCACCGACCGGCTGATGATTCTCATGTTTAACGTACAGATCCAAACCCGTCGCTTCGCTGAGTCCGCTGTAGCGATATAGAGGAGTTGGTTTGAGGTATCGGTAAACATGGCGACGCGCCGCATACACGTCGCGCAGGGTGGGCATGGTAGATGACATACTTGTGAATCGCTTTAGGTGTTTTTGAGTTGTGAATGGGAAGTGGGTTTTGAGAGGGCGAGGGTGCCGGGGTTGTTATACACTGTTGGGAGGCGGCGGTGCGGACCGTGTGGTTGGGCCAACCGGTACGGGATTCTGCTGACCAATCGTGTATCGCACGAATCGCTATCGGACTAAGCTGGTATACCAATTCTCCGACCGTACTATTTAGCGGGAAACTTGCCATGAACGACTACTCATCGCGCCGAAAGTTCTTGAAGAGCACGGCGCTAGTTGCGGGGGCCGGTCTGGCTAGCGCTCGCGAGTCAGCCGCGGTTCATGCCGCTGGTAGTAACACACTAAAAATTGGCCTGGTCGGCTGTGGCGGGCGCGGCACCATGGCGGCTGTTCAGGCATTGACTGCTGATCCGCACACTCGTTTAGTGGCATTGGCCGATGCATTTGGAGATCGCCTTGAAGGCGGTTACAAGCTGCTAAAGAAGTCGGCCGTTGGAGAGCGAGTCACAGACAGCCGGGATATGCGACTGGTCGGTTTTGATGCTTACAAGAAGGTCATCGAAGAATCCGATGTCGTGTTGCTTTGCACGCCACCCCAATTTCGGCCACAGCACCTGCGCGCCTGTGTCGAGGCGGGTAAGCATGTGTTCGCGGAGAAGCCTGTCGCAGTGGACGCACCCGGCATCCGTAGCGTTCTTGAATCAACACGGCTTGCGCAGGAGAAACAGCTATCGATTGTTTCCGGTCTTTGTTGGCGCTACGAAACGGGACTTCTGGAAACCATGAAACGAATTCATGACGGTGCGATCGGCGACGTGGTCGCCGTCGAGGCAACGCGATATGCAGGTGGTGTTTGGGTGCGCAATCGTTTGCCTGACCAAACGGAGATGGAGCATCAAATGCGTAACTGGTACTACTACACTTGGTTGTCAGGGGACTTTATCGTTGAGCAGTTTGTACATCAACTGGACCAAATCGCGTGGACGCTGGGGGATCAATGGCCAACCAAGTGCTATTGCGTGGGCGGCAGGGAGACTCGCAAGGGCGAGCAGCACGGTCACATTTTTGATCACTTCAACGCCGTTTATGAGTACGAGAACGGGGTGCGCGCTTATGCGGGCACCCGGCACCAAGCCGGCTGTAGCTATCTTTCCCATTGCCACGCTCTCGGGACGCAAGGACGATGCGATTTGATGCAGTACGATATCACTGGAAAAAATAGTTGGAAGTGGGACGGCAAGCGTACCGACATGCATCAACTCGAACACAATGCCATGTACGAAGCCCTGCGGGCCGGACGGACTATCAACAATGGAGATTACATGGCCAAGAGTACCATGATGGCGATCCTTGCTCGCATGTCGGCTTACACGGGCAAGACCATCAGTTGGGAGCAGGCGATGAATTCGCAGCAAGATCTGTCGCCGAGCAGCTATGCCTGGGACGCTCAGCCCCCGCCGGCTGAAGTTGCTGTTCCTGGAAAGACCCAGTTCGTTTGATGTGGGGCAGCGGATTGGACGTGGCTACGCGATGAGTTCCGTGACGACACGCGCGGGATCGACGCCCGTGAGCCGAAAATCGAGTCCTTGAAAGCGTACGGAAAGTCGTTCGTGATCGAGTCCAAGCAGGTGCAGTAGCGTGGCATGAATATCGTGAACGTGTACCGGATTCTCGATCGCGCCAAACCCAAACTCGTCTGTCTTGCCAAAAACGCTCCCCGCTTTGAATCCGCCGCCGGCGAACCACATGGTAAAAGCGTCTATGTGGTGATTGCGGCCGGTGTTCTCACGAACCTCACCCATCGGCGTGCGTCCAAATTCCCCACCCCAAATCACAATCGTATCGTCTAGCAAGCCTCGACGTTTCAAGTCGAGCACGAGGCCGGCGGTGGCCTGGTCAATCTCCCGACAAATTGCGGGGAGATGCTTTTCGAGATTCTCTGTCGGGCCGCCGTGGTGGTCCCAGTTGGTATGGTAGAGCTGAACAAAACGGACGCCCCGTTCGACTAGACGCCTTGCGAGTAGGCAGTTGCGAGCATAGCTCGACTCGTTTGGATCTCGGATGCCATACAAGTCGAGTGTCTCGGCGCTCTCTTCTCCGGTAGCCATCAGCTCGGGCGCTGAGCTCTGCATTCGATAGGCCAACTCGTACGCGTTGATGCGGGTCGCAATTTCTTCGTCGCCTGTTTCGACCAGGCGCTTGAGATTCAGCTCACGCACAGCGCCGACAAGCCGGCGCTGTTGAGTTTGGCTAATCGGTTCGGGATTGGAAAGATTGAGGATGGGGTCGCCTTGATTCCGTAGCGGGACACCTTGGTAGGTCGTCGGCAAGATGCCGCTGCTCCAAAGAACGGCGCCACCTCGGGGGCCGCGCGGGCCGCTTTGCATCACCACAAACCCCGGCAAATCATCGCACTCACTTCCCAGGCCGTACGTCACCCACGCTCCCATGCTGGGCCGTCCAAACTGCCCACTACCCGTGTTCATAAAGAACTTGGCCGGAGCATGGTTGAAGAGGTCGGTTTTGCAGGTCTTGACAACGCTCAATTCGTCCACGATGCCGGCCGTGTGGGGAAGCAAATCGCTGACCCAGGCACCACTTTCTCCATGCCGCTCGAAGGTGCGAGTCGTACCGAGCAGATTGCGGCGATGGCTACTGTCCATAAACGCGAAACGCTTGCCCTTGATGAAACTGTCTGGAATAGGCTCACCGTTGAGTTGCGTGAGCTTCGGCTTGTACTCGAACGTTTCCAACTGCGAAGGGCCGCCCGCCATGAATAGGAAAATGACGTTCTTCGCCTTTGCCGGAAAATGAGTTGGTTTGGGCTGCAAGGGGGTGGATGATTTCGTCGTCGGAGGTGAACCAAGTCCGCGATCTGCCAGCAGCGATGCTAATGCCAGCGAGCCGACGCCCATCGTGCAGCGGCTAAAGAAGTGCCGACGTGTTGCCGCCTTGAGAGCGTCCAAACGAGTGTTGCTGAGAATTTCAGGAGGCATGTCGTTTGTCTTCACTCTCGTGTGATGGTTTCGTCGAGATTCAAAAGTGCTCGCGCCGCACCGAGCGAGTCGAGTTGTGTCAGAATTGCGAGTTCTTCGGTGGTTGGTCTCCGCGCTGTGCACCTTCGGAAGGCAGCCGTCAGCCCCTGTTGCCGGATGATGGATTCCAGTGCGGTCGCGAATTCAAAAAACGCGGGATCGTTCATCAGTGTTAGAGCTTGGAGCGGCGTGTTGCTGCGAATGCGCCGCGTACAAGTACTGTAGCCATCGGGAGCGTCAAACACATTTAAGGAGGGGGGCGGTGTGGCTCGGAACTGAAACGTGTAAAGTCCGCGTCGGTATCGATCCCTGCCCCGACTCGTGTTCCAAGCCCTTTTGACTTGCCCCTGGCTCATGACGCCGTCGGGAATAGGTGGATAAACCGGAGGTCCGCCAAGCTCAGGCGCGAGAAGGCCACAGGCTGTGAGCGCTACATCGCGCACGATCTCAGCATCCAGTCGCAGCCTCTGTTGTCGCGCTAAAAGGTAGTTTTCGGGATCTTTCTGCTTGAGTTCCGCCCGGACTACCGAACTCTGCCGATACGTGTGCGAGGTAACGATCAGCCGGTGTATGTCTTTCAGACTCCAACCACCCTCCCTGAATTCGACTGCCAGCCAATCCAGTAGTTCGGGATGCGATGGCAACGAACCTTGCAGCCCAAAGTCGTTTTCGGTCTCCACGAGACCCCGACCAAAATAGTGTTGCCAGATGCGGTTCACGATGACTCGAGCGGTAAGCGGATTGTCGGGACTGGTAATCCAGCGAGCCAAATCCAATCGATTCGCCATCCCGGTAGGTTGGTCAAAAGCATGTAAGACCGAGGGCGTCCCCGGCGTGACGTTGTCAGCTGGTCGCGTGAAGTCGCCTTTGACAAAGACGGTCGTTTTGCGAGGCTCGGATCGTTCTCGCATGACTAGAGTTGTATGCACCACATCGTCGTTTGAACCAGTGACCGTTAATGTGGGCTCATCCTGATTATTGAAAAACGCGAACATTCGGTAATATTCGGTCTGCGTGATTGGGTCGAACTTGTGATCATGGCACTGAGCGCAACCGATGGTCAGGCCGAGCCAGACCGTCCCCGTCGTGGCCACTCGATCAAAGACGCTATCAACGCGAAACTGCTCTTTATCGATTCCGCCCTCTTGATTGATCTGAGTATTGCGATGAAAGCCGGTGGCAATCTTTTGACTCTGGGTCGCATCGACGAGCAGGTCACCGGCCAATTGCTCGATGGTGAAAACATCGAAAGGCATGTCTTCGTTAAGCGCATCGACGACCCAATCACGATACTTCCATATCTGCCGTGGCGCATCGACCGAGTAGCCGTTACTGTCGGCATATCTTGCCTGGTCGAGCCACCAACGCCCCCAGCGTTCACCGTAATGGGGGCTTTCCAGCAGACGATTGACAAGATGCAGGTAAGCTGTTTCCGGATCGTCCGTCGTGGCCGTCACAAAGGCGTCAATTTCTTCCGGCTTCGGCGGCAAACCGATCAGATCGAGACAGAGCCTACGAATCAAAGTCGTCGGGGCTGCGGCGGTAGACGGCTCCAATTTCTCTTCCGCGAGGCGAGCTTGGACAAAGCGATCGATCGGATGCGTCACGCCGGCAACTGGTGCAGGAGCTGTGCGTGTCGGCGGCACAAACGACCAATGCGGATCGTAGGACGCTCCCTGCCGGATCCATAGCCTCAGCGTTTCCTTTTGTTCCGAAGTCAGCTGTTTACCCGACTCCACCGGCGGCATGACGGTACTTGCATCACCGGACATGATCCGCGTGACCAACGGGCTGTTCTCGGGATTGCCCGGGACGATGGCCGCGTTATCCTCTCCGCCGCCAAGTGCTCCCTCGAGGGTATCGAGCCGCAAATCCGCCTCGCGAGCGGCCTGATCAAAACCGTGGCAAGCGAAGCAATTCTCCGAAAGGATCGGTGTCACGTCGCGACTAAATGAGATGACCCTTTCGGTCGAGTCGGCCGCCTCCGCATTTGAACTCACGACAAGGCACGCAGCTAGCAGATATCTCGCGGCAACAGAGTAACCACTTTTGGGGTGCATCATTCTCGTTTATGGGACAGAGGCTAGACGGCGAACGCGTGACGGTGTCGTTCATTTAGCTTAGTTTACCAGAACTAAATTAGGACGACGAAAGCAAATGACCAACACGGTTCATGGAGCGCTTCCAACCCATGATCTGCCTGACCTGCCGCGTTTGATCGGAGGTCAACGTCTTGAGGAATAGCGCTTCCCAGGAGTCGACGGCCGAGTTTCCCCGTAGGCGCGCTCGCGCCGGGGAACGGTAACTCGGTTTGATCAACGAGACTCGACGACAGCATCTCGATCGGCACTGCCAGCGTTGTTCAATAGCTTCAGCATTTCCGCGACTCGCTCCGGTTCCGCATCGGCCAAATTCTGCGATTCGCTCGGGTCTTTGGCGATGTGGAACAGCTCAACGTCACGGCGATCTCCTTTGCCATGGACCAGGAGCTTCCACTGACCGATTCTCAGCGAGCGTCCTCGCCAGGCGGGTGCTACGCTGTACAGCGCCCGAGTTGTCAGCGAAGGCTGGGTTGGCGATGCTTGAGGGTTTTGTTCCAAGGCGCTCCGCTCACCGGAGAACAGCGGCGAGATGTCGTCACCGTCCCACTTCAAATCGCGTTCCGGCTGGTAACCTGCTAGCGAGCAAAAAGTGGGCATCCAATCGATAATCTGAACGGGCGTGTCCACTTGGCCTGGATGGGTGTGGCCCGGCCAAGAGACTGCGGTCGGCACTCGGACGCCACCTTCGTATAACTGGCCTTTTTGGCCGCGGAAAGGCTGATTGTTTCCGACCAGGCGGCCGCTGGGGCAGTGGTCATCGGGGTACTTCAAATCGTTGTTCTCAGCCGTGCTTCCACCATTGTCGCTCGTAAAGACCAGCAGGGTATTCTCTCGCACGCCGGCTTGTTCCAATGCGGTAACAATCTGGCCGACCGCATCATCCAAGTGCATGACGCTGGCAGCGTAGTGTCGTGGCACCTGGCCAGTGACTGAATCGGGTACGCGGCGCAACCATCGCTCAGGCTCCTTGAGTGGCAGGTGGACCGCGGTAAATGGCACATAAAGAAAGAAGGGTGCATCCCCACGTGTGCCAATCCACTCAACCGCCTCGGCGGCTATCAAGTCGGTCACGTGACCGGATTCTTCGAGTAGCTGGCCATCACGGTGCCACGTGACACTGTAAGGGCCTTTCTTGTATCGGTGATTCCACGGACTGACTCCACCTGCCAGGGAGCCGTACGCATGATCAAACCCGAATTGATTTGGACCCCACTCGGGCAGAGAGCCGAGATGCCACTTGCCGGCCAAGCACGTATCGTAGCCAACCTCCTTCAAGGCACTGGGCAAGGTCACGGTTTTCCACGGCAGGCATCGAGTATTCTGCGGTGTAGTTACTCCAAAGCGGCTCCAGCATCGACCGGTTAGCAGTCCGGTCCTGGTGGGACTACATACCGGAGCAACATAGTGTTGCGTCAGCTCCCGTCCCTCGCGCACCAAGCGGTCCAGGTTTGGTGTCGGCGCGTTGCCGCCGTGGAAGGCGACGTCCCCCCATCCCAAATCGTCGGCCATGATAAAGACGATGTTTGGCCGAGAGCCACCATCGTCGGCAGTCGCCGCATAGATGGAAGATGGAATCACGAGGCATAACAGCAGGGCAATCGCCAGCGCACGAACCACTTGCGATGGGTGTTGGAGATCAGTCGGTTGCAGCCGACCTCCCCACCAGGTATGTCGATTAGTAAATGTTTTTCCAGGCGTTGTTGGCATCGTATGCTCCTAATCTTCGTTGCCGTTCAGGGCCCGCATGGCGTTGTCGACATAAATTTTTTGAAGGTTTTCGCGAGTGCTGACAATCCGCTCGAGAAACGACTGCAGCTGGGTTGCGTAACACTGGCCCTTGAAGTTCGCGCCGCGACCATCACGACACGGGCAATCGCTACCGAATAGCAGTTGATCCGGATGCCTGTCGATGAAACCCGCGGTAAACTCTTCGTCGCGCGACAGCGCATTGAAGCCGCTACCTGCAGACATATCCGCGTAGAGGTTCGGATACTCGCCAAGTAGTCGATCCAGTAGCCCGCCTGGCTTGACAGGTCCCTTCGGATACAAGCCTCCCCTGTCCGGCGGCGGCACATCGGCACTGATGTTGGCCCACCACGTCTGCGCGTGCCCAATGATCCGCACTTGGCGATATCTTTTGAGATAGCGCTCCAGGTGCTCGGCCAGTCCCTGATTGTACCCGTTCGCACCGTCCTGAAAGTGAATGGTGATTGGCCAATTCAGCTCGTCACACAACGCGATGATTGCCTCCACTCGGCGATCGCTGAGTGGTAGATGCTCTTTCTGTTCACCGACGCCGCGACAGCCAAGTAGGTGGTAGGCACGGACCCGCTGCAGAACGTCATCGCGACGGATGTCAGTTTGGCAGAACGGTATGATCCTGTCAGGATGCTGATGCCAGGCATGCAAAACCGTCTCGGCACGGAGCAGCACGCCTCCTTCGCCGGTTTCCAGCGGCAGCACGAACGCTTTGTCGGTGCCCGTGGCATCCATGTGCGCGATTGTATCGTCGATGGACCGGTCAAAGTGATTGATGTGCAGGTGGCAATCCACCTTCTTGGCAGCGACATCCGCCGAAGCCTCAGAAACCGATGCGCTGGAATCCGGCTCTTGGCCGCCCATCCCGCGCGATGCCAGGATGGCTCCACAGGCGGACGCAGTCAGAAATTCTCGTCGCGAGCGGAAACTCATGAGGCTCCCTTTCAATCGTCTTGGTTCAACACCACCTGGGTTTTGAGCAAACAAAATGCGCCGCGTGGCTTTCTCGGGCCATCAGCGAAGGCCGCGCTACCGATTCCCGTTGACCCAGTTACCGTTGAGCATGACACGACGAATATCGTACATCGCCTTGATATCCTTCGTCGGATCTCCCGCGACCAGTACCAGGTCAGCGAGTTTTCCAGGCTCGACGGAACCGAGACGATCTGCGCAGCCAAGAAATCGAGCGTTGTTGAGGGTCGAAGCTTGAATGACTTCCATGGGGGTCAGACCCGATTCGAACAGTAGTTCCATTTCGCGTTGATACGCCCAGCCCAATTTTGCGTGGCCTGCCCAGGTGTGCGATCCGGTAACGACCGTCGCTCCCGCGTGGTGGCACAGACCAACAAATTTCAACATGTTTTCGAAACCTTGAACGTGATACTCTTGCGCCTTTGCGTCGCCGGCACGTCGCTCGAACGTCGCCAGCGTTGGCGAGACGAAGACACGTTCCGATGCGAGCAGGTCGAGCAGCTTTTTGGTTCTTGTCGAGTCTTGGAACCGAAGTGTGGCCCAAAGCCGATACCGACCGTCTTTACGGGCGTCGTTTTCGTCAGCAACGGCGGTGCGAAAGCGTTCAGCCACGTCCGGCTCAGCCAAAACCGTGCCGAAAGAAGTGATATGCTCCACGCCGTCAAGACCGACTCCAATGGCTTGGTCGGCGTCGACCAGTTCGAGGTGGGCCGTGACGGGAATGCCCAGCGCGTGCGCGGTCTCGCATGTGGCTTGGATCTCGTCTAGCGGAAGACGAAAGTAGACTTTGATAGCCGACGCACCGCGACCGACGTACTCTCTGGTCGCCCGCCGCGCGTGTTCGGCGTTCTGGATGACGACTGCGTTGTCGGGCCAGGCCGGTGGCGCCTGGTCATAGTGGGGACCGGTCAGGAACAGCCTCGGGCCCTGGCGACCGGATCCACGAAAGGGTGCGTAAACATCGATCGGTCGGCCAGGGTCTCGGGCCGTGGTCACGCCATGGGATAAAAACAGTGGCGGCAACGTGAGAATGCTCTCTCCTTGAGCGGTGTGAAAGTGGGAATCGATGAGACCCGGCAACACAGTTTGCCCCGAAGCATCGACGCGACTGGCTTGGTCAGGGATTTCCACCTCGCCTCGCTTACCCGCGGCAATAATTTTCTCACCTCGGACCACTACTACCGAATCTGGCACCGGATCGGCTCCGGTGCCATCGACGAGCCTGCCGCCTTCAATCACCACGACCTGATCGGCGCTGGGACTGGCCGGCGGATTGACCTCGCGCAAACCACGGAAGTCCTTCGCTTCGCACGGCGCTGCGACTAGGAGAGACACCAGTAGGCCACCACTCGCGCTCCATGGCCAATCGGTCGGCGCAAAGGATGATTCGCCAGGCGAATAGTCGTTTCGACTGAGCATTGGAGGTTGCCTTTCCAGTAAACGACAAATAGAAGTTCCTCGCAGCACGCAAAAACGGGAAATGTTTCCGTCTTCACGAAGGACTGCACCAAAAAATCGATGATGGTTTCACAGAGGTGGGAAACGGGTGGGGTTAAGGGAGCTTGGGGCGGATCGGCGTACCATCTTGCTTTGAAACCGGATAGAGCGCGCCGTGCAGCTCGAGGCTCGCCGCCAGATCACGGACCATGCCGGCGAGCTTTTCCGGTTGGGAGGTCGCCAGATTGGTCGACTCGAAAGGGTCTTCCGCCAGGTTGTAAAGCTGAGTGTGTGAACCCTCCGAGGCTTGCGTTGGAAAATAATGGTAGATCACCTTCCAGTCACCATCGCGGTAGCTGGTAAAGTAGTCGCTGCGATGAGGCGCGTGCGGGTAATGCATCAAGAATTTCTCCTCGCGCGTGTCGTCGCGTTTGCCCGTCAGCAGCGTGGTCATGTTGACGCCGTCGACAATATGGTCTTCCGGTGACTGGACCCCAACCAGGCTGCAGATCGTGGGGAACAAGTCGTGAACGGCTGCCACCTGACTCTGAATCGCTCCGATTGGAATTCCCAGTTTCTTTTGTTGGTGATTTTCGGCAGCCGTTTTTGCCCAAGCGGCTATGAAGGGCACTCGCATGCCACCTTCGTAGTGGGCACCTTTCTTGCCTCGTAGCGGGGCCGCACAGGCGACCGCATGTTGATGCCCCAAGGGTGCGTCCGATCCGTTGTCACCCAAGAAAAGCACGAGCGTATTTTCGGCAACGCCCAGTGCATCCAAATGGTCCAGCAGATCTCCGAGCGATTTGTCCATGCCCTCAATCAGAGTTGCAAACGCCTGAGCGGCCTTCGGCTTGCCGGAGTCGACGTAGTGATCCGCGAATCGAGGATCGGAATGGAACGGAGCGTGCACAGCATAGTGCGCCATGTAAAGGTAGAATGGTTCGCCAGCCTGGACTGATTCCGAAAGCCGGGCTTTCGCCTCGATGGTGAGCGCTTCGGTCAAAAACGTATCCGTTCCGTGATAGCGTTCCAGATGCGGGACGGCATGATGCTCGCGTTTGGTTCCAAGTCCGTAGTTTTCGTGAGCGTAATAGCTGCCCGGCGCGCCGAAGGCAGCTCCCGCCACGTTGACATCGAATCCCAAATTCAAAGGCTCGGCGCCAGGCGAGTCATCCGGTCCAAAATGTCCTTTGCCAACGTGAATCGTGCGGTAGCCGGCCTGTTGCAACAGGCGAGGCAACGTGACGCTGTTTTCCCTGAGCCCCAGCCAATTCCAGTCCGGTGGTCCTTGCGGACCTCGGTTATCCTGTCGCGGGTTGATCCAGTTGGTAGCGCGATGCCGCGCCGCGTTCTGACCAGTCATAATCGAGATTCGCGTCGGCGAGCAGACACTCATCGCATAGAAATTGTTGAATCGAATTCCCTGCTTCGCCAGACGCTCCATACTCGGCGTTCGGTAGTATTCGTTCAGTGGATATCGCTGCGGTTTGCCGCTCGCATCGGTCAGGAAAGGCACCGACGTATCCATCACGCCCATGTCGTCCACCAGAAACACCACGATATTCGGAGGTGTCTGATCAGCGCCAACCGCAGCGCCGCATACACCCAGCAGTGCCGTGAAGAAAATTGCGAACAGAAACCGATGCTGTGTTTTTGCCATGATTTGCACGCCTCAATAAATCAGTCGTCATGGAACGATTCGATTGTAACAGGTAAGAACCCCCGCGGCAGAGTTTCGCAGGAGCTTCGTCTAGTTCGCTGCCGCCGTTTGCCTAGCAAGTGTTGAATTTGCCTGCTATTTGCTCGGGGATGGGGCCTCACTCGGTCCGCTCGAAGCCTTCTCCGCCAGAGGAACAGTCAAACCGCGCCGGCTTTTTTGACGACGGTCGCCTCAGCTGTTAAGTTTTGAGGCCCTCGTTACATCAATCATGATAAGAAAAGCAGGAACGCAGATGCCAGACTTTGCCGCCAGGTCCGACCGATCCTTAGCGACGTGCCGCCGCTACCAACTGCTCCTCTTGTGTGCGACCACCTTTTTGGCCGCGCCGAGTCTTGCTCAGGCAGCGAAACCGAACATCGTTCTGTGCATGGCAGATGACCAAGGATGGGGAGATACGGCCTACAACGGGCATCCGCTTTTAAAGACACCCCACCTGGATGCCATGGCGGCCGAGGGCTTGCGCTTTGATCATTTCTATGCGGCGGCTCCGGTCTGTTCACCGACGCGTGGAAGTGTCATGACGGGGCGTCACCCCAATCGTTTCGGATGTTTCTCATGGGGACGGCCACTTCGTCCGCAGGAGATTACGATCGCCGAACGCTTGCAGGCGGCCGGTTACGCCACCGGGCACTTCGGCAAGTGGCATCTTGGTTCCGTGCTTAGAAACAGCCCCGTGAATCCCGGAAACAGCGGGTTCGATCAGTGGCTGTCGGCCTTCAACTTCTATGACAATGATCCGGTGCTGAGTCGACAGGGAACGGCGGTCGAAATCCGAGGGGAAAGTTCCATCATCGCCGCCGAAGCGGCTAGCGAGTTCATTCGGGAGCAGGCCAGTCAATCCAAGCCTTTCCTGGCGGTGGTTTGGTTTGGTTCGCCGCATAGTCCCCACCGCGCCGCTGCTGAAGATCTGGCTCACTACACGGGCGAAAGAGACGCGCATTGGCTTGGCGAGATAACCGGTCTGGATCGCGCCGTCGGTCTGCTTCGCGCCACGCTCCAGGAGACGGGCGTCGATGGGAATACACTGTTCTGGTACACATCAGACAATGGAGGGCTCAAGAGGGAAAGCAGCGGAGGACGAGGCAAGAAGGGGGATGTCTACGAGGGAGGGCTTCGAGTGCCGGCAATTATCCAGTGGCCCGAACGGATCAATGCGCCACGCGTCACGCGAGTGCCGGCAAACACCACCGATATCTATCCCACGCTGTTGGAGTTGATCGGTATCAAGCCGACGAACCAGCCGGTGCTCGATGGCGTGAGTCTCGTTTCTGTTATCGACAACCAATCCGACACGCGGCCCCGGCCAATGGGATTCTGGAAATCCACGCAATCTGGCATCAGTACACCCAGCGATCGATGGATGCGTGAGGAGCTTGCGGCTCAGCAAGCCGGCAAGGACTATCATGATGTGACCCGTTTGGTGATCGATGCTGGGCAGATTCAGACGACGGTGCCGCGCGATGAACGGTCCGGTCATGCCGCTTGGCTCGACTGGCCTTGGAAGCTGCATCGAATTGCCGGGATGAAGAAGCAGCCCAACAAGGTGGTTTGGGAACTGTATCACCTGGAAGACGACCCCATGGAGAGCGAAAATCTCTTATCCAAAGAGTCTGAGCGTGCCGAAGAAATGCGACTTGAGCTTGAGACTTGGATGGAGTCCGTAATCGACAGCCTGAACGGAGAGGACTACAAATGAGTGCTGTTGCCAGGAATGCGAGGATGGTGCCGGCGCAGGGATGAGAACCTTCCGGACTCGTTTCTCCGCAACTGAACGCTCTCGCATCGTCGCCGACCGCTCTGCCGGTCGGTGCGCCCTGCTGATTTCTCTTCTGACCAAGTTGGCGTCCTGCCGGAGCACCGACATGAAGTTACCAGTTGCAATCGCTTGTTTTCTAGCCTGTTACTCGCTTGCGCTGGGCGAACCCGGTGCGTTGGTGATTGTCGGAGGCGGTGGTACGCCGGACGATGTTCTCCGGGAAACGATCCGACTGGCCGGCGGTGAATCAGCCAAGGTGGTCATCCTGCCGCAGGCGTCCAGCCGCGAAGATCGCGGTGTTTCATCGAAGGAGATGTTCCGTCGCTTCGGTGTTTCCGACGTGGACATCGCAGAGTTGGACGACCCTCAGTCCGCGCGAACGGCGATTGAGACTGCCGACTTGATCTGGTTCCCTGGTGGCCAGCAAAGCCGACTGATGGAAGCGCTGGCGGCTGCGGACGTTGTGGACACCATCGCTAAAAGCCACTCGACCGGCGTCGTGATTGGCGGTACCAGCGCTGGCGCTGCGGTGATGTCGGCGGACATGATCGTTCACATGCCGGAAAGTCCCGCTTTACGAGCAGCCAATACGCCGGTCGCCAAAGGGCTTGGTTTATCTCCCGATCTGATCGTCGATCAACACTTCGTTGAACGCAATCGCATGAATCGTCTGCTGGGAGCAGTTCTCGATCGTCCAAAACGTATCGGCGTCGGGATCGCAGAACAAACGGCGATCATCGTGAAAGACCACAGTTTTAGTGTCATGGGCAAAGGGAGTGTGGTTGTCATCGATGGACGTAACGCCGATGTGTTGTCTCCGGCGCAATCCCGGCTGCAGCGAGGAAAAAAACTACAGTTGCATGTTCTGTCCGCAGGCGACGAGTTTCAATTTTGAGTAGAAGAAAGGACACTTCTCGGTGAACGCCACCACGCGAGCGACTCGTGCCAAGGCTCCCGCCTTGGCACGCCTTGTCTTCGAGGATCTGCCTCGCTTGCGATCAGTCATTTGTCACTCCACGGCTCGTAGCCGTGGCAGGCAGAGCCTGCGGGTCACTCGGTTACCAGGCGGAGCCCGGTAACCAGATGGTGGCGCTGACCGAG
>JANQJJ010000445.1 GCA_028281725.1 Pirellulaceae bacterium | reverse complement strand
TCCTCGGCTCGATTCCCCCCGGCTCTGCAGGCTGGACTTTGAGAACAGCTCAACTTACTCGCGCCTGCAGCGATGCTAAGTCGTCAATGACCGTTCCTTGTCGGGCAAGTAGGAAAGTATGGCGCGCGCGGTGGGTAACCACTCCCGCCACTTGTACTCAATCAGATCTCTCCAGTCGCTTATGGGGCCGCCGAGCAGATAAGCGCTACAAAGTGCCTTGGCGATATGCTCGACCAGCAACTCCGCGTCATCGGATGTTCGCAGAGATGCCCCTAAACGTTGCCCTACTTCGTTGCTGAGTGATATTCCTTTGCCCCTCGCGACATCGTCCAGGAATCTACCCAGCTCATCGTCGACGTGTACCTGAATTCCCATTGCATTGGCTCCTAGAGCTGTGTCAGACGTCAGCCTAAGAATTAGCTTATCCGTTCGGCGGCCAGCGATAAGCGGCTGCAAGACCAAAATGCGGCATGCCGCCGCCCCCATGCGTATTCCGCAACACCTCGGTTCCGTCTCCTTCGAGTTCCCAGTGCGGACACCGCTCTGGAGCGAGGCGACAGCAAATTTTGATCCATGGCATCCACCGGGGGGTAGGTCAATATGGGTCAGGCGTTCCAATCTTGAAGATCTTGGGGCGATCGCCTCCTATGCTTCTCGCCGGTCAAACCCACCGGATACTCCAGATTTCTCTAGAACGTCCGAGCGGTTTCCCACATTCGGTTCTGCAAGCCAGAAGGGGAAGCTCAGGCAATAAGTTTGAATCCCTCGCTACTTCAACTTGCCCTTCCAACCAGTGAGGCGTGCCGCTCCTAAGTCGTTTGAAAAGGAGGGAGCAGGGAGCAGCGGAGAAAGTAGGTGAGCGGAAGAACGCGACGACCGGCGGAGCGGTCGGCGACAATGGGGCGACAACCACGAGACTAGTTGGGCTTGTGATGCGCGTAGAGGGGCTGTCCGAGTTCATCGAAAAATTCGAAAGATAACCGCGCAGGGCCACTTTCCGATGATGGGTTGCAAGTAATCATCAAGAAGCCGCCGGAACGTTTGGTTTGGACATGCAAGTGCTTGATGAGACCGCGTGGATCGGTTCCGGCAGGATCCCCCGGCATGCGCCCCAATCGAGAGTTGGCATCGACCAGCGCGCCACAAGAAAACTCTTCGAAGCCCGTCGAATCGAGTGCGTGGTACTGCCAATGTCGGTCACCACAAACCATGAAGAAGTTCTGCTGGTCGAGTCCATTCTCTTTCAGGAAACCAAAGAACGCATCCCGCTCATGCCTGAAGCCGCCAATATCGCAATGATTGTCTTTCTTGCGGAGATCGTCCGGACCAATCATCGGTGTTGGTGAAATCAAGAGCTTGTAAGTCGCATCACTGGCCAGGAGAGTCTCTTTCAACCACCTTTTTTGCTCTGCACCCCAAATCGACTTGCCGGGCCCATCCGGCATCAAGTTTGGGCTGCGATAGAACCGGTTCTCAGGCAGCCAGATCTGCAGATCTCGGCTCAAGCGATAAGTTCGGTAGGTCTTCGCGGCTGGAGCGGTGAATGGTGCATAAGGGAGTTGCTCGAGCAGGATTCGACGGCCGGTTTCCGGCAACGGCAGAAACTCGCCCGTGTTGTCTCCGTCGTCGATACGATAATCGTGATCGTCAACCATCCAAAACGTTGGGACCTGAGCAAACAAGTCACGGTAGCGAGGCTGGACAAACTGCTGATGCCATTTTCTTCGCATTTCCGGTACGGTTTCCGCGCGCGGATTGTCGGGCGTGTCGTAGTAAACGTTGTCGCCTGTACCGACAAAAAAGTCGGGTCGGAATTTAAGAATGGTCGCCAGGGCAGGGTACCCGAGTTCTTTGTCAGGGCCAGCGTAGGGTGCGGGCAAATCGGTGTTATTCTCGACGCGATGCTGTTTGCGATCGATGCGATCATCACCATGAAACTTTGCATAGTTCATACCGGTGACGACCACAAAACGGATTTGCTTGGCCAAATCGGGACCTGGATGCGTCTTGAACTCGACTTGCGGTCCGCCGGTAAGTGATCGATCATCGAGACCGATACGAGTCTTGCAGAGGTAACGGCTTCCCGGTTGCAGCTGGTCGAAATGGGCGCGGGCGATAAAGTCGCGCTGCGGCAGGGCTCGCAGAATCTGCGTCTGGACATCGCCGGAACCATCGGCCAGTTGGAGCGTAAATTCGACGACTCCCCAGGCCCCCGGTACATCGCCATCCTGCAATTGGTCAGTTGCCGTGAGCCGCACCTGGACTAGTGCCGAACGGTCAGAGACCTCGCCCGCCATGATTCCCATGCCAGCGACAGGTTGTCCAGCTCCCTCTGGGTGTGCTGGCGGAGCCGTGTTGCTCGACGCAGGCTGAGCCCATGCACCGCCTGCGTGCAGCAATCCGACTAAAGCAATGGACAGACCAAATAGAGACAAACGCATACTTATCTATTTCCCGAGTGATTGTGGACGCGGAATGAGTCGACGCGTAAGTATAATCGGTATGATTCGAGTCGTCCCACTCCCGTGCTCATAGGCGGCTGCCCACGAAGCCTCAGACGCTGCGTGAAACGAACAGGTACCTGGACGACGGGTATGCGCTCGATTTTCAGACGAGTGGCGTGCATCTACGAGTCACCCCAAAAAGTATCGAAGGTCTCTCGACAGACTCCCAATCCCAGGCTCAACCATGAAGCCTCTATGCAAATTAAGCAAATCGCAGCTTGCCCAAAATCTTGCCAGGCTGGCCTCACAAGTGCCTCAGTGCCAATTTATCTGCAAAAAGTGTGCGCGCGTCTCGGTCCACAAGAAGGAGCTGTGTAAACCGGTGCCTATTCGAAAGCTGGTCGCAGAGGGGCCTGCCGAGTAGCGTTCCAATCGCTCCGCATCGGAATTCAGCGTCGGCGGCGATCTGGCCGCCTTTTCTGCCATAGAAACCGGTCTCAACCTCTAACCAAGTTCTACATTGGCTCCGCGCACGGGGCGCCGAACCGGTGATCCGCGGTGCAGAAACCGTTTCTCGACCGTATACTTGACTTTGTGCACAATGGCACGCACAATCAGGCACTCCAGGTTTTTCCGCCGGTCCACGGGTGAAGAAAATGACGATCGCGCACTACATCGAAAACGATCTGGAAGTCCAGATTCGCTCGGGAACCGTTCCCGTGAAGGTCACGATCGGGGCGCTGGCGGAGCACTATGGTGTCAGCTTTACCCCCGTTCGCACGGCGATCGACCGACTCGTTGCCCGAGAGCTGCTTGTCAAGGAATCCAACGGCCGGCTGGCGCTGACGGCGGTTCCCAAAAGCGGCAAGCGTTTGGCCGAACCGGTGCCCCCGAGGAATTGGGAGACTATTCTCTCAGAAGAGATATTGCGGGTGAGTCTGAAAGGCCAGGAAACCTACCTGCGTGAGGAGGCCGTTGCCGAGCGGCTGCAAATTGGCAGGACTACTCTGCGACAGGTACTGAGCCGATTGGCCGGCCGAGGACTACTGGAGCATGTGCCGAGGTGTGGTTGGAAGGTTCACCCGTTCCGCGAAGATGATATGCGTGCCTATCTCGTTGTCCGCGAAACACTCGAACTGCAGGCGCTGAGTCTGGCTCAACCGCATTTGGTTCGTGCAGACCTGGAGCGGATGTGCGAAAGCAACACGACATCGGCAGCTGATTCAGTGCCGCGTTTGGACAACCAGTTGCATCGATACTTTATTGAACGATCGGGCAATCGGTACATCCGCGATTTTTTTGACTCTTACGGCGGGTACTACGCAGCGTTGTTTGACTACGCAGCGCTGGGAGAGTCGGTCATCCGAGAGATGGCCAGCCAGCACCGAGAGATCTTGTCGCATGTACTCTGCCGTCGCTGGGCCAAGGCTCGGGCTGCCCTGTCGAATCACATTCGTGCTCAGCAGCCCGCTTCCATGCGGCTCGTTGCCAAGCTGATGGACACGGCCGATACGAAACGTTAGCGATCTGAAGTCAACCGATATGACCGAAAAGCATCATGTGGCGATCGTTATCGACGTCGAGCAACCGTTTCGGCGGCGTCTGGACGTATTGGATGGCATTCGGCAGGTCGCTCAAAAGGCAGATTGGGAGACGACGCTGATTCCCGTTGCCGATATGGCTTTGGCGGGGCAGCGGGTGGGGTGTTACGACGGGCTGGTCGGTCGAATCGGTCGGTCGCTGGCTCTGCAGGCGAAGAGGCGGCGCATCCCGACGGTCAATGTCTGGCTCAATACGGATGCGACGGGACTGCCCGGCGTGTTTCCAGACTGGCGTGGCGCGGCCACCATGGCAACTCAGCATTTGTTGTCCCGCGGATTTCGCAAACTGGCCTACGTCGGCTTTCGCGACGAACTGAGGGTGGAAATGCAAGTCGCCGGCTATCGGCATCTGGCCCAAGACCTGGCGATGCGGCACTCGGTCCACCTACTCGATCGATCTTATTCTCGCTCCCTGCCTGTTTGGCAAGCGTTTTCTAGTCAGCTGGACGCGTTGATTGCGTCGTGGGACCTGCAAACAGGAGTCTGTGTGTCTGACGATTTCCTCGGTCGCTTCATCGTCGACCGATGTCAGCAGCTGGGATTTCAGGTGCCTCGTGATATTGCCGTCGTCTCCATGGAAAACGAAACGCTGGTTTGCGAATGCACCAGTCCCACCCTATCCAGCGTCGACGTCGGCTACAAACGGATCGGCATGCAGGCAGCATGGCTGCTGGAGACTTGGATGCGGGGTGATTCGAGCGCGGGTGAGTTGACTCTGCTGCCACCGCGTGCGATCGTCGAGCGGCAATCGACCGATGCGTTTGGCGTGCGCGATGTGGTCGTCGCCGATTGCCTTCGTTTCATCGCCGCTCATGCGCATCGCCCGCTGTCAGTCGATGATGTGGCTGCCCGCGCGTGTCTTTCCAGACGCACACTCGAAAGGCGTTTTCGCGAAATCGTCTGCCGAACGGTCGCTGAAGAGATTACGCGAGCCCGAATTGAAAAAGCAAAGCAACAGCTTTTTGAATTGGACCTGCCTATCAAGACGGTCGCTCGCCGCAGCGGCTTTCGTGACTCAAGTCAAATGTGCGCCGTATTTCAGCGGGAACTGGGCCAGAGCCCCGGCCAGTTTCGGAAGATACACGCGGTCCGTTGCCCGTCTTGAATGCCACAGCACCCTTGAGTGCAGTACACGTCACGCCATCCTTCCCGGGCCGGCCTGCCGGTTGGAGCACCAATCGTTCCGGAGGACTCATTCCCCGTCTGGCGATGCCGCCAGAGCTTCCGCCAAGGCTTCTTCGCCTCCGACTACTGGCAAACAAAGGGACGTGTCGTTTAGGTCGATCGTCAACTCCGTTCCTGGAGACGGTCGTAAAGTAAAATCTCGGTCGCTGGAGAAGATCATCAGCCCGATCTGTTGACCGGCCGGAATGACTTGATCATCAGGCTGAAGGTCAAACGTCATGTCGTAGAATTGCCCCGGAACCAGTGGTTCACTTTCGGTCAGTGAGCGATGGTTCTGTGGATCGGCCCAGCCGCGAGTGATGATGTTGTCGGTAATTTTTGCTTTCTTGCCTTCAGTCCACGGAAGGGAAACCAGCCAGACCGATAGATTGGCCGCTGGCCGGTTGCTAGCGAGTCGGATCGTGATGCTGGGTGTTCCCGAAATGTGGACCGGCTTTTTCAGTAGCCCAGTGACGTAGATCAGCCGATGCTTTGTCCATTCGGCCTGAGCCAGCCAAGCACCACTAAACGAAAAATTGTCAACTAGCGTCTCGGTGCTCTGGGGTACCGCCCCCTGAGTTGTCGCAGGCCCGGTAGTCAGAAGGCCACGTTGCGGGGCGCCCGCAGTCAGTTGAAAGTGAACCGGTTGGGCCGCTGGATTCGGATAGTCTTCGTAAGGAGTCGGCTTGGTTCTCTCATCGTGCTCGCGGACGATCCAAGCACGCGGATCATTCTCCACACCATTTTCGACGCCGTGCAGATAGCGGGTGAACCAACGATTCATCATTTTCATCGGTGGCGGCCCTCCATGTCCTCCCTGGTGAAAGTAGGCCTGGACCGGAACGCCTTTCGCTTTGAGCGCCTCGATAATCCGCACGCTATGCTCGGGAACGACGTTCCAGTCATTGAACGCATGAGCCATCAAGACGGCCGCCCTTAGTGGCTCGAGGTCGTTCAGATAGTCGCGACCTGCCCAAAACTCATTGTAGTCTCCATGGATTCGGTCAAATCCTTCCGCCATTTCCCGGTCACGCACGTTGCAGTCGCAGTACTCGCGCCGCGCTTCGTCGCCGCCACTATGAATGTAGTCATACAGGTAGTCGATATCCTCGCCGATGTATCCGCCTGGATTTCGAATCAGACCGTTCGACCGGTAGTAGTGGTAGTACGAGGTATTGGGGGCAATCGGTATGATCGCTTCCAAACCTTCCACTCCGGTCGTAGCCGCAGCCAAGGGAATGGTGCCGTTGTACGACGTCCCCGTCATGCCGACCTTACCCGTGCACCAGTCGGCAAGGACCTGCTGGTCTCCGTCGGGCGTCGTGAATCCCAGTCCTCGGCCGCACAGCCAATCCACGACCGCTTTGGGCGCTAGAGATTCGTTGTCGCCACCCACCGTCGGACATCCTTGCGAGAGTCCTGTTCCGGGAGAAGACGAATGCACGACGATGAATCCGCGTGGAACCCAGTCTTTCAGATGAGACTTCGAAATGATCGGTCGCACACCTGTGCGCCGTACGGCTGGGAAATGTTTACGCTCGGGCGGCTGGGCTCCAATCTCATGGCGAGTGTTCCAGAAGTACTCCAAGCCCTTGTCGCCCGTACCGGCAAAGTAGGGGCTGGAAACGTAGATCGCCGGCAATCGGAGCCCCTCACTCTCGGTTTGACGCGGTCGGGTAACACTGACATGCATCCGGTCGAGATGGCCATCGCCATCGGAATCGAACTGAGTCTCAACCCACAAGTCGTGGCGAATCCAAAGGTCAGGGTCTTGAAACCCAGGGACGATCTGTGCTTCACCATCGACAATTTTGGGAACGGCCGGTTCGGCGCCACGGACATCGGCTAAAGGGACGAGGGGCAGGCACAGAACCACGCCTAGGTAGGCTGGAGTCCAACGATCAACTTGGGTGGAACGTAGCATTCGGTTTCTCAGGGGAAGGTCGTCTTGAGGTGATCAAAAGCGGGATGGATGACTAAGATTCTGGACAGCCGCGGGTCAAGAGTCTGATGCGCTGACGCTCTCTGCTAGAGCTAGCGCCGGATCCGTCCTGACGGCGTAGGATCTGCCGGGCCAGTTGTCCCACCATTGCTGGAAGAACTTCAACTGAGATTCCGCGTAATTCTTTTGGCTCTGGCTGAGCTGGTCCGTCTCATTGAAATGGTGCTGGTAGTCGGAATCCCCCAGCAATACAAGCAGGTATTTGTAATACAACACCAGATCAGGCCCTTCGTCGAAACGTGATAAAACGGCCAGAGCGCTACTCAACTCACCAGCTAATTGCAGGGCTTCCCAGTCGCCTTGCGCGGCCAGTCTGCAGAGATCGACAAAATGCAGGACCTCGACCGGAAGGCAGTTGCCGATTCCAGTAATCGCACCGGAGGCTCCGCAGCGAACGAAACCATGCACGACCTGGGTGTCCACGCCCACCATCAGCAGCACATCACGATCGGCATGAGTGATGTGCTCGGCAGCATAACTCAGCGCCTGCTCTCCGCCAAACTCTTTGAATCCGACGAGATTGGGAAATTCACGTCGCAGATCGAAGAACAAGTCCGCTTTGGTCTCGAATCCATAGTAGGGACTGTTATAAATGACCGCCGGCAAGTCAGGGGCTGCTCCCAGGATGCGCGCGAAGTGATCTCTCTGAGCCGCAGGGGACGTTCCACGCGACAAAACGCGGGGAATGACCATGAGTCCTTTCGCCCCAACGCGCAGCGCATGCTCGGCATGCCCTGCCGCGAGAGCCGTATTCTGAGCTCCGGTTCCCACGATCACCGGCACACCCGCCTCGGCCAATTGGCGAACCCCCTCCTGCCGCTGCTGATCCGAGAGCAACGGCCAATCGCCCATCGACCCACAGTACACGACGGCATTCATTCCCGCCGTCATGAGCTCGCTCCCCTTCCGCACCAATGCGGAGTAATTCGGTAGGCGGTCCGGACCACAAGGTGTCATCAGGGCTGGAATACACCCGTGAAAAATGCTCGGTTCCATGGGAAGGGTTACCTTTTGATGTTGTCAGAGAAGGAAAAATCGATTGCCACCGAGTTGCTTGGCTGCGACTTATCCGCTGGTCCAAACCGGATCCCCAAGGACTTCCATTCGAGGCCGAATGCCAAGCCCGGGGTCTGCCGATGCAGACATACGGCCGCCGGAGCGCTGCGGAGCCCCTTCGGCAATGGACGTGGTGACGTAGCTGTTGAAGTCTGTCGAAGTAAACTGAAACTCCGTTGGCGTTCCCTGTGCCAGGTGTGCGATTGCCGCTGTGACGATGTCGCCGCCCCAACTGTCTTCGAGAGTCATGGCAATCCCCAGCGACACACACAGATCGCGAGCTTGCTTGGCTCGCGTTAGCCCACCAAATTTACTGATCTTGATATTGACGACATCCATCCCGCCATCGGAGGCACCCTGCAGGATCGCCCCGGTCGAGTCGATGACTTCGTCCAGCACAAACGGCAGAGTCGTATTGCGACGAATACTCAGACACTCTTCGTAACTCGAGCAGGGTTGCTCAATATAAACGTCTACGTCTTTTACCGCATTGATCACTCGCATCGCTTCATGCATCAGCCAGCCTGTGTTCGCATCGGCGATCAGCTTGTCACCCGGTTCCAACACGTCTCGAACAGCCACAATGCGAGCAATGTCTTCGTCGGGATGTCCACCGACTTTCAATTGGAAACGGCGATATCCTTCGGCGCGGTACTCCGCTACGTTTTGAGCCATCTCGTCAGCCGGACGTTGTGAAATCGCACGATACAGCTGGACGTCTTCGCTATATCTTCCCCCGAGCAACTCGCACACCGGCATCCTCGCCACCTTGCCCAGAATATCCCAAAGGGCCATGTCAATCGCTGACTTGACGTAGGGATGGCCTTTCAACTCTCGATCCATCTTGTGATTGATCACCGACAACTGTCGAGGGTCATCGCCGACCAGCGCGGGAGCCAACTCCTCGATTCCCGCGCGCACACCGCGCGCATACGCGGGCAGGTAGGCTGGTCCCAACGGACAAACCTCTCCATACCCGGTGACTCCTTCATCGGTCTCGATTTCGACGACCGTTGAATCGAAAACATCCACATATTTTCCCTCAGACCAACTGTATTTGCCTTCATGAAGTGGAAGGTCGATCTGGTAAACCTTGATTCTTGCTATTTTCACCCGGGGGCCTCAGTGCGCTGATTCTGTTTTCTACTGAAAGCCCCATCATACGCGACCGTCGTTCGCGATACGCGACAAAGTATTGGTTAAACGCGAACCGCGCCTACAGCCTCAGCCCGGGCGGTTCTCCGCTGGGCACGCCGATACGACCTCGGAACAAAGAGTCTGTTTTGGATTTCCCGGCTATCGATACCGTCGACTTGACATATATCCGATCGGTTATATGATAGTCCCCATGAATGCCTCGGATCAACCGACTAACGTCTTCATTGCCATCGCCGAACCCACTCGTAGGGCGCTGCCAATGAGCTTGGCGCGGGAAGACGAGAGGCATGTCACCGATTTTTGAGGGAGTCGTTTTCGATCGGTCAGCCTGCCGTCTCCGAGCACTTGCGCATTCTGTGCGAAGCGGGCTTGGTGCGCAGCCGGATTTTCGGTCGTGAAAAAATTCACACCATCGAAGCTGACCGATGGCGCGGTGTGTACGACTGGGTCTCGCACTTCGAGAAGTACTGGGACAGAGAGCTTGACGTGCCGGGCGAGTCTCCCGACGGGCAAAAAGCCAAACTCTCCAAACGACGCTGAGCGGAAGAAACACGATGGTCGCGCCGAAGCCAATTACGATTCGCAAAGAGAGGTTCTATCCTCATCCGCCGGAAAATGTCTGGGCGGCCATCACCGATCCCCGGGCACTTGCCGAGTGGTTGGAGCCCAACGATCACCAACCACGGGTCGGCCACAAGTTTGAATTTCGCTGCGATCCGGGACTATGCGGATCAGGCATTACAGAATGTGAGGTGCTGGAGGCTGATCCGCCTCATCGACTGGTATGGAGTTGGGTCAACGTGCCGAAAGACCCGTCGCGCCCGCGTTCGGCACCGATGACGATTTCGTGGACGTTGACGGCCAAGGACAACGGAACGCTCCTGATTCTTGAACACACCGGAGCCGAGAACATCGGCTGGCTTACCCGGAACATGATGCGGATTGGCTGGGGATTCATGATGAAGAGCTTGATTCAGCGAGTGCTGACTCACGTTGAGGCGGGCGAGTTTCGCCCCGGCGCGGTTCCGCTAAAGCAGCGTTACTACACTTGCAAAACAATCCCGGACAGATATGTACGTTGACAACCTATCGTGGAGAGCCCACATGAAGCCCGTCGACTTTGCCAAAGCACTCGGCGTCGCCATCGCCCTGCTGGCCATCAACGTGTTGATCGCTATTTTGGTGATGACGGCCTACGCCTTGC
>JANQJJ010000193.1 GCA_028281725.1 Pirellulaceae bacterium | reverse complement strand
GCATGGCCGTTGCCTACGAAGCCTATAAGATCTCGCTCGATGGCCAGGCCGCACCCGAGCTTGACGGCTTGACGGGCAACCAACGATTCTTTCTGGGCTGGGCCCAGATCTGGCGCAGGCTATATCGGGAGCCCGAATTGCGCAAACGCCTGGTTCAAGACCCGCACTCTCCCAGCCGATATCGTTGCAACGGGATCGTCTCCAACATGGACATTTTCTACGAGACGTTCCCTGTCAAACCCGGCGACAAGATGTACATCGCGCCCGAAGATCGTGTTCGTATCTGGTAAAAGGTAAACGCAAGCAGCGACCACCGGCAAAGCCGGTAGCTTGAGGAAGGACGCCAAAAAGTGCCGCCAACTGACCTTCCCTGGGGAGACGACTGTGTGTGGGCTGGGCGATTGGGAGTGAAGGGCTAACGCACCGACCGGCGAAGCGGTGCGCGAAAATAGTTACAGAGTGCCTTTGGTGCTTGGAATGTCGGTCTGACGCGAGTCGAGTGTGGTGGCTATCCGCAGCGCCCGCGCGGACGCTTTGAAAATGCCCTCCGCGACGTGGTGGCTATTGCGACCATAGTGCAGAAGCACGTGAAAGTTGCACAGAGCGTTGCTGGCAAACGCGTACCAAAAATCTTCAATTAACTCGCTATCAAACTCGCCGATCTTCGGCGACGCAATGGGTGCATTGAAGACAACGTAGTTGCGGCCACTTAGATCAACCGCCACGGTCACCAGCGTCTCCTCCATGGGCAAAACCATGTGCCCGTAACGTGTGATCCCCCGCTTATCCCCTAGAGCCTGGACAAAAGCCTGGCCAAGACAGATACCAATGTCTTCGGTGGTATGGTGGGCGTCCACCTGCGTATCGCCGTCGCAGGTGACCTGGAGATCGAACAATCCGTGCTTGGCGAACAAGGTCAGCATGTGATCCAAGAAGCCGACTCCCGTGCTGATCTGGCTGCTGCCACTACCATCAATGTTCAGCTCGAGCGAGATCTTGGTTTCTGCAGTCTGACGGCCGATCACTGCACTGCGTAAAGTGGTCACAGATATTTCTCCAGCAGCGTTAGGCACGCATCAGCCTGATCATCGGTACCGACACTAATCCGCAGTCCGTCGCCCCAGCCGGGATAATTCATGTATCGCACAAGCACTCTGTCTTTCTTCAGCGACTCGAACAGGGGTTGTACTGGTCGGTCGTGATGCGTGCACCAAACGAAATTGGCTTGAGAATCAGTCAAAGTAAACCCTAGCTCACGCAAACGGCTAGTCATTCGCTGGCGAGTCGCAATGATCCGCTGACGATTGTCTTGCAGCCACCCCTGATCGTCGATCGCGGCAGTCGCGCCGGCCAAGCTCAGAGCATCACAATTGTAACTGTCCTTGACCTTACGCAGCATCGCAATAACTGGCGGCTGCGCGACCAGGAAACCGAAACGCAAACCGGCCAGCCCATAGGACTTACTGAGGGTACGTGAGACCATGATTCGCGGATTCTGTTTGACCAACTCGATGCAGTGGGTGGCCGCAAAATCGACATAAGCCTCATCAACCAACAGGGGACAGTCGAGCCGCTCGCCCAATTTGGCAATTTCGGCCGGCTCGATCATCGTGCCGCTGGGGCTATTCGGGTTGGGCAAAAAGACCAAACGCAACCCATCGGACTGTTCACCAAAACGTGCGCCCAACGTAAAGTCAGGTTGAAAATGCACCTCTTCGTACCCGGCGCCCTGCAACTGGGACAACGTCCGATAGAGAATGTAGCTCGGATAGGGCAGACGCAGCTTCTCGCCTTGACCGACAAAGGCCCGCGTGAGAATAGTCAGGATATCATCGCTGCCGTTTCCACATAGGATCCAGTCGGGCTCGACGCCCAGGATCTCAGCGGCGCGCACACGAAAGGCCGTCCCCAACGGGTCGGGATATCGCTCCAAACGCGATGCTGCGGCTTCCTGAATCGCTGTAATCACTCTCGGCGAAGGCGGATAAGGATTTTCGTTCGTGTTGAGTTTGATGAACTTTCCGCCCTGAGGTTGTTCGCCAGGCACGTAGGGCTGCATGGCCTGGATCTCGGCCCGGAACAATCGATCAGTACTTGAGGTTGGCGGATTTGGCATCGGATGATTTTCGATTATTTTTTTCTTTACAGGAGCCCCATCGTCGTCCGCTCGCCCCTTCGCAAGTCCTGCCTCTCCCCGGTAGCCGGATCGATCCCGGCCGAAACGTGGAGCCAGGCGGAACACAACTTGGGCGGCGCGCGGCATCGCCCGGCGACTTACTCCAATCGGATGGTGACGCTCTGGCGATGAGCCGTCAGACCTTCCTTGGTGGCAAGCATGCTGATATCTCTGGCCACGTCGGCCAGAGCCTGACGCGAGAATTCAATCACACTTCCACTGCGCAAAAACGAATTGGCCGATAGGCCGGCAGCCCACCGAGCGGTGCCACCGGTCGGTAGTACGTGCGAAGGCCCCGCGGCGTAGTCCCCCAGAGCCACTGGGCTGTAAGGCCCTAGAAAAGTCGCTCCGGCATTGCGAATCTTCTCCGACAGCAATCGCGGCTCGGCACACGCGATGTGCAGGTGCTCAGGAGCAATTAGATCGGTAACTTCGCAGGCATGATCGGCGTCGCGAACGCGTATGAAGGCACCAAACGCATTGAGACTCTCCTGTGTCAAAGCGCTACGGCTCAGCTGAGCTAGCTGACGCGCCAGCGCCTCCTCGGCTCGGTCGATCAGTCGTTCATCCCAGGTGATCAGCAGGCTCGCACCTGGCGAGTGCTCAGCTTGGGCCAGCATATCGGCGGCCGTAAAGTTGGCATCCGTCGACTCGTCTGCGATCACCACGACTTCGCTGGGCCCGGCAATAGAATCGATGTCCACGTCACCATAAACGTACTTTTTCGCCAATGCCACAAACAGATTCCCAGGCCCCACGATCTTGTCGACCGCAGGCAGACCTTCCACACCGTAGGCCATCGCCGCCACCGCTTGAGCGCCTCCCATGGGATAGACTTCGCGGATTCCCAGTTCATAACACGTTGCAAGCACATCTGGATTGTAAGCGCCAAACTTCGTAGGCGGCGCTACGATCGCAATCTGATCCACGCCGGCGGCCTGAGCCGGCACGACGGTCATCAAAACCGTCGACGGATAGGCAGCGGCACCGCCGGGAACGCACACCCCGACTCGTTTCAGAGGTACATATCGCTGATCCAGCTGCACGCCACTACGCGGCCGGCAAGTCACGCTCGAGTGGAGAATCGACCGCTGGAACTCAAAAATATGATCGCGAATCCGTTGAACGCACTCCAGCAGAGCGGGCTCGGCGGCGGCATGGGCCTCTTCGAGTCGCGGCAGAGGCAAGCGGAGTTCGCCACTCAAATCGGCACCATCGAGCTGCTGGGAATAGTGCCGCACTGCGGCCTCCCCCTCCTGACGGACCGCAGTACAGATCCGCTCCACAACCTGGCTGGGCAGCAGGGGCTGGCCGAAAACGCGCTGCGTCAGCTCCCGGCCTTTCGGGCTAACCACATTCCCGGACGGACTGAGCTGCCGGCGAAGCTGACTCAGCTCGTCGGCGAAGGACACGCTGCTAGCATCGATTCGGCGAATGTTGAGTGCTGGACTGGGACTCGCTGCTGGCATTCGATTTCCGTCTATCTGCGATTTTTATCTGCTTGCACCGGTGAAACTGACCACGTTAGCTCAGAGATACTCGGGCGGAAAGGCCCCCGCCGGAGACGCGCGGCATGTGCGGCCCAGTCCAGCCGGGCTGATGATTGGCGTTTGAGCCGGCTGGAGCCTCACCGCTGCCCACCCTTTTTCACCCCTACAAGCTCTTAGGCTGGACAACGTACTCGGCACTACGCTTGCAGGAGTCAGCGTCACAGCGCCGGCCGCAGGCAAGTCGCACGAAACAACGGTAGCCAGCGCCACTCCACTCACGAACTCAGCTACGAAGTTCACCCGCCAACGCAGTGCCTAGTGCAAAACCGGCCTACTTCGGTCAAAATGAATCGCTCCGTCAGGCGATCCTATTACAACGGACGACACGATTGACACCTTTTAAGTTCGAGCAATCCTCATGACATTCGAAATCGACTTGCGCAGCGATACGGTCACGAAGCCATCCCCAGAAATGCGACAGGCGATCGCATCGGCTGAGGTGGGCGACGACGTGATCGGCAGTGACCCGACGGTTGAAGCTCTCCAAGAGTATGTCGCCGATCTGCTCGGTAAGGAGGCGGCGCTCTACATGCCCAGCGGCTCCATGACGAATCAAATCGCAATCCGCCTGCACTGCGGACGAGGTGAGGAGTTTCTGTGCGAAGCCGATTGCCACGTCTATAACTATGAACAGGCGGCATTCGCGCAGCTCAGTGGCATTGTACCGCGGACGATTCAGGGCAAGCACGGAGTGCTCGAGCCACACCATCTGCACGGCATGATACGTCCGGGGGGAGACCACATGGTAAGCACCTCGCTGGTCAGTCTCGAAAACACACACAATCGGGGTGGCGGAACCATTCAGCCGCTCGAATATGTGGATGCCATTTGCTCCTGGGCTCAGGAAAACAATCTGTCACGACACCTCGACGGCGCGCGACTGTTCAATGCGGTCTCGGCCACTGGGATCGAAGCCAAACGTTGGTCGACTGGTTTCGATTCGGTCAGCATTTGTTTCTCGAAAGGTCTAGGCGCGCCGGCGGGGTCGGCACTGGCTGGCTCCAAGGAATTCATCCAGCAGGCGCGGCGAGCTCGCAAGCTGTTCGGTGGCGGCATGCGTCAGGTCGGCATCATCGCGGCTGGTGCGCTATACGCTGTCCAGAATAACCGAGAGCGCCTGGCAGAGGATCACGAAAATGCCAAGTTACTTGCCGACGCAGTTCGCAACGCCCCAGGGCTTAAACTGGCTCCAGAACCGGAAACAAATATTGTCGTCGTCGAGATCGATCCCGCCCTCGGTACGTCGGCCGAGTTTATCCAACAACTGGCAGCGTACCACATCGGCGCTTTACCGTTTGGTCCTCAGCACCTACGTTTCGTCACGCACATGGATGTCCAGCGGGATCAGATAGAACGAGCCTGTGCCGCCATCGAACAAGTTGCTTCCAAGATGACTTCAGGCAAATCCGCCGCGGCCGTCTGAATCCTACCGCATGCCGCTGCCAGTCACCGGATGTCGCACCGCCCCGGTTGCGCCAGTCCGGTCACCCAAGTGTCGCGAGGGGTCACGCGGCTGAAGGCAAGTCGAGCCAGGGCTTCGTCTTCAACTTCCACCCAAGGCACTTCGGAACATGTCTCGCAGCGTCGACATCGGCTCGCCGGCCGCTTTGTTGGCCCAATCACCTTCGCAGCCGACGGTGTAAATCCTCATTCCTCGCAAGTATCCTTTAAGTGGTTACGAGTGTTTTGCGCAGGGACCGAGGTGAAAAAACGTAACTCCCGTACGCAAGTCCTCATGGACGCCCCAGTTCCACAAGAGACAATGGAGCAGGGTGTGACCTGCGCTGAGCCATTGCCTGGACAGAGCGGCGCGTGCTTGCCCACGTTGTTGATCGCTCCAAGCGGCCCTGGGTAGCTGTGAACTTTGACGGATTGTTCGGGCGATGCAAAAACCTAAAGAATCACATTCTCAGCGGTGCCCCGCATGGCCGGCTGCACCTTACGAACCATCATCAAAACTTAGGTGATTTAAAAAATGACCTTCCTGGAAAGCACCCGTGTTTTTGCTGCGGTTACCCTCACGTCAACGATGCTCCTGACGGTGGCCGCCGCTCAGGAATCGCTGTTTGACGGCAAGTCGCTTGATGGTTGGGACTACGATGCCAAGCACTGGCGCGTCGACAGCGGAGCCATCGTCGGAGAAATTCCAAAAGGGCAGACACTGGCGAAAAATACTTGGATTGTTTGGCGAGGTGGCGAAGTCGCCGACTTTGATCTGCGTTTGAAGGTCAAGTTGACCGGTGCGGCAGCGGCGAATTCGGGGATTCAATTTCGCTGCCAGGTCGATGGAGTCGATCATGTCTCTGGATATCAGGCAGACCTCGATCAGGGCGCAACTTGGCTCGGCAGAATCTATGACGAACACGGGCGCCGCTTGCTGGTCGAGCGTGGCAGGCGAGTCCATATCGCCGCCGATGGCAGCCGATCAGAACAGATACTCGCTCCGGCAGCAATGTACGGAGTCTTGTTTCGTGAGAACGATTGGAACGATTACCGCATCGTCGCCATCGGTGAACGGGTATCCGTGTTTGTCAACGGAACGTTGTTTTCCGATTTCACGGACCAGCAGATTGGCCAGCGCGATCTCAGCGGTTCACTCGCATTTCAGTTACACAGTGGACCGGAAACGCGGGTCGAGTTTCGAGACATCACGTTGGAGTCGCTTCGCTCTATCGACCAGCGACTGGGCAGATTTGAGATCCGCCGCGCGCAGCCGGCTGAGTTGAGCGGCGGTGGTATCACACCGCTCTCTCACGACGGCGAATCGCTCAATCTTGACTTCGAGACGGGTGATCTGAGCGGCTGGACGCTCACCGGAGATGCATTCCAGGGGCAGCCCATTCGCAATGACGGGATTTCGCGGCGCTGGCCTCAGCAAAAGAGCAATAAGCAGGGTGCATTCTTCGTCGCCGGTTATGAGCGCGTTGGCGATGCGGGCCAGGGCGAGCTGACTTCGCAGCCGTTCGTGGTGACGCATCCGTATGCCAGCTATCTGCTGGCCGGCGGTCGAAAGCGTGAAACTCGTGTCGAGCTACTGCTCCCTGCGACCGACGAGCAGCAGGAGGTCGTCATTTCGGAGCAGGCAGGGAATCAGCGGGAACAGATGCAGCGCGTGTTGGTCGACCTGCGAGATTTCAAAGGGAAAACGATTGCAATTCGGCTGGTCGACGAAAGTACGGGCGGCTGGGGACACCTGAATTTCGATGACTTTCGATTTCATACCGCGTCGGAATTGAAAGAACATGGCTGGGCCTTCCAGCCGCAGCAAGGCAACAATGAGCCGGTCACCGATGCGGCAGCCGAAAACCTCAGACACTCGGCGCGAACCTCCTTCATTGCTGAGCAGGACGCGCCGGCTCGTACGCGTGGCAACCCGTTGCTGCAGCACCTGGTGCCGAACCCGGTCGCTGACGCGGCCACCCAAACTGTTCGGCAAATGCATGTTCCGGAGGGATTCTCCGTCGACTTGGTCGCAGCCGAACCGCAACTGCATCAACCAATGGCCTTCACGTTCGATGCGAAGGGGCGACTGTGGGTTGTCGAAGGCCATTCGTATCCGAACAAGCGGCCGAAGGGCAAAGGGCTCGATCGAGTTCTGATTTTCTCCGACGAAGATGCGAACGGTTCGTTTGAGACTCGGAAAGTGTTTACGGAGGGGTTGAACCTGGTCAGCGGAATGCAGGTCGGATGGGGCGGCGTGTGGATCGGAGCGGCCCCTAAGCTTCTATTCATCCCGGACAGAGACGGTGATGACAGACCAGATGGACCGCCACAGGTTCTGCTGGACGGCTTCGGATACGCCGATACGCACGAGACACTCAATAGCTTCATTTGGGGGCCGGACGGTTGGCTATACGGAAATCAGGGCGTGTTCAATCAGTCGCACATTGGCAAGCCCGGCGCCGCACAGGCGGATCGTGTCGCCCTGGCCGCCGGCGTCTGGCGATACCACCCGACCAAGCATCTCTTTGAGGTATTTGCGCACGGCGGCAGTAATCAGTGGGGGCTCGATTTCGACGATCACGGCCAGCTCTTTATGACTCACTGCCGCAGTCATTGGGGAAAAGGACCGACGACCCATGTCATCCAGGGAGCCCACTACTGGAATCAGGTGAACAGTGGCTACGCTCCGTTCATTTCGCCGAAGCCGATCGCGGGCCTGCCCGAAATGCGGAACTTCATGCTCGCCTCAGCCCGCTATGGTCACGGCGAAGGCGGAGCCGGTAAGCGCGGTTCCCGAGCCGTATACGGCGGGCACTCGCACGTCGGAACCATGATTTACCTCGGCGATAACTGGCCGATCCAGTATCGCAACCATCTGTTCACAAACAATCTGCACGGTCATCAGATCAACCAGCAAGTGAACCTACGCGAGGGCAGCGGCTACAACACGGTTCACGCCGGCGCGGACGTACTGCTCTGCGAAGACCCGCAATACGTGGCCGTCGATCTGCAATGTGGTCCCGACGGAGCAGTCTATATCAGCGATTGGTACGACCCGCGGCATTGCCACAACCCAAACAACGAACAGTGGGACCGCGGCAACGGTCGCATGTACCGCATGAAGTTCGACGCCAACTACAGGCCGGTGAAGGTCGACTACACGGCAGCGTCGGACGAAGAATTGGTCGCCGCCCAGTTGCACTCCAACGAGTGGCATGTCCGCATGGCTCGACTAGTTCTTAGTGAAAGGGCGACCGTCGGTTCGGTATCGAACGCTGCGATCGCGCAGCTGCGAAAGCTTGCGACCGGACACAAGGAAGCTCCAAGGCGTTTGCGTGCGATGTGGTGTCTGCACGCCATCGGAGCACTGGACCGGCAGTTGGTGCATCAGCTGCTCGCAGATGAGAGTCCGTACGTACGAGCTTGGACGATTCAGCTCGCGACCGAGTCTGCTGATGCCGTGGCCTCCCAGGGTAGCCGTTCAACCAAGAGTCAGGCAAAGACTGCCGATGGAAGCTACGGCCACGAGGCGTTGCTTGCCGAACTGGCGGCAAAAGACTCTTCGCTTTTGGTTCGGCAGTACCTGGCATCCGCTGCGGGCCGAGTCGATAGCCAACTCGCCTGGACAATTCTCGAAACGCTTGCTTCGCAGCCGGAGAATGCTGCTGATCGAAACCTACCGCTTTTGATCTGGTACCATCTGGCAGACCGGATCCGCGACGACTTGCCCCGCGGGCTTGACTTGGCCGACAAAACGAAAATTCCGGCTCTTCGCGACTCTATCCTTTGGTACGCGCCTCAGTTGTCTCCGGAAGGACGTGATGCGATTGCCCGACGATTGGCGGCCGCAGACGGATCGCAGCGATCGAGGCTGCTGTCACTCTTCTCAGCAGCACTGCAGGGAATGCGCGGGCTCGAGCAGCCAGCGGCTTGGGCGGCTCTCGCCCCGTCCCTCTACGATGCCGATGCACCGGGCACGCGCCGCGCGTCTGAGGACTTGGGAGCCGCCTTTGGAGACGATGCTCTCTTCGACCGCATGCGGAAGAGACTCGCCGATGCCGCGGCAACGCCGGAAGCAAAGAGGCATGCTCTTGCGATCATCAGTCATGACGCCTCGCCAGTCAACGTGCCGCTACTCCTGGCGTCGCTCGATACGCCGAAGTTGACGGTTGCTGCCATTCGACAACTCAAATCGCACCGCGATCCGAGCATCGCAGAGGCCTTGCTGGCCCGACTTCCCGGCTGGCAAGGCACAGACAGTGACGTGGCCATGGAGACTCTCTGCAGTCGCGCTGCCTGGGCGAAGAAGCTACTCGATGCGGTTGCCGATGGACATGTCGATCCTTCGAAGCTAACGGCATTCTATGCACGCCAGATGTCGAATCTCGGCGATGACGAACTCAATCAGCGGCTGATGAAGCAATGGGGCCGTCTTGGCCAGTCATCGGCGGAAACGAAAGCGGCGATCAAGCACCTCGTCGCGAAGTTCAGCGCGGCACCATTGTGGGCTTTCAGTCGCTCCGCCGGCGAAGGACACTTCAAAAAGCTCTGCGCCAATTGCCACATGGATTCCGAGCAGTCCCAGCGTATCGGCCCCAAACTGGATGGCACGGGCTCGAAAGGAATCGAGTACATCGTCGAAAACATCCTCGATCCGAACGCCGTGATCGGAAAGGACTTTCAAGCAAGGCAGATCCTCACGGTCGATGGCCTCGTCGTTACTGGAGTCATCATCCGGGAGACAGATTCCGCCGTGACCGTGCGCACCGCCAATTCAACTCAGACCATCGCGCGCGATGAAATCGAAGAGCTGGCCGTGTCCAAAAATTCGTTTATGCCCCAAGGTCTGCTGGACACGCTCAACGAACAGCAGCGAATCGAGCTGCTCAAGTATCTCATGAGTAGGTAGCAAGCTATCGAGAGAGTTGCGGAATGCGTTGCGCGGTGATGAAACGCGTTACAAATTCATCGGCTGGATGCTGGTAAAAATCGGCGATTCTTCCACGCTGGACAATGCGTCCGGCAGCCATCAACATAACGTCTTCGCCAAAAAAGTTGGCTTCCCCCATGTCGTGCGTGACGAGGACCACTGTTTTGTTCAGTTCGCGAAAGATTTCCTTCAGATCTTCCTGCAAATCGTAACGGACCAGTGGATCGAGCGCACCCATGGGCTCGTCCAGTAACAACAAAGGTGGATCGAGCATCAGTGCCCGCATGATCGCAACCCGCTGCCGCTGCCCTCCCGAGACCTGACCGGGAAATCGCCCCAGCGCTTCGCGCGGCAGCTTGGTGAGCTCTGCCAGTTCCTCGATTCGAGCGCTGATCTGCTCTGGCTCCATCACCTGGAGATAGCGTGCGAGCAAAGTCACGTTGTCCGAGATGGTCAAATGGGGAAACAACCCGCCATCTTGTAGCACATATCCCATCGAATGCCGCATTTCGAGCACGTTGTCCCGCGTGATCACCTCCCCTCGGAATCTGACCTCACCGCTGTCGGTCGGAATCAGACCAATCAAGATGCGTAGCAACGTCGACTTGCCGCAGCCGCTCGGACCGATCAGCACGGCCGTTTGACCGGCGTCAATGGCCAAGGACGTCGGCTCGAGCACTTGCTCCCCATCGTAGGACTTGGAAACGTTATCCAGCTCAATCATCCGCTTGCTCTCTGGGAGAATTGTCTCTAGGAGGACCCGACTAGGACTTGCCTGCGTAGTTCTTTGTAATCCGTCTTGCCGGTACCGAGCACCGGAATACTCGGCAGCTGACGAACCTCGTCCAGTCGCATCACGCCGTGCAACCCGGCTTCTAGCAACATGTTTCCCGCATCGCGAAGCGAGAGATTCTGCGTTGTAAAAAGTACTACATGCCGCCCATCCTCGGTTTCCACACCCTCAACGGCCACCTTGGGTCCATCTTCATCCGCAGGATAAGCGCGAGAGAACGGCTCTTCGAGCGCCGGAAGAGAAATCATCTCACCGCCGGCCTTCAAGAATCGCTTCAGCCGTCCTTGAAAATGTAGGAACCCCTCTTGGTCCATCGCGACGAGATCCCCGGTCTTGTACCATGTCTTTCCATTCACTTCAACAAACGGCGAAGGCCCGTCGTGTTGGTAATAGCCACTGAAGATAGACGGCCCTGAAACCAAGAGCATGCCAGTCTCGTCACGTCCAAGCAATCGTCCGGAATCCACCTCCACAATACAGACCTCCACACTCTTGACGGGGCGTCCCACCGTACCCGCTTTGATGCTTCCCATCGCGTTGGCGGCGACAACGGGCGAGCATTCGGTAATACCGTATCCCTCGAGCACAGTCACATCCGGCGCCACCTCCCGGCACCGCTGAAAAATGGCTTCGGAACATTTCTCCGCACCCGTGACCACTTTCCGGAGGCTTTGCAGCTCGTCGCTTTGACAAGCTGACAGAATGTAGCCCAAGAATGTCGGCGTGGTGAAGAGCATCGTCGGTCGGTAGGCAGCAATCGTGCGTACCAGGCCAGCGGCATCGGTGGGATCGGCGAACCGAACGCAGCGAATGCCACTGAGATGGGCGAGCAAGAGATTTCCAGTCAAACCGAAGCTATGAAACGGCGGCAAGAACCCAAGTAAAGAATCACCACTCTCTGCCGATAACGCATCCAGCCCGTCACGAACATTGACAATCACGTTGCGGTGGGTCAGCGGAACCGTTTTGGGAGCGTTTTCAGAGCCAGAGGTAAACAGAAACACTGCGGGATCGTCCGCCTGTTGCTTCGGCAATCTGCGAAGAAAGCGGCCCAGCATCAGGTAGGTGCTGATGAGTGCCAGGATCGCTTCGGGCTTCTTGATACCTGCCTTCACTTCTTCGAGAAACACGTAATCCGCACCATCCACTTCGATCCCCAGGCGATCAATCATCTTCCGCGAAGTGACGATATGGCGCACCCCGGTGACCTGGACACCATGCGTCAGATTGGCCGGCCCGGTAGTCCAGTTCATCATCACCGGTACTTTGCCCGCCAGCTGAAGAGCAAAAAAGACGATGTCCGCCGCAACCGATGCCGGCAACATGATCCCCACGTGCTTTTCCTCGAACTTGGCGAAACGACGCGCCATTAGTTCGGCACCGATGAGCATACGGCGGTAAGTCAGCGCACCGGAGAGCGAGTCGGCCACGGCGACCTGGTTCGGCATTTTTAAGACACGACGCACAAAAGCTTCGGCGAGCGTATCGGCTAAAACGCTTGGCGGCTCCCGGCTGGGCTCAGCCGCTCGCCAAGCTTCGGGAGCCAAAATGGGCTCATCGCCTGATTGGTCGAGCTGTCCATCGGCGAGCGCCCACAATCCGCCCAGCGTGTCCGAAACTGCGTTGCTGCGAAAGCCAAACTGCTGCTCGATTTTGAGGGCCAGATCCATGCGGTCTAGACTGTCCAGACCGATGGTTTCCAACTTGGTTTCAGGTTGCAGTTCCTGTTCCGCCAGTTGTCGTCCCAGGTGCGATTGCACTAGTTCATTGACTAGATGGATTGTCTTCGGCTTAATTTGGGTGACATCAAAATCGGGCTCACCGCTAGCCGCTCCAAACTGGCCTTCGGCCGGACCGAACAGATGGTGATACCGCACGAACGCCGGCTCCTGGCCACCATCGGTGTTGTACCAACTCTCCAGGTAAGCGTTGAACTGCTCACGAGAATCGATAGGCAGCGCCCCCCGCTCGACGACTTCCACTTGAATCGTGACTTGGCGCCTGGGCAAAAAGAAGAACATGCTCGCCAGCACCCAACCCAGCGCCACGCGAACTCGACTGGCCAAGTCAGGCTGCGAGCCGGTCTCAGCGCAGCTGAACATACTGCCCCAAACGCCTCGAGTTCTCAACAGCACGATGTTGATGTCGGGGCAGCGAGAGACAATCTCGTGAACCGCCCGGGCCGCACCCACCACTTCCAGATTGCCTCGTTGCAGCCTTCCCGATGGATAAACCAGTAGGCAATCACCTGCGTTGAGGCGCTTGACCACCGCGTCGATCATCTCCAGCGCGCGCGATTGGGCATCACGGCTATGAGCTGACAGATCGGGTACCTCGAACGCATTGACGATTGCCATCCAAGGTCGCAAAAACAGCATCCGGTACGTGCCGGAGAAGACCATGGGTCGGAGAGGTTTGTGGAGACGAATGTGGCTGGAGACCAGCAGAGGATCGATATAGGCTGGATGATTTGGCAGAACGAGCGTAGGGCCCTGGAGCCGCCCGAGTTGCTCGAGCCCACGAACTTCCGTGCGGTAACGAAAACTCAGTAAAAGCCTGAGGACAGACCAGAAAATCCGATTGATCCAAGTTTTCACTGAGCCGTTCCTCTGGATAAATTGAGCCTGGCGAGTCGACTTCCAGCGTCTCCTGCCCGAGCGCAGCGGGATAGACCGGAGCCGCCTGCTGCTGTAGATGCGATTTGCCCCGTGTCATGGCGCCTAAATTTGCATCGAGTCGTCATTTACTGCCCCTCTGACACCGTTTTGACCGGATGGTGCCATCCAGGGCTGAACAGGATAGGGGTGCTTAAGTTAGAATTCTCGTCACTCTTCGCTTGCTCAGCCTAAAACTAACCCTAGAGGTATTTCATGCATCGCCAGTTTATCGCAGATTTGCAAGCCCGGGAGGCTGTCGACGAGATATACCGGGTAGCCGACAAACAGGTGCGATCCAATCGGCAAGGCAACGACTACCTGCTACTTCAATTGATGGACCGGACAGGGCAAGTCAGCGGCCT
>JANQJJ010000181.1 GCA_028281725.1 Pirellulaceae bacterium | reverse complement strand
TAGCGATTGCAGGCTGTCCTAGAAAGTCAGGAATCCACCGAACGGACGGTGATGCAGTTCGAGTCGGATCGCCGCGCCTTGTTAGAGCACTTGCCGGTTCACGTCGTCCAGAAGGACCGTGAGGGGCGCTTCACCTTCGTGACGCAGTCGTTCTGTAGGCTGGTCCAGCGAGACTACGCCGATGTGATTGGGAAGACCGATCATGCCCTATTTCCCGCCGAGGCAGCCACCAAGTTCGTAGAAGACGACATCCGCGTGATGAGAACGGGCAAGGTCTTCGACGACGTCGAGCGAACCCAGCTTCCCAGCGGCGCGCACAGCTATATGCAGGTACGCAAGGCGCCGCTTCGCGATACCGACGGCGAAATCATCGGTGTCCAGGGGATCTTCTGGGACGTCACGGAGGAATTCACCAGCCGCAAGGAACTGCAACGCATCGAGTCTCTGGCTCACGCTTTGATCCATGCCGCATTGGACGCCGTGCTCATTGTCGATGGCGATGGTCATGTCCTGGAAGCCAATCCCGCGTCGGAGAAGATTCTCGGCTACACCCAGGACCAGGTCGCATCGCATCCACCCCTGGGGTCGATTATGCATACCACGCTGGAGGAGCTCGGCCAACGGGCCTCGGATCAGCCTGATAGCAAAGAAGTGTACCAGCGCAGGACACCCATCAGTTCCATTCTCAAGTCCGCAACCGGCCGGCGAATCGAAGCACGCCTGCGGAGAAGCGACCAGGTTTGGTTTGACGCTGAAATCTCGGCGCACCCACTGGTCGTCGAAGGCTCGCAGGGCTGGGCCATCTTCATCCGCGACATTACCCGTCGCAAACGCGCTGAAAAAGAACTGCGATCGGCCATGGAGGCTGCCAAACACGCCAACGCGGCCAAAAGTGAGTTTGTAGCCAATGTGAGCCATGAACTGCGAACGCCGCTTACCGGAATCATCGGCTTGCACGAGCTGCTTCAAAGAGGCGAAATCGACGAGCAACAGCGGAGTTACCTAAAACTGGCCGCCGTCTCGGCCAGCAACCTGCTGACTCTGATCGACGACCTACTCGACTTCTCCAAGATCGAGGCGGGCCACATCGACATTGAAGTAGTCCCCTTCTCGCTGGTGACTTGCATCGAAGAAGCCGCCAACTCGATGGCAGCGCGGGCACAGCTCCGAGGTTTGGAGCTGATGGTCGACTTTGATCCGGAACTTCCAGACCGACTCATCGGTGACCCACACCGAATCCGGCAGATTATTCTGAATCTGGTTGGCAACGCCATCAAGTTTACTGAGAAAGGCGATATCCGCATCCGGGCGGCCCTTTCGGACACGCCGCCATCGAGCCGCGTGCAGGACAAGCATCCAGATGGCGAGGTAAAAATTCGCATCGAGGTTCACGACAGTGGCATAGGCATTTCGCCCGAGCAACGTCAACTGATTTTTGAAGCGTTCCATCAGGCCGACAGTAGTACGACGCGCCGGTATGGCGGCACCGGCTTGGGGCTGACGATCTGTCGTGATCTGGTCGCCAAGATGCATGGAGAAATCGGTGTCACTGGAGCCAGTCGTCCCGGAGGTGAAGTGGTCCAAGGCAGTTGCTTTTTCTTCGTGTTACCTCTGACCATAGACCGGGACACCCAGGACGTCCCACCTTCACCGGCGGCGGTATCTCAAGACGTGGTTCTGGCGGCGAGTCCCAGCCTCTGGCGCGACATATTGCAGCGAGAAATCCAGCGGCTCGGCTGCAGGCTGACGACGATGAGTGTCGATCAACTGACATCGCGTACTCCTGCCCATCTCTTTGCAGCCGGAAACCATACCATGGTCGTCACTGATTTCCGCGAATTGAGTGCACAAAAACTGGAAACGATTCCCGTCGTCGTCAGATGGGTCCTGCTAGCTCCGCTCGCCAACGCTCAACCGGATTCCATTCCCAAGTGGCTCAGCTATGCCAACGTGACCTGGTTGCATCGCCCAGTCAGGCGCTCGGAGCTGCGAAACGCACTGAGCATCGAATCGCCCGCCGATGCGGAAGCCAGGCTTGCCACCGGTCCAGGACAGGACGAATGGGTCGAGCGAACCGGCCATATTCTCTTGGTGGAAGACAGCCCCATCAGTAAGATCGTTCTCGAGGATATGCTCACCGGACTGGGGCATCGTGTCACCGTGGCCAACAATGGACGGGATGCCATAGAAGCCTGCCGCCGAACTCTATTCGATCTGGTGTTGATGGACATCCAAATGCCGGATGTGGACGGACTGGAAGCCACCATGGCGATTCGCGAACAGGAAAAATCATCCAGGCGAAGACAGAGGATTTGTGCGCTGACGGCGCACGCCACCGCAGCGGATCGAGCTCAATGCGAAGCAGCCGGTATGGACAGCTTCTTGGTAAAGCCCATTCCCCTTGCGACCCTTCGGGCGGCTGTCAACAAGGAGGTTTGCGGCGAGGGCCCCGGCAGAGAGAAGGACGGGCGCGTCGAACAGACCATGCCCGAGTCGATTCCTCCAGACACCGAGGATGCCAGGAATGGGGCCCCTGTCGAGAGTCATGGACCGTCGACTTCAGAAGTCTTCGGCCAGCCCCCCGGTTGGCCCGAGCTGGTCGCGTTGATGCACGACAACGAACAGTTGCTCCGCGACGTGCTAGCCTTGCTTGCACGCGAAGCTCCGAGACTGGCCCGAGTCTTTCAAGCCAGCCTGACGGAGCCGAACTTTAGCGAAGCGCGACGAGCCGTTCACACGCTCAAAAGTAACGTACGCCATGTGGGACTCAAGGGAGTTGCCGAATTCGCAGAACAACTCGAAACGCTGGCCCGTGATGAGCGACTGGCTCAGCTGCAAGAACAATCAGGGCAGCTGGGCGAACTAGCGGCAAAAGTCTCCGACTGGGCTGAAGAACAACTAGCGGCCCACCGCTAGCGCGGGCCGCACGGGCCTGGTGCGTGTCGGGTCAACGACATCGTTGCTCGATTCGAGCGAGATTTGGGTAAAGGGGGCAGGAGTCAATTGCCGCCAGCGGCCCCTCGGGTGCTGTGCACAATTGACTCCTGCCCCCTTTACCCGACCCAAAGATTAAGCTTTGACAGACCACTAGAGCATTTTTACTTTTGGTGTAGCCAGTTTGCAGCGAGTTCACGTTGGAAACCGTTGACAGTCCAGGCTACGTGGGTGTGCAACTTGCACTCGTAGGAGATCGCTATGGCCGTATCCATCCTGCCGGAATCGGCACCGTTTAACGAAGAGCAACGGGCGTGGCTCAACGGTTTTTTTGCCGGCATGCTTGGCGTCGAAAACACGGCCCAGGACGACGCCGCAGCCATCGCTGCCGCACCCGACGCCGATCCGCCGGCCGATGAAGAAGAATTTCCGTGGCACGATTCGGCCCTCGACATCAACGAACGTCTCAAGCTGGCTGAAGGCAAGCCGATCGAGAGGCGCATGATGGCCGCCATGGCGCAACTGGACTGCGGCGCCTGCGGCTACGTCTGCAAAACATACAGCGAAGCCATCGCGTCGGGCGAGGAAAAGAACTTGACCTTGTGTGCCCCCGGAGGACGCGAAACGAGCAAGATGCTCAAGAAGTTGGTCAAGGAAACCGGCACTCCCGGCTCGACGCCAACGCCCCAAACCAATGGCCAGGTAGAATCGAGTGAATGGTCGCGCACTCGCCCCTACTCGGCGAAGCTTCTCGAATCTCGACCACTCAACGGCCAGGGATCCGCCAAAGACACGCGGCACGTGGCCATCGACCTGGGCGAATCGGGAATTCGCTACCAGGTCGGCGACGCACTCGGTGTCTATCCGACGAACTGTGGCGACTTAGCAAACGAAATCATCGCTCTGCTAGGCTTGGAGCCCGACGGTGAGGTCCGCAAGGACAATCAGACGATGTCGCTACGTAAAGCGCTCTGCGAAGTGTGCTGCCTGAAAGAGCCGACCGAGGAACTGTTGGAGGAACTCGCCAAGATCGCGGTCGACGAAAGTGAGCGCGCCAAGCTCGCAGGGCTGCTCGACGACGACTCTGAACTGGCCGACTGCGATGTACTCGATGTCCTCAGGATGTTTCCCTCAGCCCGCCCGAGTGCCGTAGCGTTGGTCAGCGCGCTAGGTTCTCTCAACCCTCGTCTTTACTCCATCGCCAGTTCGATCAAGGCGACCCCTGGCCAAGTGCATCTAACGGTTGGCAAGGTCACCTGGACCAAGCAAGATCGTCTTCGCAAGGGAGTGGCGTCTACCATGTTAGCTGATCGCATCCGGCAGGGCGAACGACTGCGCGTCTTCATACAACGGTCGCATGGATTTACGGTACCCGCCGATCCCGATGCGCCGATGATCATGGTCGGCCCGGGAACCGGCATCGCTCCGTTCATCGCGTTCTTGCAAGAGCGTCAGGCGAGCGGTGCCGTTGGCAAAAACTGGCTTTTCTTCGGAGACCAACATCGAGATACCGACTTCCTGTATGAACAACAGCTGAATTCCTACGTCGACTCCGGCCTGCTGACCAGGCTGGACGTTGCCTTCAGTCGCGATCAGGAGAAGAAAATCTACGTTCAAGACCGGATGCGTGATCATGCGGCTGAAATCTGGAATTGGCTTCAGTCCGATAGCTATTTCTTCGTCTGCGGCGACGCCACCCGAATGGCCCCGGATGTCGACCAAGCTCTGCATGAAATTGTTGCTCTTCAGGGCAACATGGATGCCGCCTCCGCGAGAGATTACATCAAGCAGATGTCCGACCAGGGCCGATACGCGCGCGATATCTATTGAAGCTATTTTTCCAGGTGTCGATCTCCTGGTGTGACAATCGTCCGGTACGCGCCGCGATCGGCAGAGCAGTCAGTGGCAATCAGGCGTCTGCGCTGAGCTGCCCCCGAATCGGCTCAGCTCTCACCAAGAGGATTAAGAGGAACCAGCCGAACACCATGTTCGACCTCCTCTACCGTAAACCAAACCATCATTTTCACTCCTCAAACACGCGATATGCTAGCAAACCCACACCGCCGTTGATCTAGGCAAGAAACGGCGTTGGCACAACTTGGCACATTACGCTAAACTGAGCTTGAGTGGATGAACCATTAATAGACGATCTACGCGGCAATCGGCTGTGATCGTGGGGATTGCAATCAGGGAAGGTTGGGCCAATGGCGAAGGAATCATTTCGCTTTATCCACGCTAGCGATTTTCATCTGGAGCGTCCGCTTCAGGATATTCTTGATCTGCCGGATCATCTACGGCGCACGCTGGTCGACGCGGCTTGGAAAGCTGCGGAGGCGATCTTCGAACATGCCATCGTCGAAAACGTCGACTTCATCGTGCTCGCTGGCGACTTACTCAATCCGCTGACCTGCGGAGCCCAGGGTCCGGCGTTCTTGCTCGAACACTTCGAGACGCTTCAAAAGCGGAACATCCAGGTCTATTGGGCTGGCGGCAGCATTGACGATCCAGAGCGGTGGCCCGAAGCGGTCGCATTGCCGGAAAACGTCCATGTCTTTTCAAAACACGAAGTCGAAACATTCGTCTACCGTCGTCATCAGACCTCGCTGGTGACTTTGTTGGGCCGCAGCCATGACGGAAGCGAAACCGTTCGCGCAGCCGAATATGCGATTGAACCAGACGATAATTTTGTGATTGCGGTCGCGCATGGCCAGGCCGATAGTGAATCCCTGTCAGGTGAACGTGTCGACTATTGGGCACTTGGAGGCAAGCATCAAGCCGATGTTCTTCGCAGCGATGAGCCGATGATTCGCTACTGTGGCTCTCCCCAGGCACGGAGTTTGAATGAAACGGGCGCCCACGGATTTATCCTGGTCGACGTCGACGCGCAGCGCAACGTGCAGACGCATTCGATCGATATCGACATGATCCGATACTCCCGCCAAGAAATCGACGCGGAGGATGTCGCTCTCGGACGTGACTTGCGGCAGCTTCTGGGGAAGCGCGTTGCCAGGCTTCAAAGCGAAGCTTCGGGCCGGCACCTGCTGGTCAAGTGGCGAGTTCACATGGACCTGGAGAACGCTGCGATCGTTGGACCGAGCGCGCTGGAAGACCTGCTCGGCTGGCTACGGCGCGAGTTCGGGCATGGCCAGCCGTGCTGTTGGTCGATCGACATCGAAATCCTGCCGCCCAAGGAATTACCGGCCAAATGGAAAGAGGAAGACACCATCCTCGGCGATTTCCTGCGCACCTCTGCCAGTCATCGTAAAGACCAGGCAAAGAAAATGCATGTTAAGCCCATCATTGATACCGAAACGCCGGCCACCAACGTATGGCAGGCCGCTCTGACAGCCAGCGATGTAACAACTCAGGTCGCCACGCTCGACAAGAGCACCCTATTGGGTGTCGACTTGTTGCGCGGCCACAAAATCGACTTGGTGGCTCCCACCCGCCGCTTCGGAGGATCCGAAAAGTGAAAATCAAGGACGTGCAAATCGATGGTTTCGGCGTGTGGTCCGGACTGTCCGTCGATTCGATGCCGGACACGATGACTGTGTTCTACGGCCCGAATGAAGCTGGAAAAACGACGTTGATGCAGTTTCTGAGGACCATCTTTTATGGCTTCACACCCGATCGTCGCCAGCGGTACTTGCCTCCCTTACACGGAGGCAAACCAGGTGGTGCGATTCGCGTCACCGGCCCGGGTGGTGGCTACGAAATCTGCCGCCGAGCCCAACTCGACCAAGGCGGTTCGACCGGTCAGCTGACCGTAACCGGCAACGATGGTCTGGCCCAAGGGGCGCACCGCCTGGCCATGCTACTCGGCCAGGTCGATGAGTCCATTTTCACCAACGTTTTTGCGATTGGTCTGCGTGAACTTCAGGAACTGAGCACGCTGGACGATACGGCGGCGGCGGACGAGCTGTACAAGCTTTCCAGCGGTCTTGATCGTGTCTCGCTCGTCGACGTGACGCGCCAATTGCGAACAGCACGCGCTGAGATCGTGGGCGTGACGTCCGACCAGGGACAGATGCAGCACCTGATGCTGCAGCGTGAAAAGCTACGCGACGAAATTGACGCATTGACCGGCAACGGGCGGCGCTGGAGCGAACTGGCGGCGCTGCGAAACACGCAAAACACCGAACTGGAAGAACTGAAGCAACGGATCGGCCAATGGGAATTGGAAGCTAAGTCGTACGAAGTGGCTTTGCAAGTCCGCTCCACCTGGCAAAAGCGGGCTGAAATCCGGAGCTCGATCGAAGCCCTTGGTGCCAGAACCGATGTACCAGAGTCGGCAGCAGGGAAACTCGAAGAGCTGTCTGAGCAGATTTCGGAGCGACAGGCCAAGCTCGAAGAAATTCGCGAAGCGCGCCGATTGCTGCGTGAGCAAGCCCGAAATCTGCCGCTGCGCAAAGGCATTCTGGATCTGGCAGCCAAGATTGAGGCGGCAGCCGAGCAGACGCCATGGATCAGTTCCATTCAAAAGAACATCCAGCGCCTCGAAGGCCAGATCGAACAAACTCGCGAACAGTTACTCGAAGACGCTCAGCGGCTCGGCATCACCGAAGAAGATCAGCAGGCGCTACTGGATGATCGGCGTTTGGCTCGGATGCCGGACCTGTCGCGGCAAGCCATCAACCAGCTGGCCGAGCCCGCCAGCGATGTGCGGATGTGGTCCACGCGGCTCAAGCAAGCCAAACAACAGAGTGAGTCCGATAAGAAGGAAGCCGATCGACTGGCAGAGGAACTGGCCGCCGCCATGTCATCTCGGGAGCATGACGACATCCAAACCGCGATGCAGGCCAACGGCGAATTGGCGAGCACGCTAAGAAAACGCCTGCAAGTCCAAGAAACGCTCGATCGACAACAATCGCGCCGAGAACAACTGGAAGAGGAGGCTGTCGATCTAACGGTAGATGAAGCGCTTCCGGTCGAACGATCCTTCCTAGTCGGAATCCTATTTGTCGTCGGTGCCTTCCTCGTCCTCTGGGGAATGGGTAAGCTGCTGCCGTTTCTCAATCCGGCCGAAGCGGAACTCGACTCGCAAACGGGTCTGCTATTTGTCGTATGCGGCATGTTCATGCTCTTCTTCAGTTTGATCTGGAGCCAAGTACTCGATCGATCCACGGTAACGAACCTGGAAGACGTCGAAGACCAAATCGACGCGATTCGAAGAGAGATTCGAAAGACGGAGGTGGAACGCGATGAATTGGAACGTCGGCTGCCGGCCTACAGCGGATCGCCCGAGTCCAGATTGCGTCAAGCCGACGAAGAGCTCGCGTCACTGGAAAGTTTGCTTCCCATCCAGCACAATCACCAGGCGGCCGTCCAGCGACACCGCGCGGCTCGCAAACGAGCGGCCCAAGCGGCTGAATCGTTGAGATCCGCACGCAGCCAATGGCAAAAGACGCTGGGGCAATTGGGCCTGACCGAGTCCATGTCGCCCAAGAGCATTCGCATCATGGCCGAAGGCTACGATGCGCTGCTGCAAACTCGCAAACGCATGCAGAGCCTGGAAGAGGAATTGGAAACGCGCCAATTAGAACTCGGCGCGCTCACCCAGAGAATCGATTCTCTTTTTCAGCAGGCGTTTGCTGCCAAAGCAGCCAGCGATGCCGTGGCGACTAGGGAACAAGACGATTTTGAGCAGGCCGCCAGCAAGCAAGAGACCGACTTCGAAGCTCGGGTCGGTCTGTATAAGTCGCCGGAGTCTGAACCCTTGGCAGCTGACGTCGAGACTGCTAGCCAGGCCCTCGAGCAGCTAAGCCGGCTGACCTCGCTGGTCAGTTCTCAGGAACAATTCATCCGTCAAAAAAGAAGCATGAAGGAAGAGGATCAGCAGCAGGCAAAGCAGGCGGCCACCATTCAAAAAAGTATCGACAAACTGCATCGCAAGCACAGCGCCTTGCTGGCCGAACACGGCTGCGAGTCCGAAGAGCATTTGTTGGAACTGCTCGATCTCAACCAGCAGCATGAGGCGCTCCGCGGGCAAGTATCCGAGTATGACGAGCGGATTCAGGCGGTCGTTGGAGGCACCGTTCCGCTGGAAACCATCACGCGTCTGCTCGATGGGCCCGGCTCAGAGGAACTGGAGAAACGTTGGGAAGCGATCGGCCAGCGGACGTTGCAAGCCGAACAGAGGGTAGAACAACTGCATCAGCGCCAAGGCGAGCTTGGTCAGGAAATGAAATCCCTTGCCTCCAATTCGAGATTGTCCGAAGCCAAACTGGAGCTTACTTGCATCGAAAACCAACTCGCGGCCTGTGCCTCTCACTGGCAGACACTGGCCGTGACCACCGGCTTGCTGGACAAGGTGTGTGAAGTTTACGAAACGGAGAGACAACCGGAGACGCTGCGGGAAGCGTCCGCATTCCTGAATCAGTTGACCGAAGGCAAGTACGTTCGGATTTGGACTCCCTTGGGTAAAAACCAGTTGCGGATTGACAGCGCGGGTGGACAAGCTCTTCCACTGGAGGTGCTTTCGCGCGGCACTCGGGAAGCCGTCTTCATAGCCCTGCGACTCTCGCTGGCGGCCGCCTACGCACGCCGCGGAGTCACCATTCCACTTGTCTTGGATGATGTGCTGGTCAACTTCGACTCGGTCCGCGCCGAATCTGCGGCAAAGGTACTGCGCGACTTCGCGTCTTTGGGCCACCAAGTAGTCATGTTCACCTGCCACGAACACATCATGCAAATCTTCCACGACATCGGTGTTCAGGTTCGCGTGTTGCCTCCCCAAGGCCAACCCGGTGAAGCCGAGGTTTACCTGCCAGAAAGAATCATGGCCGAACCCCAAGAAGAATTGCTCTATGCCCCCGAGCCCATGCTCGAACCAGAGTTTGAACCGGAACCGGAGTTCGAAGAACCGGTTGTGGAGGAGGCCATCTTAGAAGAGCCCGCCCAGGAAGTCGTCGACGAAGTTGCCCAAGAGCCCCCAGAGGAGGAAGTTGAAGAGGAGGAGGTCGCCGAGCCAGTCGCGGAACTGCCCACCGAGGAACCTCCTCCGGAGCCCAAAGTCGTCCAGGTGCGGGCGGCGACATCGCGCCCTCGCTCTCAAGTTCAGCGTGTCGTCGTAACGCAGCAAGAACCGGAGATCGACTGGCTCTGGTATGAGCGCCATCCGGACTCCGTCGACTGGGGATGGGTCGAGTCTGAAGACCGAGTCGACGAAAAGACACTACCGCCGGACCTCTGGTGGAATCGGAACGGTTCGGCTGTGGTGGTCGACAAGCGTCGCGGCAGTATCTAATCTCCGAAGTCCAGCGCGCGGCGGTGGGACTCTTTCTAGGCTTCATCCCCATCAGGCCGGGGCGGTACTCGGCTTCCCGACTGCGTGGCCGGCTCGCTTTTCAGCAGGCTACGGGACGTTTTGGCCGATTCCGTACTGGCCCTGCGTCCCCTGCCGGGAAATTCGTTCTACAATAACAACTCGGTTGAGAGTCGCGGTGGCCAATGCTAGCTTGCGCAGCAGGTTCAGCCGCCCGGTGCCGACGAGTCCCTCTGGAGCAAAGACCACTTCGGTGGTGTGTCTTTTCGACTGGAGTCACGTTGAAAACCATCGACGGAACACGCGTGTGTCCGCGCGACTCGTACTATCCTGAGAGGTTTGCCAGTCCATGGTCCGACGATTTCTTGCTGTAACGGTTTGTCTTGCTGCCGCGCTCTGCTCAGAGCGTTCTGTTTTGTCCCAAGGGATACCCGGTGGGCTGACACGGCTCGGTCCGGCTCTCAGCGCCCCAGTCGCAGTCGACGGAGATCCATTCGGTGTTTTGGCCGCGGAGATACCGTTGCCGCCCGAATTGGCTGATCGCGAACCACGTGTCCTGGTGGAGGACGCCGAAAGCCGAGTTTTTTATCCAGTGGTCAGTGTTCGCAAAGTCGACGTGACGGAGCCGCTTCCGGTGCGAGGCATCGGGCGACGGGGTGGCCTGATTGATCGAGTGCGTTCGGCGATTCGTGGCGAACAGCAGAAACGTCAGGTTGCCGTTGCCATTTCGGTGTCCGCGCTGTATCGCGGCACGGGACCCATCACGTTGAATTTGGTCGGGGATATCAATCAACGGATTCGCATAGATCCCGCGGCGCCCAACGGCAGATCGCACCAAGAGTTAGCCAATCAGTGGTGGAGCCGGTACACGCGGTCCGCGTCCGATGCCATCAGCACCGATGACTTCCCCAAACTGGTTCATAAATACTTAACTAGTATGCTGGCCGATCGCATGGGACTACCGCGAGTCGATCTCGACCCGCCCGATCCAGAGGAGAAAGAGCTTTCCCAGCCACTGGAAACGTTGGCGCTACTAGCCGCCATCGAACCGCTACGCGAAGAAATTCTGGAGGATGTTCTCAGTTATCCGAGCGACGCGGCGCTCGCCGAGTTACCGGTTCCGCCGGAGCCGGCATGGGAGCCACGCGTGATACCGCCGGCCGCCGAGGGGGTCGAAATCGAATCTCTCGCGACGCGAGTACCGCCGGAGTGCTTCTACTTGCGTTTCGGCTCGTTTTCAAACTACGTTTGGTTTCAAGAGATCTCCGAGCGATATGGCGGCGACATCGCGCAGGCCGTGCTGTTACGCGGCTTCAACTACGAAGCTTCCGAACGGATGGAGCGCATGTTGGCAGCCAAGATGACGGCAATCGCCAAGATGTTTGGCGACAAGCTGATCGGCGACATGGCGGTCATCGGCAGCGACTTGTACATGAAGGAAGGAGCGAGTCTGGGGGTCCTCTTCTATGCTACCAATCCGGGACTGCTCGATACGGCCATGACGTCGGATCGCAAGTCGGTCGCTGCCAAGACAGACGGAGCAAGCCTGCAGGAGTTGACGATCGCCGGGCACTCTGTGTCGCTGCTAAGCACGCCTGACAATCGAATTCGTTCTTTCTACGTTCAAGATGGTCCCTACATCTTCATCACGACTAGCAAGACGCTGGTGCGGCGGTTCCTGGAGGTCGGTGCCGGACAGCCTTCGCTGGCGGCCACACCGGCGTTCCGCTCGGCTCGTAGCTGGATGCCGGACGGGAATAACTACAGCGTGTTTGGCTACTTCTCTCCTGAGTTCTTTCATCGGCTCGTCAGCCCTCAATACCAGATTGAACTTCGAAGACGACTCGAAGCGATCGCTCACTTGGAAATCGCCGAAGTTGCCACGCAAGCCGGCCAGGCGGAGGGCATGGCAACTCGGGACATCAGTTCGTTGATCGCCGCAGGTCTTTTACCCAGTTGGTTTGATAGTCGGCCCGATGGCGCTCGCGTGCTACGGAGCGGAGACCGCTGGATTGACTCGCTACGGGGCGCCCGCAGTAGTTTTCTGCCCATAGCCGACGTAGAGCTGACGGGCGTCACGGCCGGCGAAGCGGAGAGCTATGCGGAGATCGCCAATTTCTATCAAAACGAGTGGCGGCACATGGATCCGATGCTGGTCGGTCTCAGGCGTTTCCGTGCCGAGGGCGCTCAGGCGGAAACGGTAGCTTTTGAAGGTTACCTCGCACCGTTTGAAGCCGGGAAGTACGGCTGGATTGCGAAGCGACTGGCCGAACCGACGCCGCTCGAAATAGGCCTACCGGCCGATGATGTCGCGTCGGCGCAGCTGCATCTAAGAGGTGACGTCGGCTTTGCCGGAGCCCCTACGGACTATCATCTGTTCGCCGGCGTAAAGGATATGTTGCCACCGGAGCCTGAAGACACCCAGGGCCTGCTCAAGACGCTCCAGGCCCTGCGTGCAGCCCCCGCCTATCTCGGAGCGTGGCCCAAGCCAGGACTCGTGGAGAGACTGCCTCTGGGTCTGGGGCTGGCTCAACCGGACTACGCTGGTTTCTCTCGATTGCTCGGTGGACTCTGGCGATGGCAAGATGGCCAGTTCAGCTTGTTGTCATTCAACCGGTCCATTATCGAAAATGCCATCCCTCAACTCAGGCCGCAGGCCTCGACCGATCTGGCGCAGGCGCGTCTTCAGATCTCCAATCTCAGCGGCACGCAGCTCTCTCACTGGATTAACACGCGGTGGTACCAGCGCGGCTGGCGTTCTTCCCACGGCAATACGCGGCTTCTAGACGCCGCCCATCAGCAGCTCAAAGTGCCCAGCCAGCAGTGCCTGGAAGTCACGGAGCGTTTGCTCGGTGTCAAGCTTCAATGCCCGATCGGCGGTGAATATCAATTTCGACCACTTCCCGCCGGGGTAGGTGGCTGGTGGGAAAGTTCTGCATGGTCCGAGTCGGTGCGCACGGACCAAGGCCGCGTTGGACCGCCGCCCGGCTACGTGGCTCCGTGGATCGAATGGTTTCGTGGCGGCAAAGTCCATGTCACTCAGCGACCGGATAGTCTGGCAGTCGTCGGCACGTTCGAGCTCGACATGCCACCGCTGCCCGCTGAACTCACGTCGGAAGACGACGCCGCGTTGCCTACGATGAACTTCGATCTATTCCAGCTGCCTTTCAAGCTGTTTGGAAATGGCGACGGGCAGCCCGAGCCGAAGGTTCAGCGCAGAAGCTTCTAACTCGGCAGCGTCCCGTTCAAGCTGGCAGCCGCGCTCCGCCGTGCCGCAGCCCCCCGAAATCCAGAGGTTTCTCAAGCGGACGACACGACCGAGCGTGCCTACCACCTTGATGCTCATTCGTAGTGCTTGGGGCAATGTCCAACTAAGCATTCAGAGCATGTATACTGGAGGTACCTAACCTCCAGCCGTCTTAGCAACCCGATTCGGCCGTTCCTCCTATTGAATTCATCCAGCGCTGTATGCCCGCAGAACGCCTCCCCTCAAAAGCTGACAGAAGTGCGGCATTTACGCTGGTCGAAATCCTGGTCGTGTTGGCCATTTTTTCTCTGCTGACGGCCATGCTGCTGCCTGCGGTGCAAGCCGCCCGCGAAGCTGCCAGGCGCGCGTATTGTCAGAACAATCTCCGTCAGATCGGCATAGCCGTTCACAATTATTTGGGAACTCAGCGCGTGCTCCCTCCCGCGTTTTGCGTCTCACGATCTCAGATACACAGCGCGCAAGGAGATTCCTGGTCAACGCATGCCCGGCTGCTACCCTACCTCGAGCTATCCGGCGCCTATTCCGAAATACGACTGGACATTGATTGGCACCGCCAGGTGGACTCTGGAGTGACTTATATGAAAGTCGCCAACTACCTTTGTCCTTCCGAACCCAATCAGCAAATCCGGACGAAGCATGGACGACCCTATGTCTCTCCGATCACGTACGGCTTTAGCGCCGGCACCTGGGAGATTTTTTCCCCGGTGCGCTGGCGGGCCGGCGATGGTGCGTTTGTTGTCAACGGGCGTCTGGGCGCCGAAGACTTTCTCGACGGCCTGACCAACACACTTGCCGTGGCGGAAGTCAAGACGTATCAACCCTATCTGCGCAACACGGATCCTCCCGACCCGGAGCCACCGGTTCGCACCGACGCATTCCAGCCTCGAACCGGCCAGTTCAAACTGACCGGACATACCGTTTGGCCGGACGGCCGAGTCCACCATGGCGGAATGACGACGACATTTACTCCCAACACTTTGGTCTCCTACCGGGTAGGAGGTAGAAGCTTCGACGTGGACTTTTCGTCGCAGCAGGAAGGGAAGTCCTCCTCACTGACGACGTATGCCGCGATCACGTCACGCAGCTACCATCGTGGCCTGGTGACCATTTCGATGATGGATGGATCGGTACGTGGTCTATCCAGCGACATCGATATGCACGTTTATCGCGCGCTGGGGACACGCGCCGGCGACGAGACCTCCGAGCACTTCTGAATTGGGCTAACGTGAGCAGACCGCATACGGAGCCGACGCGGTCGATGCCTTTTCCCGAATCAAGCTGACGGAAAAGGTTCAAGCAGGCAAAACTCAGTCACCACCATCAAGAAAATTACTCTCCAAAACGGGTTTCCATTGGCAAAGAACTGGAATTGGTGGTCAAGAAAACTCCATCGCTGGGGTGCCTTGCTGTGCGCAGTCCCCCTGCTGTTGGTGATCGTTACGGGACTGCTGCTCCAGGTAAAAAAGGAGCTGGCTTGGGTACAACCGCCAACGCAGTCTGGCTCAGGTAAAAATGAAACTCCGGCTCAGGATTGGGCCTCCATTCTGAAAGCCGTCCAGGGCATCGAGCCAGCAGGCGTCACCGGCTGGAAAGATATCGATCGTCTGGACGTGCGACCGGGAAAAGGGATCGTCAAAGTTCGAGCAGCCAATCACTGGGAAGTTCAACTTGATTTGCAGACCGGCGAGGTCCTCTCTTCCACCTACCGTCGCTCCGACTTGATCGAGAGTCTGCACGATGGCAGCTTCTTTCAGGAGCGCGCCAAGCTATGGGTGTTTCTTCCCAGCGGGCTGATATTGCTCGGACTTTGGCTCAGTGGTCTGTGGCTGTGGTACTTGCCACTAGGTGCTAAAAAAAGAAGTCGGCAAAAGGCTGGGAAAGGTCCTTCACCGAATGTACGCTGATCGACTCTCAGGCTCCTACCCAGCCGCGCGGCGGTTTCAGAGTGCTCTCAAGTGAAGCAATGCGCCATGACCGCGGAGCGGTGGGCGCCGATTGGGGTGCTATGCGGTCAAAGGGAGAGGACTTCGTGCGAACTCCTGATACGCGGCGACCAAATCCGCTTCGGAAACGTCGCCTTCGGCCACCAGGAATCGCATTCTGGCGCGCCGTATGACACCTTTCTCCATAAAATGCCCGAACAGTCGTACCCGCTGTGTTGCCTGATCTGGGGATGTTTCTAACACCACGTGTCGCTGGTCGGAAGGCTCCACCAGCCAAACCACCAGACCGTCTGCGGCTTTGGAGATCAATGCGGCGGGACCGGCGGGTCGCTCGTCTGACGGCGCTTCGCCGCCAAAACGCGCATGCTCCCAAATCTCCCACGACCACTCACCGGCACCTCCACTGGCAATCTCCAGCTGAGGCTTGGCTGCTAGTAGCGACGTCTGCGTGCTAACCCACAATTCGACGCCCACCGCAAATGGAGCGTTGCCCGGCAACAGTTGCCAGTTGAGCTGAAACGCATAGGTATCGCTGTCAGACTGGCCAAATCGAACGATTAAATCGCTCTCGCGCACATAGGCTTCCTCAAGCGTCAATGCGTGCTCGGGTAGCGGTCGGACCGAAAGTACCGGACAAGGGCCCCAGGACGCTTCCTGCCGGGCAAACTGCAAGCCGTCAGCCGGACTGGCGGGATGCAAACGAACGCTCCAGCGACCGACTGTACCGATAGCCTGTGTGTCTTGAAGATTCCACGCAACGTCCATTGAGGTTTCACCCTATGAAATCGTGTGGGCTGCCGACGTCCATCTGCAGCCATAGCCAATTGGGAAGAGTCCACTTAACGGTTATCATTATGCCCGGCTATGGAGCTTGTTGATACCACGCAACGCAATCGACCCCGCAGGGAGACACGATGAACCGAATTCCTAAAACTGGCCAGTTGAGCCATAGTGAACTCCTGCAGTTGCGGCGTTGGAACACCCCTACAATCTATAACGGCTGGGAGCAGGTCACCAAGTTGGATGCCGCGGCCCGGGTCGTGAACTGGGAAGAAACCAGGGACTTCATGCCGCAGATGGGGCCGATGATCGGTTACGCGGCCACGCTGGTCGTTGAACCAAGCAATGCCCGTCATAAAACGGACAACCCATCGGCGTGGAGCGAGTATCGCGAATACATTTCCAGTTTGCCGGGTCCCAAAATCGTGGTCGTTGAAGATCTCGACCGCCCTCAGGTGATCGGATCCTTTTGGGGCGAAGTCAATGCCAACGTCCACCGGGCGCTCGGATGTGTCGGTACGATCGTCGACGGAGCTATCCGCGATGTCGACGAGATGTCCTATGCCGGATTCAAATCTCTGGCTCGCCGCCTGTGCGTCGGTCACGCCCATAGCACACCCGTTCGCTGGGGTGGTGAGGTCGAAGTCTTCGGAACACGCATCACCCCGGGACAACTGATTCATGCGGACAAGCACGGATTCATCGCGATCCCTCCGGGCGACGAAACGCGGTTGCTGGAAGCCTCAATTCAGATGGACGTCAACGAATGCGAAACCGTGATAGCCGCCGCGAGATCGGCTCATGGGATGCCAACCGAAGAAGCACTCGCGCAGATCAATGCGGCGGCCATCCAATTCTCCGGACGAACGCGGGAGCAATTCGGTAAGCAGGGAGAGCACTAGTGCGGGGCGGCTTGTACAAGCTGATGGGTGGCAAGATCGTCACGCGGTACTGGCCGTTGGTCCTGGGCGGATGGATCTTGTTGGCAATGGGCTTGCAAACCATCGCACCGCCCTGGGAACAAATCGCAGCCGACGGTGATCTGGCCTTTTTGCCGTCCACGGCCCCCAGTGCCATCGGGCAGCGGGCGCTCGACAACGCATTCCCTGGCGTTCAAAGTCGTAGCCAGATGGTCCTGGTATTTGCCAACCAACAGCAAGAACTGTCAACGGGAGATTTGTCCCTGGCGATGGATCTGACGCGCCGCCTGCACTGGTTTGCCGCCAAGAACGCTTGGCAAGGCATACGGGAACCGGCCGCCGAACCACTCACGCTGGCAGCCAACCAGCAGGCGACTCATCGGTCAGAGATTCGTCAATCGTTTGTATCCGAAATCGTGAAAGACAATCTGACCGAAGCGATCGAAATCGATGATCAACTGTCACGTTTCCTGGGAACGGAGCGTCCCAAGTCGGCGTTTGCGAGACTTCCGGACGCCTATCAAATCCGTGGCGAAGTACTCGCGATGCTCGGCGAACAGGAACAGGCTGCTGCGGACCTGGACACCGCCAAACTGATGCAAGAGCAGGCAATTCCCACACTGGAAAATGAGTTGCCGGCTTGGGCTCCGGCCATTCGTGATGTCTGGTCATGGCGCAACTCGGTCATCGGCCACAAACTGGGCAGCGCCGACCGTCGAGCGCGGTTGGTCACGATCCAGCTCAGCAACGATTTTACGGCGACCGACAACATTGACGTCTTGAACGGTATTGAAGCACTGATTAAGCAGCTCAAGGACGAATACGCTGATCTTATGTCCGACGAGTTCCAGGTCGAAGTCAGCGGTTCCGCCGCCGTGGGTGCTGACATGCTGCGTGCGGCAGCCAGCGGTGTACGGAAGACGGAAGCCGTCACGGTGATCCTGGTTCTACTCATCCTTGCCACGGTCTATCGGGCGCCGTTCCTGGTGGCCATCCCATTGACCAGCATTGCACTGAGTCTGGTGGTTGCGACCAGCCTGGTCGCGTTGCTGGCTCGCGACCCATCATCGCCCGGTGACACGGGGCTGGGAGTATTTACCACCACACGAATTTTCATTGTGGTTCTTTTGTTTGGAGTTGGAACAGATTTCTGCCTCTTCTTTTTGTCACGCAATCGCGAACTGCTGCAAAACCGATCGGTTCGCACGCGTGGGCAAATGTACCGGGTCGTCGCTAAGGGTTGGCGGAGCGTCCATGACGCGCTGGTCGCGAGCGCGCTGACCACGATCGTCGGCTTGGCACTGATGTGGTTCTCGCACTTCGAGAAGTTTCAGTTTAGTGGTCCGATTATTGCGATCTCGTTGGCGATTACTCTGCTAGTCTGCCTGACATTCACACCGGCTCTGCTGAGCGCGTTGGGCAAAACGGCTTTCTGGCCGCTGCTGAGGCGTTCCTCCAGCGGCAGACAATCTATCTCTGATTCAGGCGGCTGGAACCGTTACTGGGCCGCGCTGGCCGAGGCGGTCGTCAGCCGGCCTGCCAAGGCGCTGGTGGTAACGCTGGCCGTCCTGGCTGTACCGGCGACGTATGGATTAGTCTGCCTGGGCTACGTCACTTATGATTTGACCGAAGAACTATCCGAATCGGCGCCCAGCAGGCGTGGCGCCAAGCTCATATCGGAGTTCTTCCCGACCCAAGACGGAAGCCCGGTAACCATCTTGCTCACTCGCGAGGAGCCGTTCGAGTCCGACGAAGGCTTGCGAGACGCGTGCAGCGCGCTCTCCGCGACGCTCTATACCGACGGAGTCGATTCGGTCCGCAGCCTCACCGATCCACTCGGCGACTATCCGCCTGGAAAGCGGATGAGTTTGTTTGACAAGGATGCCTGGCGTCGACGTCTCTTGCTCGGTCACCGAATTACGCAAGAACGCTATATCAGCTCGGTCAATGTCTTCTCACAACGCGTTGCCAAGTTTGATCTGATTCTGAAGGATAACCCCTTTTCGCTTGCTGCCAGTGCAACCCTCGAACGTGTCAAAGAGCTGTTGAGGCAAGAAATTATTGATCCCAATTCACCGTGGAGTCGCGCCCAGATTGCGACGACCGGTACCACGGTAGGCGTGACGGACTTGAGGCACGTCACGCAGTCGGATCAGCGAAGAATTCAGGTGCTGGTCACGCTGGGCGTATGGCTGGTGCTGGTAATCTTGCTGCGCCAGGTCGTCTTATCAACCTATCTGATTTTCACCGTGCTGCTCAGCTACTTTGCCACGCTCGGCATCACCTACTGGACTTTCTCGACCCTTTACAGTCAATACAGCGGACTCGACTGGAAAGTCCCTCTGTTTCTGTTCGTGATCCTGGTCGCGGTCGGGCAGGACTACAACGTCTATCTGGTGACCCGGATCTTTGAAGAACGCCGCACCGCCGGTCTACGCGAGGGAGTGCGTCGAGCGCTGCAGCTGACTGGCGGAATCATCACCAGCTGCGGCCTGGTGATGGCAGGTACCTTCGTTGCCATGACCAGTCCAGCTGTCCTGCACTGGCTAGCGGGAGTATTACCGGCCGGTTGGCTCGACTCCAATGCACCTGTGCTACGAGGAATCACGGAACTCGGGTTTGCACTCGCCTTCGGTGTGCTACTCGACACATTGGTGGTGCGCAGTATCCTGGTTCCAGCCTTCATCGTCCTTTGGCAACGGCGCCGAGAAGCGAAATGGCTCCAGCGCGGCGACTTGCCTCAAGCCATCGACCAACCGCGAAGTTCTCGAAATGACCGATTAAGCAACGCCCCCAAGCGGCACGATCCGCTGGCTGACTCATAGAACCCGATTGGAAAAAGCATCAATGGAACGCCGGAATTCTACGAAGTCCCCACAAGAAGTTCTCGTGCTATGTCGCGAGCGCGACGTCAAGGCAGTCGACCTGCGGTTTACCGACCTTCTCGGACGCGAACACCATACGACGGTCCCCATTTCTCAGCTGACCGAATCGGCCTTTGAAGAGGGATTCGGTTTTGACGGCTCTAGCATTCGGTGTTGGCAGACGATCGACGAGTCCGACATGTTGCTTGTCCCCCAGCCCGAGTCGGCATGGATCGACCCGTTCACCAGCCTGCCAACGGTCGTCCTCACCGGCGCCATACTCGATCCGATTACCCGAGAAGAATACTCTCTGGACCCGCGCAACATCGCGCGCCGTGCCGAAAATTATCTATCAAGCACCGGCGTGGCGGACGCGGCTCAGTTTGGACCGGAAGCAGAGTTTTTTATTTTTGACGACGTGCGGTATGACCAGACGGCCGATTCGGCTTTCTACCGCGTCGACAGCGTGGAGGCGGCGTGGAATCGCGGACGCTCGGAAGAACCGAACCTGGGGCACAAGATTCGTCACAAAGAAGGCTACTTTCCATGCGCACCGCTCGACCAAACAGTCGACTTGCGCGGTGAAATGATGCAAACACTAATCGAGTGCGGCATCGACGTCGAATGCCATCACCACGAAGTCGCGACAGCCGGGCAGGCCGAGATCGATGTGCAGTTTGATAGCTTGCTGGCGATCGCGGATACCATGATGAAGTACAAGTACATCATAAAAAATGTGGCCAGGCGGCACGGTAAAACAGTCACCTTCATGCCCAAACCCATCATGGGAGATAACGGCAGTGGGATGCACGTTCATTTCTCGTTGTGGAAAGCGGGCGAACCGCTTTTTGCCGGCAAAGGATACGCCGGACTAAGCGATGCAGGTTTGCACGCTATCGGCGGCATTCTCAAGCACGCGCCCGCGCTGCTCGCTCTGACCAATCCGACTACCAACAGCTACAAACGCCTGATGCCCGGGTTTGAAGCCCCGGTCAATCTAACCTACTCTCAGCGGAATCGCTCGGCCGCCTGTCGCATCCCCATGGCCAGCCCGAGTCCTAAGGCCAAGCGGGTCGAGTTCCGATGCCCCGACCCAAGCTGCAATCCCTACTTGGCATTTTCCGCCATGCTGATGGCAATCGTCGACGGAATCCAGAACAAGATTCACCCAGGCGATCCGATGGACAAGGATCTCTACGATTTGCCACCCGAAATCGCCTCGGGCATCACCCAAACCCCACGCAGTCTGGAGGCTGCCTTGGAAGCACTCGAGCAAGACAGCGATTTCCTTCTGCGCGGCGACGTCTTCTCCGAACAGGCGCTTCGAAGCTGGATTGCTTACAAACGCAATCAGGAAATAGCCGCCATGAACCTCCGCCCACACCCCTACGAGTTTTGCCTGTACTACGATACATAAATCGTCGTAAGCTACTGTCGCGACGCCGGAGTGACTTCCAGTTTCACCGCTTGCTCTCCGCGCCGGACTATCACGCTGGTCTTCTGGCCAATCTTGAGAGCTTCGATGGCGTAGGTGTAGTCGTAAATGTTCTCGATCTTGCGCCCTGCCAACTCGACGATGATATCCCCCGCCCGTATGCCGGCTTGCTCGGCCGGAGCACCTTTGGTCACTCCGCCGAGTAGAACTCCCTGGATGTCGCTTTGCGCGTAGTCGGGTACGGTACCCAAGTAGGCTGTCAAGTTGGCACGCATCTGAGGCTGAGCGGTCTGCTGGCGATACTCTGGTGCCGAATCTGCCGTCACCAGACCGCGCGTAATGAGCGCCATCAATCGAGCGATCTTGGCCGCACCTTCGTAGTTCAACAATTCTGGCGTATCGCGAGGCGTATGATACTCCGAATGAGAGCCGGTAAATGCCGAAAGAATGGGGACACCGCGTAAAAAGAATGTGCTGGCATCGGTTGGCAAATGGCAGTCGTCTTGCAGCATAAGTGGTAGCCTTACGACGGCGTTGCGCCGTTCAATAGCTCCAGCCCAATAGGGAGAAGAACCGATTCCTTGGAGAATCAATTTTTCTCTGAGTCGTCCCACCATATCTAAGTTGAGGCAAGCGGCGATTTGCGGATACAGAGGCATCGGTTCGGACGAATGCGACGCGCGAGCATTCCCATTTGCCGAACCAGCGCTACCTGTCTCGGTGGCATTCGACTCGGCGGCAACGGTCTGGGCCGCCTCGTCTACCGCTGATCCGTCACTGCCTTGCCCGGATACCGCCGCGTGCGGTTTGAGATGGGCCTGCGAAAGGGCGGCGCGCATGCGTCCGGGATAGAGCTCCGCAGAATCCTCGGCGAACGCCTGAGAGCCTCGTAGGCCCAGTTCTTCACCGCTCCAGGCCGCAAATAGTACATCCCGTTTCATCTTCAGGCGCCCCGACGCGACTTCCCCGGCGATGTACTGAGCCATCTCCAACATGCATGCGATTCCGGATGCATTGTCATCGGCTCCCCGGTGCACGCCACCCAATTCCTCCTGCCTGGCAAGCGAGTTGCCTCCTTGGCCGGTCCCCAGGTGATCGATGTGCGCTCCCACGAGCACCGCCTCGGACGTCGGTTTCTTGCCGGCCGGTAGCCAGGCGAGCACGTTGCGTCCCCGACTGCTCACCGGCTCGATGTCGATATTGGCCGCCAACTGGACCCCATCCAGGGCGAACCCCATCTGGAGCTGGCCGGAGTCGAGTTGCTTTTGAAGTTCGGCGATGTCCTTACCCGCCATCCGCAACCAATCACCGGCCAACCGATCAGAAACGCTCACCAAGGACAGGCTGGTTGCCCCGAGGGTGCCGTCCATTCGCAGCGGCATCAACTGCCGGCGAACCTGACTGGTGGGGCCGCTAACAAAAATCAGCCCCGCTGCCCCCCGGTCCCGCGCGACCATGGCCTTGTAACGCGCCCCGCTATATCGCGCAAGATGCTGTCGAAGCTCAGGCGTGATGTCTTGAGGCATCTGCCGAAACACCAGGACCCACTTATCGGTAACGTCTAAGTGGACGTAGCTGTCGTACTCCTCTTGATCCTCCTCCCCAGGTGCGACAATACCGTAGCCGGCACAGACCACCTCAGTTGGAGCCACCTTTCCTTCCTTCGAAAAGAACAGAGGCCTCCAATCACTGTTCACTTGGTATGAGGTCTGGTCCAACTCAAGCCGATTCTGTGGACCGAGTTTCACATCGGATACGAATTCGAACTCGTGGAAAAACGTACCGTCCGTTCCTGCTGGCCTAAGCCCCAGGCTTTCCAGGTACGCAGCCACGTAGGCTGTTGCGTTGATCTCCCCCTGCGTGCCGGTCAGACGACCACCGAGTTCCGGTCTGCACAAATAGTCGACGTGCCGACCAACATCCGCGGCCGTAAAGCCGGGCTGGGTGACGCGCGCCGCCTTGGATGCCTCGGCCAGGCCTTCGGAGCTTTCGCCGCTTGAGGAATCCAGCTTGAGCATCTGGCGAGCGGCCGCGTCATTCCAGGTCGCCTCATATAGCTGAGACTGAGAATTGCCACTGTTGCTGGTCCATACCAGCGACGCGCCATCAGGCGTAAAGACGGGCAGGCCATCGAAGCCTTTCCGATACGAAACCCTGACCGGCTCCTGCGTCCCCTGAGCATCGACCATGTAGAGTTCAAAGTTGCCGAAACCATGTCGGTTGGTAGCAAAAATCAGATAGTCACCGCTCGGATGAAAAAACGGAGCCCAGCTCATCACCCCCAGGCGAGTGATAGCCCGTTGATTGCTACCATCAACGTTCATCAACATGATTTCTGCCGTCGCACCATCTTCGCCGAAACGGCGCCAACAGATCTGTTTTCCGTCGGGCGAAAAAAACGGCCCGCCATCGTAGCCGATCGCATCGGTCAACCGTTTCAACTCGCTTCCGTCGCTCCGCATGATGTAAAGTTCCATGGCGGAAGCCGGATCGATGGCAAACAACTCCTGCTCTCGTTCGGAAAGCTGGCCTGCGTAAGCCCGGCGATTCGAAGCGAAGCAGATAAACCGTCCGTCAGGCGAATACGAACCCTCAGCGTCGTAGCCGACCGCCTGGGTCAGTTGCCGATATTCCTGGCTGGCCAGATCAAATTCCACCATGTCGAAGGCCGGGTCATAGTCCCAACTGTAGCGTCGCTTCTGACCGGACTGGCGAAACTCGATTTCTTCGCGCTGCTTCTGCTGAGCCTCAGGATCGTACTGCGTCGACGCGTACAGTACCTTGCCGCCGTCTGGGTGAATCCATGCGCAAGTCGTCTTGCCTGTGCCTGGCGAAATCCGACGCACGTCTCCATTGTCGCGGTCCATCAGGTAGATCTGAAAGAACGGATTCCCGGGCTCCCGCTCACTTTGAAATACCATCTGCCGGCCGTCAGGAGAAAAATAGCCTTCACCGGCGCGTTTGCCTTCGAACGTCAGCTGGCGGATGTCGCTAAGCAACTGAGCCTGAAGCTGCTGTGCTTTTTGGGGATTCTCATCAAGTAAATCTTGGGCGGCTGTCGAGGTAGGCTGAGCCCGGAGCGACTGCCATGGTCCCGCAACGGTCGCGAGCGCGACAACAGCCATGATTGACAAAACGTTTCGACCGACCATCGCACCATCCATCTGCCAAGAGAAATCTGCTGCAGTCGCAGCCGCTGAAACCCAGCGCTGCGAACATCGTACGCCATACCAACTAGTATCGCAGTTGCCGCAGAGTCGGCAACCAGAGAGCGCTGCGCCGGAGGCGCGCCGCGCGAGCACGCTGCTTGCGGTAGTTTTGAATCCCGCGCTTTTTACAGCCACTACAAAAAGCTATGCTAGGCCCGAGCAGCCTCCAGATTCTGACCGATTTCAAAAATCTCTTCCGCGTCAAGAAACAGATCGTTTCTTGTAAACAGTGTCTTAATCGCCTCGCGGTGAATCTTCATTTTGAGCCCCCCAACGCCGATCGCCCCATAATCGATTCTCCCCTGACGCTCGACAGCCTTGTCGGTCGCTGCGATTCCGGCGAGTCCCTCCGGCGGCACGGCGTTTAGATCAATCGCGACTTGGATATTCGCCCCCAGCTGCATCTGGGCCGCGTTGAGCAACGTCGTCCCGGCTGCACCGCATCCAAAAACGGCGGTCACCGCCGCCAAATGTTCCTCGGCGGAGCGGTCGTCTGCAAAACCGACCGCCGTCAGCGTCTGGTCGTAGTTTTTTCCCATCTGAGTCTCGATCTGTCGGCACGCCGCAGTGGCTCGGGCGAGGTCGCGCGATGCCAGTCGTACTTTGGCGCCTTGGCCCAGTAGCAGTCGCGCGACGCGCTGTCCGACCGGCCCGGTACCGCCCAGAACGAGCGCGTCCGTTTCCCCCAGTTCGACGTGCCGCGCGGCACATAGCACAGCCGCCGCGGCGGTTGTATTGGATCCGTTTCCGTCGAGCATGACCGAGACGCGCACCGGACCAAAGAACGACTGCTGAACCTCCCGCGCGATCGCCTCTCCCACCGCAACATTGGATCCACCAATAAAGATGGCAGTATGACGTAGCTGAGCGGGCCCACGTGTAAACATGGCTCCATGCACAAGGCCGCGAGCGTTCGTGGGCTCGACGTCCGCATACTGCAGCAAGTGATCTATTTCTGAATCCACGGCAACCACGGCATCAAAGACGCTTGAGTGTGGATCGGAATCAAGTTGAACAAGTATGCGTGGGTGGTCCATAGTTCTTAATTTTTGTACCAGCGTTTCTATTGTCAGCCGTGCCAGCGCCTTCAGGCGCGGAAAGAAAAAAGGCCGCAGCTTCCGGTAGTGATAGCTGCGGCCAAGATCGTTTTAAACCATCGATAACATGAGCGTCCAGCGGCTACGCATCGAATCCCTTGAACGGATGGGCTGCCGTATCCTTCTTGGCAATCATATCTTGTGCCGTTGGCTTACCTTGCATGGCGTTAGCGATCGCGTCCTTAGTCGCTTCATAGTTGTACTGATAAATTTTGGCGTTATCTTCCGCGCCTGGATGGATGAAGACACCGCACACAATCACCAAATCTTCAGCCTGATCGGCCGGGATGACGCCGGCGGCCACCTGCTCAGCAACCGCCTTGGCAACTGCAAACTGGGCCGGGCCAAACATTTGTACCGCTTGCTTCATGCCCTTGATCGTGACCTTCGTGATCATCACGGTGGAAGGCTTGACAGCAACGTTGGGCTCAAGAACGGCCAGCAAGTTGGAATGGCCGGCACTCTGGGTCGAGAGGGCATTGGCAAAGGCGACGCCAACCGGTCCAGTCTTACTTCCAATCATTAGATCGATGTGGGCGATTTCATTGCCATCACCAACCAGTGATTCGCCTACGAAAAGCGACATAATCTCGTCTTCCTCAAAAAAAACTGCTTGAAATTCTAGTCCGATCCGTACCTTGGAAAGCCTGGAATCGGGAGACAACGTGGGCCGCAAACAGAGCGATTTACCGGCGGTCAGAAGTTACCAAACGCAAGCTCGAATGCAAGCGGCCCCCCGCGTCGGGCCCCCTAAGAGGTGACATCTGCCGGCCAAACGCCCATCAAAACCGGAAAAAACGACCTCAATGCGCGTGCCGAGCCGCCGAAATTTGCTTGGAATCCCAGGCGAAATCGACTACGATTGGGGGAGTTCTCATCAAAGGTGCCAGCTTTTCCCATCGACTGCGGGCGGGACCTCCGGTTCTTCGGCTGCCGTGGATGCTTGGTCAGTCCCTACAATTTAGAGGCTTGTAGAGACTCGATCCTAATGCTGCTTGCCTTTGTTGAGTTTTATCGGAACAGGGGTTTTGGTTGAGAAAGTGAAGAGGAAAGCTATGAAACGCAAGTTTTGGTCATTCACGAGCGTTTTTTCAGTCCTGGCTTTAGTGGTTCAAACCGCGATGGCCGCTGAGCCGGCACCGGCGAAGGACAAAAAGACTGCGGATATTGCTGCGGTCGACTTGTTTCAGGCGATCGATGAAGGAAAGATCGAAGTTCAATTCATTCCCAAGGATGCATCTCAAGCGACGGTGATCATCCGCAACCAGGGCGATGAGCCCTTGAACGTCGCCATGCCGAAAGCGTTCGGCGCCGTGCACGTACTCGGTCAAATGGGTATGGGAGGCATGGGTGGCGGCATGGGTATGGGCGGCATGGGTGGCGGCATGGGTATGGGAGGCATGGGCGGCGGCATGATGGGAGGCATGGGCGGCGGTCAAGGCATGGGCGGCGGCATGGGAGGCATGGGCGGCGGCATGGGAGGTATGGGCGGCATGGGCGGTGGTATGGGAGGCATGGGCGGTATGGGTGGCATGGGCGGTGGCGGCATGTTCCGCGTCGAGCCGGACAAAGCTGCCAAGCTGAAGGTCCCATGCGTCTGCCTCGAACATGGCAAGAAAGATCCCAACCCGCGGATGAAGTACAAAATCGTTCCCATTGAGAAGGTCAACAACGATCCACGCGTCGCGAAACTCTGCGAACTACTCGGCCAAGGCAAAGTGCCTCAAAACACGGCACAGGCGGCAGCTTGGCACGTCGCGAACGGCTTGTCGTGGCACGAGCTGTCCCACAAGAATCGGGTCGAGTCCAAGTACACCGGAAACGTTCGGTTCTTCAACGCGGTTGAACTGAGAAGCGCTTTCCAATTGGCCGGCCTGATCAATCGCCAGTACGAACAGTATCTCAGCGAGACATCGGAATCGCCGGGGTACAGCAAGGCCTCCTCGGAGACCGGCAGCTAGGCGATCGGTCCGCAAGAGAACAGTCCTGACGATGCGGGTGCCTGAAGCACCCGCATTTTTTTGTGCCTCTCAGGCGCGCCCGGCGGCGGCTACCCGCCATCCACCAACCGCCCCCCGCGAATAGGCCGTAGCCCTTTGAGACGGTTGCTGCCCGAGTTGTTACTCCCCCCAGCATGTCCTACCAGGCAGTTGGCCGCTCTAAGGACAGATCAGCGCCCATTAAGGCTGGACAACACGCTCAAGAGCCCCCAAACTTACCCTACTTCTTAACAAACACTTAACGCTTTTGGATTTCCCGGTTTGCAACTGAATATGTCAAGCTGAGCCGGTCAGGTCACGACATGGTCGCGGTAGGTACCCATGACCAGCGAACTGCCCCACTGCTGCAGCTATCTGGACAAGCTCTTATTATTCGTTTGGGAATCGACAACCAAGAAAGTAGGCGAGATGACAAGACTCTTATCAGCCCTAGGCGTGCTCCTGTATTCCAGTCTTCTATTTGGGCAGGTTGAGGTCGACCCCAATCTTCCCGACTACGTTCCCGTCAGCGGCATTTCGGGCGGCAGCTTGAAGACCGTTGGCTCGGACACCATGAACAACATGCTTGGGCTTTGGACTGAGCAGTTCAATAAAATATATCCTGGAGTCAAGCCTTCCGTTGACGGCAAGGGATCTTCCAACGCTTTGCCGGCCCTGATTGCCGGGCAAGCCACGTTCGGCCCGATGAGTCGTGACGCGAAGAAAAGTGAAATAGCTGAATTCCAGAAGAAGTTCGGTTATGAACCGACCTTGCTGCCGACGAGCATCGATATGCTGGCTGTCTATGTCAGCAAGGACAATCCGATCGAAGGCATGTCGTTTCCGGAGATCGATGCGATCTTTTCCAGCACTCGAAAACTCGGTTCGAAACGTCGCGCAGCTAGCTGGAGTCACTGGTTCAAAAGTGGTTCCTTTGCCAATGCTCCGATTACCTGTTACGGCAGAAACTCGGCCTCGGGAACCTACGGCTACTTCAAGAAGGTCGTTCTCGCTGACGGAGACTACGGCAATTGGGTCAACGAACAGCCTGGTTCGGCCAGTGTCGTGCAGTCGGTAGGCAGCAACGCCAACGGGATCGGTTACAGCGGGATCGGTTATCGTACCGCCCAAGTCAAGCCTCTGAAGCTGTCGGTCGAGCTCGGCGGCGAAATGGTAGCGGCTGAGCCTGCCAACGCTTACAACGGCCAGTATCCTCTCTCGCGATTTCTGTTCTTGGCAGTCAATTACGACGAGCGGCAACCGCTGGACCCCCTGCGAGCGGAGTTCTTGAAATACATCTACAGCAAGCAGGGACAGGAGCAGGTGGTGAAGGACGGCTACCTGCCCATCTCAGCCGAGATGGCTCGTGAAGCGTTGGCTTCCGTTGGTATCGAGTAGATCCGATCCTGATACGCTGAATCCCGCAGTTCTTTCTCGGTCCTCTCCTAGCGATAAAGGGCCGAGAAAGTAATACTCTGGATTACTCGGTTGGCAGATGCACGGGCGGCCCTTGATCCGGGTGTGTGTTGATACCGTAGCTTGGGTGACACGGTCTATCCGAAGCTAGCAACTTTCCGTAGGACTCTTGTGTGGCCGGCGATGCCTACACTGGATTGAGACGTCGAAAACAAACACCTTGGAGTGTGACGTTCGGCGATGCCTTGGCATCGCGGATTATCGCGGTCGGCGGCATCGGAACGATTGGGGCCATTTTGTTGGTGGTGGTCGTTCTGCTCGGCACGGCTTGGCCTCTCGTCAGCAGCCCCCAATTCGCCGCCTGGCGCGTTGTTGAGGTCCCCGACTACCGCCACTTCGGTATCGATGAGCATAGCCTGGCGATCTGGGGCATGACCAGCAGCGGTGACCTGGAAGTCCGCAGCGCTCACGACGGACAGTTGCTGGCTGAGTTTCCGCTGCCCGCCGCTGCGGAGACCAGCATTAGTTGCTCGAGTCTTTCCATTGACGGCTCCTCGCTCACGGTCGGGTTCAGCGACGGCACGTTTCGTATTGCCAGGATCGCATTCAAGACGAACCTGCTCAATCCCAGCGATGTTCCCGACGAGATCCGCGTCAGCGAGGAGGAGCCGATCCAGTCTCACGATCAAGCGGTCTACGAGTGGTTCGACACGACCGGTGTCAGACGAACTCAGCTAGATGCGGTGTCGTGGTCCGCCCCCAAGAAGATTGGCGATGGTCCAGTACTCGGGATCGACTATTTGCCGGACGACTCGGCCAATCGTCTGGCTCAGAAGACTCGGTCACACGCCTTGGCAGTCGTCGGTGGCGAGCTGTTGCTCGTTCGCATTGACGGCAGCAAGAACATGCTGACGCGGAAGATGACGGAGACGGTGCAGATAAAATCCTGTCCGCTTCAGAACCGTGCGGCAGATGCCCGACCGCTGGCGATCATGATGCTCAACGGCGTCAGCCAAGCGATCATCGTCTGGCCCAATGGCACGCTCGACCGATTTGCCCTCGCTGGTGGCGAGCCGACATTCGCCGAGTCGCAAAGCGGCGTGATTGGAGGGAAAATCACCTGCGCTGGCCCTTTGCTGGCCCGCCAGACGGTTCTTTGCGGAGTGGATGATGGTCGGTTGCTTGGCTGGATGGTAGTCCGCGGCGAGGAACTGGCGGAAGAGCGTTCCGGACCATCCACCGACGACTACCATATGTCCCTGGCACACGAAATCCAGGTTGGACTCAACCCGATCCAGGCTGTGACGAGTAGCCAGCAGAGCCACGTGGCGGTGACTTGCGATTCGACCGGTGAAACCGCGCTGGTGTATGTCACGACCGATTCCTTGCTGCGGAGAGAAGCCTCTCCGCTCGGTGGTGACGTTCGGGCGCTCGCCTTGGATCCCGGCGGCGACACGCTGGTCACTGCTTCGGAGGACCGACTAGGCATCGCCGAGTTCGAGATCGGCTATCCCGAGGCTTCTCCACGCAGCTTCTTTGGAAAGATTTGGTACGAGGGCCATGACCGCCCGAAATATATTTGGCAGTCGACGGCCGGCACGGAAAAATCTGAAATCAAACTCAGCCTGATGCCGCTGGTCTTTGGCACGATGAAGGCGACCGTGTATGCGATGCTGATCAGTGTGCCGCTGGCCGTCCTGGCCGCCATCTACACCAGCGAGTTCCTGCCACCTTCGACGCGCAACCGAATCAAGCCGATTATCGAGTTAATGGCAAGTTTACCGAGTGTCGTACTTGGATATGTGGCCGCTCTGGTGGTGGCCAGCTACCTGCAAGAGCACCTGATGACCGTCCTGGTCGGGTTGGTCGTGTTCCCGGTTTCCTTTGTTGTCGCAGGTAGCCTTTGGAATCTCTTGCCGGTCGATTTGCTGGTAAGACTGCAAGCCTGGCGATTGGCCGTGATGCTATTCTGCTTGCCTGTCGCCTGTCTGGTTTCCGTGGCGGTCGCCCGGCCTTTCGAATCGTTGTGGTTCAATGGAGATGTCGTTCAGTGGCTGGCCGACGATGCCGGCAGCGCTGTCGGCGGATGGATGCTGTTGTTCATACCGCTGATGATTTTGCTGGTGGTTTTCTTGCTGCTCGGACCGCTC
>JANQJJ010000180.1 GCA_028281725.1 Pirellulaceae bacterium | reverse complement strand
CCGTGCTTGGGTGGGTAAAGGTACCGGGACCAATTTCCGCCGTGGTGCCAGCTGGAATGACAGTTTCGGCAAGCTGGTTGCCGAGTGTATCCCATAGAGCAACGCTATGATCGATACTGAAGCCAGCTGCTGCACCAGAACCAATGCCTGCCCCTACCAAGTCAAGCATTCCGAGGGCGGTAACCTGGATGTCTTCGTTCGCAACGAATTGCCAGCCAGCAACCCGGTTGGGATTGCCACCCAGACTGCCCGTAGAGCGTGCCACGATGCCAGCTTCGCCGATCAGATCGGCCTGAACCAATGAACAACAGCAGCCCAGCCATAAAGCCGGCGTTAGCACGCACAGACTGATAATCGCTCTGTAACCCATTGGCAAAGATACGTTGGACTGTGTCAGAATAGCCATCGCTTGCTCTTTCTTAAATGCTCTAGTTGTCATCAGTTCATTTTGGAGCGATTTCGATTACTTCGAAGCAATCTCCGACGCCACGCAAAACTAAACGCAAGCTGCAGCGATTGCGGACATATTCTCGAAGTTTTTAGTTAGAGCATGGTTGTGTGTCGGCACTCATGGTTTTTTGTGAATTTTCTAGGCGACTTCTTTTGGCGCCTTTGCTGCCAATTGCCCGCTGATTTCGCGAGCACTCCGGCACCCTTGCTGAGCGCAGCCACTTACTCAACTGAAGGCAGTGCGATCAGTCGAACATCTGCCAGCCGAGTTCCCAACTTCACGGGAGCTCTGGCGCAAAACTACGAGAGGGGAGTTTCGCCGGACATTGAGCCGAAAAGCCCAGAATGCAAGCTGGAAGTTGAATGCCACCAACTCCGCAGATCGTAGGATCTCATGTTTAAGGGCTCGAAGTTTTCGTTGCTCCGAGGCATCACTCTGAAGACAAAGCCATCTTGAGCTCGTATTCTGCCCTCTTGCGAAGCTGTCTGACTGGTTCTTTGGCGGTGTCTTCGGCCGGAATCTCCAGTATGCCTGAGCATGTCTGCAAGAGGTGATACCAATCTTCCCGGAATTCGAGCACGAGCGCCTTATGCCATAACGCATCACGTGCTGCCGTCGTGTCATTTTTATGATTCGCCATCTCAAGCCAACGGTCAACAAAGCGGGCTCCCAGTTCAAACTTTCCCTGTTGAATGGGATAGATCGTCATCACTCGAAGGTTCTCGACGGCGTGCACGTCTTTGGGATCAATCTTCTTCAGTGTTTCCAGTGCCTTAGTTGCATTCTCCTGCTGCTTGTAACCGTGGATGACAGCAAGATGTATCGCAGCGGTGAAGACGCCCAGTCGAGCATGCGAAGCAGTATCTTGAAGAAAACCCTGGCAGCTACTGGCGGTTTCATAATACTTCTGCACTCGCAAAACGGTTTCGAGGTCTCCGACGCCTGATTCGATAATTCGACGCGCAATTGAGGTTAGCAGAGTGGCTTCGGGATGCGCTTCAGCAATGGCCACTTCGGCAGCAAGTACCTCCGTGCTGGCAGATCGCGAGTCTGTGGAGGCAGCAGCAAGAAACGTCCCTAAACGGCTGGCAATGGCTGGTGGCAAGTACCAGCGACGCAGTCGAATGACCGGTGAGAATTCACGGTCGAATTCGAGAAGTAGATCAACAAAGTCATCATATTTCAGGCCTGAATCAGGTGTTCTCGATGTGAAGATGCGGTCTCCTCCCGTGTTCAACTCGCAGCAAACCGTGTGAACATAGTTCAACAAGCGGTGCCAGTCCGCACGTTCTCCTTGCTCCAGATTGGTCGAGTTGAGCAAGGTGAGGCCTTCGTTTAGTTGCCGGCTTGCAGCCTGGCACAGGCACTCTATCAGTGCGAATTCCACGTCGTCTGGATAGAGCTGTCTCGATGAGGCGGCCAAGTCGGAAACGTATTCGAAGTCGGCGAGGGACAGGGCAACAATGCTGGCCATGCGTCGCGCGCCATGGTGGTAGGTGTCTTTTTCCAGTGCAGACTTGAAGTGCCCGAGAGCTCGGCGGGAATTCGTTGCTTCAAGTCCATGTAAGTAGTCGACATCTGCCGCAGCCAAATTGTCTTGTTGGATCTCGGACAATAGGTGAACCGCCGATCGATCTCCTGGGCTACCAAGCAATGCGATTCTTGCTCGGAGCAGGAGCACATCGTCAGCCAGTTGCCCTGCAGGAATCATATCGACGAAAGCTATCGCTTCAGTAGGGCGACCATGAATTAGCTCGCACTCGGCCAAGCGCAAATGCAACTGATGTGGCTTGGAATAGCCCAGTTCGATTGCTTCCTTAAAGTGTGTTGTTGCAAGTTGGGTGCGTCCGCGCTGCATCGAAAGATAACCCGCATCTGCGGCCTTTGCGGCAGCCAGCTGACTCGCCCTTTGCTGCGCTTGCTCCGCGACATTTCGCTGCTTCAAAAGATTGTAATATTGGACAGATCCACCCAAAATGAAACAGATGGCGAAAAGCACTAACGCACCAAGCCCAGATGCAACAGGATGTCTTCGCATCTTTCTCGCAAGTTTTTCATACCGGCTGGCGGGCCTGGCCAAGATTGGCTCTCTATCGAGAAAGCGGTACAGGTCTTCAGCTAGTTGGCGAGTGCTTTGATATCGCGCTATCGGGCTCTTCTGCATGGCCTTGAGGCAGATCGTCGACAAATCGTGTGGGACGTTTGGGACTAGTTGACGCGGTGGAACTGGATCGGTGTCCGCGATCTGCCGAAGCGTAGAAGCCATGTTGCCCCGAAATGGAAGTCGCCCGACAATCAACTGATACAGCAATACGCCAATTGAGTAGACGTCACTCTGTACAGTGGACTCGTTCGCTCCAGTGATCTGTTCGGGCGACATGTATGCCGGTGTGCCCACCATTTCTCCGGTGTGCGTTAGAGTCCTCTCATCTTCTGTAAATGCGGCAAGTCCGAAGTCAGTGATACGCAACCTACCGGCTTCACCGATAAGTATGTTGCTCGGCTTAATGTCTCTGTGCACGACATTACACTGGTGAGCATAGTCCATTGCCTCACAGACCTCCGCGACCCACTTCGCTGCCTGGGTTGGGGCAATTGGTTCCTCCGACAACAGATCCTCAAGAGTGCCGCCGAGCGCGAGTTGCTGCACGATAAATGGCCTGGAATCAAGAATTCCAAACTCATAGACGGGAACAATACCAGGGTGCGACAGGCTCGCTGCGGCTTCAGCCTCGCGAGCAAATCGCCGATAGAGTCTGGACTCCAAATCACATGGACTCTTGGAAACCTTAATTGCTACCTGGCGCTTCAACTGAACGTCGGTGGCTTTGTATACCCAGGCAAATCCACCTTCGCCGATCATCGCACCGCATTGGTAACGACTCGGCAAAGACAAGTTGATAGTCTCGGTAGGAGCGTGTCCCAAGGCCGACAAGTCAAGTGATGCAGTCGCGAAGCCAGCAGCAATTTGGAATTGGGCTCGAAGCGCATCAGCGTGCTCGGGAAAGCGATCCAAGAAATTCTGGGGATTTGGGGGAGGATTGCCAGATTTGCCTAGCAAAAGATACTCGTGATAAATGACGTCTACGGCACTTGTCTCACAATTCGCCAGGTCTGGGAAAGTATCGAGATATTGCTCGGCCGGCCGGAAAGTCGGAGTACCAGCATTTGCGGCTTGTTCAGCCAGCACGCTTGTCAAAAGGTCAATCTTGTCCAGACTCTGATCGATTTCTGGCACTGGTCTCAAAACCTAAGGAGTGCTGTTCGCGAGATTTGATCCTTCACAGAGAATCAAATTCGACATCGAGTTCTTGCACCAGCCTCGCTCGTGTTCGAGCCAACCGTTTACGGAGGGCTTCCGCGCTTTCATCAAGTTTTTCGGAGATTTCAACCCACCGATACCCTGCAACCCGATACTCCAAGACTTGGAGTTCTTCGTGGGAAAGTAGCGGCTTAACACGCTCGAGAAGTTCTTGATTTGCGACTACTCTACTTGGCGAAGGAGCATCTCCCTCCAATTGAATGGCATCGACGTCTTCCATGGCTTGCCCGTCTCTTGGAGAGCGAACACGATGGCGTCGATGACGATCCACAAGCTTATTGCGCACCATCTGCATTAGTAAACGCAAAAGATCCTCAGGCCGGTCAAATCTAAGCTGGCCTTGGCGAATTTTCTCAAAGAAATTTGCCATGACGCTCTGACAGATGTCGGTGGAGTCCAGGGTACGCCTCATAGCGGCATCTGTGAGGCGAAGACGAATTTCTCGGCGGATCTCCGGTTCATATAGACGGACCAATTCGGCTGCTGCCTCCTGGTTACCAGCGCGAATTCGGGCGAGTAGATTGTCGAACTGAGTTTGATTTAACTTTGGCATTTGCATTCTCTTGAAACCAACATTCGGCTGTTGGCGTGCCCCGCTGAGCTGGCTGCATTCTAACCCAAGAAAATTCTGCTTCGCCCTCAATCAAGCGAAGTTTGAGTTATTTTCGTTGAGCAATTTTGGTAGGGAAGGTTGCACATCGTCAGCGATACCGACTGTCCGTTTGTGTGTTTCAGACCGAGAATTGGCAGAGCCTTGGTTGAAAGCGCCAGACACCTAAGAATGAATATTGCGCACTGCAAAATGAAGCGCGATGCAGGATGGTCTGCTGCGCGGACAGTAGGCGAGTGTTGTCAGTTCCGCCTGTGCATTGGCCTAGATCACCATGCCCCAACCTCCCCTCTAACGTTCTGGCCGAAGACGCCACGCATAGGCCCGGCTGGGTTTCCTTTGATGGTCGCGCATCCCATCCTGTTGGTTGAACTCATTTCCAGTCGGATTCATTGAGAACCTGGCGGAGTTCGTTTTGATTTTTGGCTTGGTGGGCCGACAAGCCGATAACGCAATTCGACCGTCTGTCGGTTTTTGTCGACCGCTAATACTTGCAAGATGCCTTGCTGAGATATGCCGGCCGGATAGGGAAGCGTTTCGAAGAGGTAGGTCACCGGATAAGGTCCCTCGGTGACGCGCCACTGGACGATGGCTTGGGCTTGAGGAGCGGTAGTTAACAACTGGTTGATGTCGGCGGCAGCGGACGCTTCCCAGTCCACGTTCTCGACTTGGCTGACTTGACGAAACATTCCGGCGACGCCCAGTAGCTCGGCGCCACGATTGGGATTCTCCTGGGGGACGAGGTCGATGCCGCGAACCGCGATCCACTTGATCGGGTCTTGCGTTACCTCACGATTGGTGCCGAAATCGTTTGGCACGCGGATCACGCGGTTCGTGTCCAGGTCGAGAGCGTCGGTGTGCGAGGCGGACCGCTGAAGTGTTCGCTCGACGATCGGTCCCAAGCCACGGGAGTCGACGGGCGAGTTCACTGGCTTGCTGTTGAACGCTTCGAGCTGAGCCACCCTTTCTTCGGGCTTGACCAGACTGACCTCGTGAATCCGCCACTGCCGGCCCGCGCGTGGGTGGCGCGTGACATGGAAGATGAAGGACTGTCCTGCAAACGGGCCCGTCTCCAGCGGCTTGGAAGTGACCAATGCCGCGCCGGCGTGTGCGTAGACATCTGCCGGCACGACGCGTCCCTGGGTCGCCGCTTCGAGTAGGACGGTCATGCTCTGACTATCGTCGGCGTTTTCGTTTTTTCCGCTCGCCATGAGTTGTGCTGCCTCGTCCGGGGCGGCCCCTTCTATCAGAGCGAGCCATCGATCGACCACATCGGCAATAGGCTGCATGGCGTTTCCGCGCTCCGATTCGCCGGTCGCCTGGCGACCGGTTTCTACGGGTTGAGACTCCGCCCTCTGAGCGCGATCGTTCTCCTGGGAGATCGGAATCGCCGCTTGGCCGTTGATCCGCACCTGATCGATGGTAAGCAGCGGTTCGGCCTGATCGTCGCTGTGGCTTTCTGCCAGGAGCCACAGCCCTGGTGGGTAGACGCGGAACGTCCATCTCCAGTGTCCGGCCCCGCGTTTGATCACTATTTCCCTGGGAGCATAGCGGCCTCTGCCAAGATCGACGTACCCCGAAAATGTCTCCAAGTCCGTTCTGAGGGGGAAGAAAGTCTGCGCGTCGAGAACGAGCGATCCCTCTCTTAGAGGCGAGCTGAAGAAGCCGAGAAAACTACCGGTGATGCCGTTTCCAGCGGCGATCTTCATTCCATCACGAACCAGAAACCTTAGTCGAATCGTTTGCCCGTCGACCTCAACCTGGCGAAAGACAACTTTCTCCGGATGCATGGCCAGCCGATGAGGCGTACCGATGTAGTGAATGCCTTGCCGGGTCGTGCGACCAGCCTGCGACACGTCCCCTTCGACCCGGACGGTCTCCGGAGGTTGGTTGCCTAGCCGGAAACGGTACTCAAAACTTCGGATATCCTTGCCCGACATCGGTGATTCTGCGATCCAGTCGCGGCAAGCTTCCGCCATTTTTTTCAGGTAATCTCGGCCTTGTTCTTGCAGCCGGTCAGAGACTGGAGGCCGAGCCGACGGATCGTCGCCGACCACCTGCCGGCCGACGTCGGCGCCCTGAGAGTCGGTCACGCCGGCAATCCGAATCGTGTAGAGGTCGTGTCGATGGTCGTGGACCGACTGGAGCTCGATGCGATAGGTGTCGGGTCCAGTCAGGGTGATTGGCTGGGACCTCCCCAGGCCATCGGTGGTGAACCACCACGCAATGTTCACCGGTAGTCCCTCGAAGCGAAAGCTCCCCTGCGCGTCGGTTTTGCCTCCAGAGAGCACGCTGGTCGACGGGCGCATTTGCTTGCCCTGAACCAACACCCGCTTGTCGGCAATTGGTCGGCCTGCCTGGTCAACCAATTTTAACTCCACGTTCGCTGCGGGGACCATCACAAAGTGCAACTCGTGAGGTTGGCGCGGCAGAACGGTCCGGCCGGGCTTCGCGCCCCAGGAATTGTCTTTGGGAGGTGCCTTGGTGGCCATCATCAAATCACCTTGGCTACAAAGATTCTTTTCGGTGTAGCCCGGCCTGGTGGCGTAGATCGTCGCTGCTTGCAGTCTCGCTTCCCAGGTTCCCGTGGCGCTGTCGAACGTCCCTATACCTGGAGCGAACCGCAGCGTATAGCGGCCCTGCGAGTCCGAAGTCGTTGAGCCGGTCGGCATCAGCGTTCCCATCCCGCAGCTAGCCGAAATCTCGACACCCTCGAGCGGACGTCCCGTCTGGTCCGTCACGCTACCGGTCACCGACCAGAGTCGACGGCGCTGCGCCGGCTGGTCGTCTGCCGGCGCGTCGTCGCCGATCTCTGCCGCTTGGGTTGGGATCATCGGAGCTACGCTGTTCACCGAAACGAGCCATAGAACGAGCGGCAGTGCCAGGACGGCCAACCCCGCAGGCCACCAACGAACGCGATGGTTGGAGGCTGGTGAACCCAAAACGTTTCCAACTCGATTCAGCAGCTCCATTTGGTTGCCTCCCATTTCGACGCCCAGTTGGAGTGAAGTCTGCTGGAGCCGCACGCGGCCCACGGTTTCTAAGGCAATCGCATACGCAAGCCGATCACGCGTGGCATCCACGGCCAATTCGTCCGCGCACATTTCACGTTCTCTATCGATCCGTCGCGATAGCCACCAGACGGCCGGGTGGTAGAACAGGACAGTTTCGGTGATCCGCTGAAGTAGGTTTACCCAGAGATCCAGCCGCCGGACGTGGGCCAATTCATGGGCAATTACCGCCTCGAGCATTTCCGGCGGCATTGCTGTTAACCAGGGGGTGGGCAACAAGACCAAGGGGCGCCAGATACCGACGACGAATGCTTCACACACTTTTTCCGACACAGCGATGCGA
>JANQJJ010000160.1 GCA_028281725.1 Pirellulaceae bacterium | reverse complement strand
CACGGTCCAGCTGATACCTGCCCCGTGGCGTGAGGTAGACTTGAGTTCCGAGTTCAACCTCGCTATTTCCGCAGATTGTCTCAGACTCAGAATATCCTTTTGCCGCCAGCGTCTGGCGCGAGATCTTCCTCTGCCGATCGCGATACCCGCCGCTAGGAACTGCCCACAAGACACTACAATGAGTGGGAATGCGGCCAAGAGCAGTAAGGAAACTCCACTCACGATCAGACAGCTCCATAGAGAGAAAACTTAACGTCGATTAGGAAGCCTAGGTTAAATCTATGGTGCGAGACAAACGCTTCGAGATTTCGTAACAACCGGGCAAATGGCGTATTCTGGGCACTCGTTGACAAAGCGATCTCAGGCGGATAGCCTCACCCCACTACGAGAACTATTCGACAGATGATTTGTGTACTCGAATCGATACGGTCGTTTTAACCTTCAAATGACAGAACAAGCGTCCAATTTGTCCGACCAGGAAAAGATTGAGTTCTGTCAGGAGAGGATCGGCTACCACTTTTCTAACGTCGAATTGTTACGCTCGGCGCTGACCCATGCGTCTGGAGCGGTCAACCGTCTGGCTTCCAACGAGCGCTTGGAATTTTTGGGCGATTCGATTTTGGGCTTTACGATCTGCGAATGGCTTTTCAAGGAACATGTGGAGTACTTGGAGGGCGAGTTAACCCAGATCAAGTCCACGGTGGTTAGTCGCCGAGTCTGTGCGCGGGTTAGCCTTCAACTGGAATTGGAGGAGTGTCTGATTCTGGGCAAGGGCATGCAGCAGGCCCATGGCGTACCCAAAAGTCTGTTATCGGACGTTTATGAAGCCATCATCGCAGCGATTTATCTGGATGGCGGTTTCGCAGCCGCCCAGGAATTTATCATTCGCACGATTGGTCACGAGTTGCAGCAAGCGGTGCAGGGACATTCTGTCGGCAATTACAAGTCCGCCTTGCAACAGCTATCTCAGCGTGAGAACGGGGCGGCCCCAGCCTATCGCCTGCTTTCGGAAACGGGCCCGGACCATAGCAAGATGTTCCAAATAGCGGCCGAAATCAAAAACCGCAAGTTCACTCCGGCATGGGGACGGACCAAAAAAGATGCCGAACAGCGGGCAGCCGGAAATGCACTAGCAGAACTCAATGGCGAAGCTCCGCCCTACACGGACTAGCAGGCTGCTGAAAAAGTCCGAAAATCCGCCAGCCGTCGAAAACCCCACTTTTGAAATACCCTTTAGAAGGCTTCAAGTTAAAGTTGTTCGACGAAAGAGTTAGTGCTTGAGCGAAATCTCAGTCATCAGTTTTTCGAATACAAGACTTTTTCAGCAGCCTGCTAGTCCAGTGAGTTCAGCCCGCTCACGCCGACGCCCAGGTAGCTAAACGGCTGCCGCCTGGGGACAAACGAACTCGCCACGGTAGGCTCTCGTCAGTAGCTCGTTTGCCTCTTCCGAATCGGGGAATGTCTCCTTTTCGGGGTCGAACCGGAGATGGGGACCAAGGGACAACGGATACTTGTCCAACTCCACACCGTTCTGCTGCAAATGGGCCAGAGTCCGCTGCAGCGTTGCCGCATTGTCATCCAGGCTCTCGATACCCTGCAGAACTCCTGCCAGTTCCGATTCGGAGACGTGATTCTCTTCGCCCAGATAGAACGAGATATTGCCCAGGTGACTGATAGCCGCCGACAAGTGGCCTTCTCGGACATCTGCGTTGAGCAAGGCCGGCTCGTCCCTCCGGCAAGCTTCAATAAAGTTGCCAAAGTGTACCGCATTCAGATTGCCTTTCACCCGGAACTCGTGCGTGACGTTGAAATCTTTGTCGTAAGCGATGCAGTAGTCATAGTTTCGCTGCACGACGTAGCCTTCGGACCCGTAGAAGACGACGCCGATCTTGTTGCCGGTCGTCGATCCGAAGAGCTTGTTGAGCTCTTTGTCGGCGGATTCGTCCACGCTCAGACCGCGCGTTTCGAAGACGATACATTTGTCTCCGTAATCGTAAATGGAGACCTCCGTATTCGCCGTGTCGCCGGCGTCGACATAATCCGCGTCCTTTCGTTCCGCCTGATACCCCAGACGACCACCGTAGCTGATCACCGAACTCGGATGCGTGTCGATCCCTAACCCCCAACGAGCGATATCGGTCTGATGAGGACCTTGATTGCCCAGATCTCCATTGCCATAGAGTCGCTGCCAATGCCAGTCGTAGTGGAACCTCTCGCGCGTCAGCCGCGGTTCGGTATACTCCGCCGGGCCGCTCCAGAGGTTGAAATCAACGTTGCTTGGAATCACATAGTCGCCCAAGGATCCGATCGACTTGCGCCGTTTGTAACACAGCCCTCGAGCAAACTTCACTTCGCCGATCCCACCGCTGCCAATAAAGTCGATGGCCTCGATCACGGCCCGGCTGCTTCGACACTGCGTACCCACCTGGCACATTCGACGATTCTTTCTGGCCGCCGCGATCAACGCGCTTCCCTCGGCAATGTTGTGGCACACTGGTTTTTCGATATAGGCGTGCTTACCGGCCTGCATGGCCCAGATTCCACCCAATGCATGCCAGTGGTTGGGGGTCGCGATCGTCACCGCGTCAACCGACTCATCATCCAGGATCCGCCTCAAGTCAGTTTCTAGCTTCGGGCTCTTTCCCTGCGCTTCTGCGATTTGTTTGACGCGTTTGGCGCCTGTCCCTTCGTCGACATCGCAGATATGCGTGATGGTCACTCCGTCGGCCCTCAGCATCTCGTTGATGTGCGCACCACCTCTTCCTCCCACGCCGATCACAGCCACATCGAGTTGCGAGTTTGGCGAGGTGATGGAGTTCTGGCCCGCTTGTTGAGCATGGACGAATTTGCCCTGTGCCAACGCAGCCGCGGAGGCGGTCGCTGCCATGGATTTGCGTACAAAACTGCGTCGATTCGAATTCGTCATGCGTCTTCTCCGATGAGGCGAGGGATTCAGAGGGCGGGAAGGGCGGCTGCCCGGTCGGTGCCCTGAGTACGGCAATTGCCGGGTTTTCAGCTTTGGCTTGGCTAACATAATAGCATGGCTGGGTTTCCCAGGGCGAGAAGGTTCCATCAAGTTTTTGCGGCCAGGCTTTGGCGGCGGAACGCCCAAACAATTGGGCGACAAAAAGTACCCGGTATCCACGATGTGAAGCCCCGCGGGGCCAGTTCCCGGTAAGGACTACCGGAGCGCCCTTTCTCGCCTGCTCCCAAGCTGCCGACGCTTGCGCCGCCAGGTGCTACGTCGGCGGCAACCATGACAGAAAGATTGCGCTGGTGCGAAAGCAAGAACGAGCCGATTGGGTGCTGCAACGACTGGAGATGCTGTATCCCGATCCTCCCATCCCCCTGGACCATCACGATGAATTCACCCTGCTGGTCGCGGTCCTCCTTAGCGCCCAGTGCACCGACAAGATGGTCAACTCGGTAACGCCCGATCTGTGGAAATTGGCCGATAATCCGGCAGACATGAGTCGCCTTAGCGAAGAGGAAATACTCGCCGTGATTCGCAAGTTGGGTTTGGCGCCTCGCAAATCGAAGGCCATCAAAGGTCTGTCCGAGATTCTCACTCGGGAGTATGACGGCCAAGTCCCAGCTCAACTGGAATTGCTCAAGCAACTACCCGGCGTGGGGCACAAGACAGCCAGTGTGGTCATGTGTCAGGCGTTCGGACAACCAGCCTTTCCGGTCGACACCCACATCCATCGACTGGCCCAGCGATGGGGGCTCACGAGTGGCAAGGACGTCGCAGAAACCGAGAAGGATCTCAAGCGACTCTTCCCACAAGACCGATGGAACAAACTGCACCTGCAGATTATTTACTACGGTCGCGAGCACTGCTCAGCTCGCGGCTGCGACGGCACACGTTGCCAGATCTGCCGCGAACTCTATCCCAAAAGAAAAAAACCTGTCCAGACACGCCGGGCATAATCGGTGAGCGACCGTTTGAGGCAGGCACCGAAAGGGACAGCGAATTGCCTCTCCGTCAGGAAGCAACGGTGGAGGGCAGCGCCATCCCATGACGCCACGCTCGGTGGAGGATTGGGGCGCAACCGAGCGGCGGAAGACATACCGACCGGTGGAGCAGTCGGCGAACCTAGGAGGACTAGCGCACCACGTTATCTGGGGCCGCTCGGCAAATCATGTCGCTAACGGCCTGGTCGCCAGACAACCAATGAGCTAGACGTATCGACGTGTCGTCACCACTGGGGGCAATTCCGCGCAGGATTCTACGCATCAACAACCGCTGGTGCTTTGTCGACGATGAGTCGTAGCGCTTGAGCGGGATGCGAGCCGCCAACCCCACCTTAAGCAGTTCTCCTTCAGCCAAGGAGCGTGTTCGTGCTTCGCCAGAGCCCAATTCCTCGATCAGTTTGGCCACGCGCTGCCCAGTCGCGTCATCGTGCACTCTACTGCGCATCACGCGCAGAGTCTCCGCCAACGTCGAGTCCAGATTCCAGGCCGGAGCCAAACGCAACAGGAATGGCTGGACGTATTTGCGAAACACCTCGGGCTGCTGCAGCATCAGATGCCAAATCGACTCAGACTGACATCGCTGGACTTGCCCCTCTGAGGTCACGACCTCGATCCGTATGGGACCTTGGGCCAGCTGTTCGTAGGTGATACGTCTGGGCTCTGCTGTAGAGAGA
>JANQJJ010000126.1 GCA_028281725.1 Pirellulaceae bacterium | reverse complement strand
GCAACGTCTTCCGGCGACTTTCCTTCGACTGCGGTCAGCCAGAATGCCTTCCACGAATCCGCTTTAACTTTCGCTTTCACGATTCGCGACGCGCGTCGGAGTCGGGTCCTTGCAAACTCTTCTTCGACGATTCGATCTGTTTCGACTTCACGTCCCTCGATCTCTCCGCAAACCATAAGAAAGCCGGTCCCACCAAGAGCAAGATCTTTCGGACCACGGTTCCAAAAGTTGATAATCGCATGGCGAGCCACCACGTGTAGCCAACTGCGGAATCCGCCTCGCTGGGCGTCTCTCTGCCAACCCTCGACCACTCGAGCCACCGACATGAGGACTTGCTGAGTCACATCGTCGGCGTCATTTGGCTGCAACCCCCGGCGAACGGCCAACCGATGGATCATCGGCTGATAAATGCTCACAAATTCGTCCCAGGCTGCGGCATCCGACTCATCGGACAAACGCAACAGCAAGCTTTCTCGCGTTTCAGGATCATCATTCACGGAACTTGGAGCCTCTTTCACTCATGCATACACACGCGAGCGACCCGTTCTACGTCGTGCTGACGGATATTTGCGGAAGTATCGTAGGCTCGCCGGCTCCCAGTGGCTTGTCGCTGACTACTTTTTCGTCTTCATCGGCTCCAGTTGTGGGGCCGCGCGGGTAGTCGAAGTCCGCCGATGGCCGGTACGTTGCGTTAGAGTCTCGGTCTCTTAGCGCATGGGGCTCGATCGTGTGACTGGTACCTCTCAGCGATGAAACGCCAACGTCCCTTCTCTGGAATCCTGTGCTGTGTCCCACATGATTTCGCGTTCGAGAGGTGCTTATCAAGCAACCAATTCTTGGGGTACCAATCACTTTAACGCACTAGATGGAACCCGTGTGAATCATCCGCAATAGCAAGGAGAGGAAATCGCGTCGTGGTGGACCTGTCTTCAGGTCGACCAAGGCGGAGAGTGTGGACTTGAGGACAGCTCCACCCACTCGCAGGTGAACAGCGAGGGGCGATCTTGGAACGGATCGACGACCACGGTTGGCTTCGTATGATTCCGCTGGGACTCTAGCGCGCCGGTGGGATCTTGCGTCCTCAGGCCGGGCTAGTAGTTGAGTTCCAAGCCGCTGTAGACGCCGATCCCAGGCCGGAAGACTCCCAGGCCGCTGCGATAGTCCAGATGTTCGCGATAGAAGCGGTCGGTGACGTTTTCAATCCCACCGGTGGCCAGCCAGCCGCCGCCGAATCGTCGGTAACCCCTGACATCAATGGTCATGAAACCGGGAGTCTCAATCTCTTCCAGCGTCGTGGCGACACGGCTTTGCCGGCCTACGGCCCGCAAAGAATACTCGACGCCCCACAGCGGCGAAGGTGACGGGTCGTGCAACAAGACACCGACCCGTGAATCCAATGGCGGAATACCAGGTAGCGGTTCGACCGGCACACCGGGTTCCCCACTGCGATCCATGGTGGGATCGTTCAAGTAAGAGGTCTCGTTGCGAGTCCGGTCCGTACCCTCGGTGTAGCTCAATACACCAAACAGGGACACATGGTCGGTCGCTCGCACTTGACCATAGGCTTCGACACCGGTTAGCGTTGCCTCGTTCGTATTGACAAAGCCCGCTCCGGCCGAAAGTCCATCGGCACCGGCAGACGGTGTCAGCAGATCGTAGGTGATGTAATCGTCGATCCACGCGTAGTACCAATTGGCACCGCCGGTGAACCGATCGGTTTGGCAGCTGAGTCCCGCATCAATCTGCCGGAGCGTCTCTGGTTTGAGATTGTGATCGCCGGCCAAGAATGTCAGGCCCCGTTGCAGACTACCGATGAACGCGGATTGGACATACAGTTCGGTCAGTGTAGGTGGGCGCTGTCCGTAGCCAAAACCACCGGTGGCGAACCAATGCGGCGTCAGGTCCACCTGAGCGTGAACGTAGGTCGTCCAGGTCGTAAAATTCTGCGTCAGTTCGTCTGGTGTGAAGATCGGTGGAAATCCGTCGGCAATCCCATCGGAAAGGGTGCGGATCGAGTCGACGCGGGCACCGGTATTCAGGTGCACGTAGTCCAACAGCGTAGTCACACGTTCGGCATAGAAACCGAAATCGTAAGACTCCGATTTAGGCAGCGGAAAGTTATTGTCGTTCGGCGGCAAGAGTGCTTCGCGGTCATTGATGTTCTGCCGAAGCAAGATCAGGTCGGTCCCCACAGCAAGATGGTCTAAGCCTGGTACGCCAAAGATGGACTCGGAACGATAACCAAGCGAACTCCCATCGCCGTCGGTGATCCCGAATCCATCGACCCCGCTGGGAGAGAACAGAATCGTCCTCAGCTCCGGAATCTGGCGATTCTTGCCGACTCCGAGCGTATCTCCCTCAAAACGCGTTCGATTGAACCAGACTTCCGATGTGTGGAAATTCGACAGCAGGGGATTGTGGTCGTAGTACTTGACCTCATAACCATCAGTGACCAGGTAGCGTGTATCGAATACGAGCCCCGGGTACTCGACGCCGGTTTGGTCTAGCCGCAAGTAGTTGAACTCAATCTGCCGGTAGTCGCCGATGTCATGCCCCAGAGCCATGTTGATGTCTCGGGAGTTGTAACTCGCTGGCAGCTCTACCCCGTCGCCATCGGTATAGTCGTTCCCTGTCCGATGGCCATAGCTCGCCCGAAAGCCCCAATCGGCACCGCCTCCGAAAAATGTTTGGCGGCCGTAAACCTGCTCTCCATTGGTAAGATAGTCGGCACTCGACGTGCCATGGACCTGGAAACCACCTTGATAGCGCGGCGTCGAAAGCAACTCGATGTCCACAAAACTGAAACCTGGTCCGTAACGCGGGCTGTAGGGACCTTTGACGATGATCAGGCTGTCGATCAATCGCGAATCAATCTTGTTCATCATTGTGTCCAGGTCCATGCGTACGGGAGCCCAGTACGATCCGGAGGCCAGTACCTGTCCCACCCGTTCGCCGCGAACACGCGTGTCCGTGGTAATCGGCGTTCGCTGCTGACTGGATACACCCCGTACGGAGATGGACTTGCCGAGCAAGTTGCCCGAGTCGGTCGTCTTTCGAAAGACGGCTTCGCCACCAAGTACGGCATCAGCGCCGGCGCCGGACGCCCGAGCCCGACGTTGCTCCGACAGTAGAGGAACCGCCGAAATGCTGCCCAGCAGTGCAGCCTTCAATTCATCCGACTGCTCGCTCAGCGGCTCAGCCCTTGAACCGGTCCTATCGGTGCCCACTGAATCTGCGGAGTCGGCAGGCGTCGAAGGACGAGCGGCAGGCTCGAGCGGACGACCGTCTTGAAGGTATGCCAGCCGCTCCCCTTCGTCGGAGAACTCCAGCTCAACGGCAGTTTCTTGAAGGGGCGCGCCAGGGGATAACTCGGAGGGCGTCTCGGGGTTGGGCTGCTGTGCGAGGAGTCTACTCGCCGGAAGCGCACCGCTAGCCAACACCACAAGTGCCCAGACAAACGGGAACGGCACGCGGCACCGCCCGCCCCCGTCTCCGGTGGGACGGAGACCCATGCGCGTTGGAATAACTCGTTCCATCCCTGGCGTCCATTCCACGGAATCGGTAGGTGTCGACAATCCGCAAAGTAGCTACCGCCAACTACGTCGAATACGGGCCGTCTCCACCTGCCATCGGCTCAGACTCTGCGGTGAACTGAAGCGTTTTAGTCAAGATTGCGGGATTCCCGCAACCAGCCCGTTAATAAGATACGGCGATCACCCAGAATGGCGACTCTGGGTTAGATCGCGATCCTGGCAGAGAGACCGCGAGAAACGATGAGAAGCCTTGGCAGGCAGTCTGAAACGGTCGGGCTGCTCTGCTCAGGGCTGAGGCTCGCCAGGCGAGGCCACCAAGTAACTCTCCAAAAACTCGCGATGAGAAGCCGCGTAGTGTGAGCCTTCCGCGCGAGTCATGGCGGCGATGCGAAGCGCGGCTGCCGACGGTCTACCCAGTTGGCGAGCTAGAATCGCCGACAGCAAATCGTCCTCGACCGTAGACTCGCCCCCGCGTAGCCGGACGGCTTTGCGGAGCGCCTCGTCGGCTGCTTGATGGTCTGCGTCGAGCCACAAGGCAATGGCCAGCCAATGCCAGGCGGACGGTGACTTCTCCCAAGACTGGACCCATTCTCTACCCGCAACGACAGCGGATCTACCGGCACTCAACGCGGGCGGAGTTTCGGCCGACGGAGCAGCTAGCCCTCCAAAACAGAGCTGACACATCCATTCGGCGCGCGCCGGATGCGATATCGATGCGTCGTCACACTGGGCTGCCAATCGAAGATACTCCAGGCCGCGTTGAACATGCTGGTCAACCGTTTCAGGCTCCTCTTCCAACGCGAGCAACTTGGCCTTCAGTACGGCGGCTTGCCCTAGCCGCAGTTGCCACTTGGCGCCCCGTAGCTCATTGCCTGAGGGCACGGCCTCGTGAAGTTTTCGAAGATGCTGCCAAGCCGTATCGGGGCGGTTCCCACGCAGAGCCCACTCGGCATGCAATATCCACTGGTCTAGCTGCAGTTCGGTCGCCTGTGCCGCCCCGTCTTGCTCAAGATGCCGGATCAGCACGGTTGCCTGCTGCAGTAGCTCTTCTGGTTCGGTCACCTCTCTCGTATCCTGGTTTTCGAGATCGCGCCGGCGGAGCAGCACGCGAACTAGAGATTGATAGCAGCTGCACATGCGATGGATGCGATCCGAGTTCACGCCATCGGACTGAATGAGCCACCGCAATTGCGTGATGGCTTCGCGCAATCCCTGCTCGGCCTGGAGATATCGGCCGGAAAGCAGTTCCGCGGAAGCGAGGTTCGTCGCCAGAATGGCTCGATTTTCACGATAAAAGGCTTCGCCATAGAGCAGCTCCCAAGCCCTATCTAAATCTTGCTCGGCATTGTCATAGGCCTGCCTTGCGGGAGCAACATCGTTCTCACCAAGCAGGCTGGACCCGAGCAGGGAGTAACCGAGGGATCTCGATTCCATGGCATCGGGACGGCTGGGCGAACGCTGAAGCGCTTCGTCGTAGAAGTCAATGAGCTGGCGACTCGCTTGGGCTGCCTCGGTGTATTGCGAGGATCGGAACAGTAGGCGCGCCCGGTCTTCAAGGAGCGTGCCTCGCAATTTTTGATTTCGAGGAGAGGCTTCCTGTTGAAGTAATATGTCGGCGTTAGGCATGGCGGAATCGAGGAATTTGAGCGCGTCTGCGGGTTGATCGCCGGACAGTGCGGAGCGCGACGCCGCCAGATAGGCTCGAATGAGAGCATGGCGCGCCTCGGTAAGGTTCGGATACGAGCGGACCAGGGACCGTAGCCGGTGGATGGCTTGGTCATGGATGGGAGTAGCCGATGACCAAGAAGAGGAGGAACGATCGGTGAAGGCGCCATCGACGAGCGCCTGGCCAATTTGGGCATTGGCCAGTTGGACCTCCAGCGAAAGTCGTTGCTCCGGCGCGTCGCCTGCCAATTCCAGGCCCTCGTGCGTGACGCGCTCGGCTTGCTGGTAGTGCATCCTGGCCACGTCGAACTTCTGCCGGATTCGATAGAGATCGCCCAAGCGCAACGCCCCGAAACCGATTTCACGAAGCAGCGGATCGACGGCAGCAGCTTTTTCATCAGCTTGGCTATCTGCCGCATGTCGCCGAACCGCGTCCAGATCGTCGCGGGCGGTTTTCAGCAGTTGTTGGTAATGTTGAATTCCCTGATCGATCAAGGACTCGCGAATGGAGTCCAGCCCAGGATAAAATTGCAAGTCACCACTGAGGTCAATGAGCCAATTGTCCGCGGCCTCACGGCTGGCGACTAGCTGCTGCTGCGTGCGCCGACGCGCGGCCTGTTCTCTTGCGAGCGCTTGTTCGGCCTCGTTCTTGGCGTCGATGGCCATCGCTCGCGATTGCCGCTCAAAGCGATTGGCTTGGCTGACCTTCCCTACTGCCACGAGTGCCACCACGGCAATGAACATGCTGGAAGCGAAGATAGCTCGGAACAATCCGCGATGATTGTTAGCGGTTCGGTCGAACTTTTCCCAGGGTGTTTCGGCGTAGACGCTGACGCGGCCTCCGGACAGATAGTTTTGCAAGTCTTCTGCCATTTCCCGCGCGCTCGGATACCTCGCCTGCTGGTCCCGCTGCATGGCGAAGCCGCAGATGGCGGCTAAGGGCCGAGGAATAGAGGCTTTGAGTTCTCGTAGCGGTTGGTACTCGCACCTGGCAACGCGCTGGATCGTCGTTTGCAACGTATCGCTTCGGAATGGCGACTCGCCCGAGAGGATCTCGTACAGCATGACCCCTAATGAAAAAACGTCCGACCGTTCATCGACACGATCGTTCTTTCCACGGGCCTGCTCCGGGGACATGTAAGCGGCAGTCCCTAACACCGTTCCCTGGCACGTCATGCCGATCTGGTCCGTCGAACGGACGGCGGAACTCGGGCGGGCAGAGGATGCCGATTGCTTGCTAAGTTCGTTGGACTTCGCGCCGGATTGGCCGGCTGCCAGGGTTGCCTGGACGTCGTCCGCATCCGCGGCAGAATCGGCGGACCGCTCGCGCAACCGGCGAGCCAGTCCCCAGTCCAAGAGGATCGTTTCGCCGAACTGGCCAATCATGACGTTGGCAGGTTTTAGATCGCGATGAATCACGCCGGCTTGATGCGCAAAAGCCAACGTCTGGCAAACGCTCAAGAATCGGCTGAGCAGTTGCCGGAGTTGCGGCTGCCGATCCATCCCTGGGGGCATCTCGTGCAGCGCAGCAATTTTGGCCGCCAACGTCTCTCCGCGCACTTCTTTCATGGCGTAGAAAGGCAGAGAATCGGCGTCCAATCCCACTTCGTACACGGGAACAATACCGGGGTGCTCTAGCTGGCCGGTAATGCGTGCCTCGTTGATAAAGCGCTGGACCACCTCATCAGAAGTGGAATAGCTATCGATGATCCGCTTCAGGACAACACTTCGATTCAGCTGAAGATCTTCGGCCTTGCTGACCACGCCGCAGCCGCCACGGCCAACTTCCTCGGTGACTTCATATCGCAGCGCCCCGCTTTTCAACTCGGCGAGTTGTTCCCGCACGGCCTTGGATAAGTCGTCGGAGGTCCGCGGAGCTTGATTGCCGTGGGAGCCTTGTTTCGGTCTCTCCTCCGAGTCCGCAATTTCTCTCACCCGGTTTTCCGTGCCGGCTAGACGGCCGGACGATTTTGACGCTCGGAGGTGCTGTGCAGAACGCGGTTGGGTTTCGAGTGGAGCCAGTGAGCTTTTCTTCGTGGGCCGCGCGGAGCGATTGCGGGTTGATCTGCCAACCGTTTGCGTTGCATCGGTGTCTCTGAGCTCTTCGTCGTGGTGGACAGGGGCCTCGATTTCTACGCCGGCCAACTCGGTCAGAAGCTGATCCAGCGCAGAGAGGCGTTCCGGAACGCCTGCATAGTGCTCCCGAACAACCTCCAGAGGACTTCGAGCGCTTTGCGCAGCCTGCAACAGGATGTGCGCAGCGTCTGCCGTGTCGAGCAGTTTTTGCTCGATCGCCGATTCAATCCAGCGAGCTTGGAATTCTGCAGTTGGTTTCGCGTCGGACAATGCCAGCCCGCCTTCAAGTTAGAGCATTTTTACTTCTGGTGTAGCCCGTTTGCAGCGAGGAACGCGCCAGAAACCGTTGATAGTGCAGGCTATGTGGGTGTGCGAGCTTGCACTCGTTGGAGAAACTCCGGGACATAGGCGTTTTCCGGGACTATGTGCGGAGACGAACAAGTACGAGCGGGCACGCGCGCAGCGGGTCAGCGAGCCGGTAAAGGGAAATCCATTTCTGAAACACGTTCCTAGGTCGAGTGTCACAGAACCTTAGTTTTCGCTTCGCAGAAAACGATCCGTTGAGCTCGGGAGACGCCCGAGGAACCAGGCTCGGAGGTGGGATCGTAGCGATTGCCCCATTCATCCGATGGCTGCTTGAGCGACCAGAGCACGCGCAGGCGATTCAAGTAGAACAATCGGAGAACGTCGACGGTTTATCCCGCGAACCACTCCGGCGTCGACATCTTCCGGCTTGGGCTCAACCTAACTTCTTAAGGCAAGACGCGCCGGCGCTCTGGGCCTGCGCCTCCCAAGTTTTTCCAAGATCCGGCAGGCAGAAACCAAGTCCAAGCTCACAGAAATCAGCCCAAGCCAAGACGAGAACTCTGGTCTATGGGCCTGTTTCGGCATGCTTCTGGGCAAGTACCAGGCGAGCCTTTCGATTCACCAAACCCATTCCATTCCACTTCATGGTCAAGCGACGATAATGAACGACCCCAGCCTGCATACCGTCATGATCGCTGACAACAAGAACGACGCCGAACAGGGCCAACGCTGGCTTGTTCAAGTGCATCCTCTCGATTTGGAGCAGAACCGAGTTCAGCTGGGCCAGCGAGCCGTCACCCTAGGCCGCTCGGACAGATGCGGCGTTGTGCTGGACGATGAATCCGTATCGCGCCAGCATGCCTGCATCCAGTGCGGCGAAGCGGGGTACGAAATCGAGGATCTGGGCAGCACGAACGGCGTACTGGTGAACGACGAAGTCGTCCAACGGCAGACGCTTCGGACCGGGGATCGCATTCAACTCGGGCAGAGAATCTTTCGGTTCTTGGCCGACACCGACGTTGAAGCTCAGTACCATGAAACGGTCTACTCGATGATGACTCGAGATGGACTTACGTCGGCCTTCAACAAACGCTACTTGCTCGAATGCCTGGACCGAGAGGTTGCCCGGGCTAATCGGCATCACCGCTCGCTGGCAGTCATCTTGCTGGACATCGACCATTTCAAGTCGATCAATGATGAACACGGCCATTTGGTAGGAGATGAAGTGCTGCGTGAGCTGGCGCTGCGACTGACACGCTTGCTGGTAGGAGACGAGATCTTTGCCCGCTTCGGCGGCGAAGAGTTTGCCATTTTGGACGGCGAAGCTGACTTGGAATCTGCCGGACATCTCGCTGAGCGATGCCGCCAGGTTGTAGCCTCCGACCCCTTCGATACTTCCGACGGTCTCATCGAGGTGACTATCAGTTTGGGTGTAGCGACGCCTTGCACCCGCACGATCTCTAGTCGTGAAGAGTTGCTAGCCGAGGCCGACGCTCGGCTCTACCAAGCCAAACGCAACGGACGAAATCGCGTCGTGCTATCCTGAGAAAGACAGGGCCGTTGCTTCCCCCAGCGCTCCCGCTCGGTTCAAGACGCTCAACTCACAGCTGAAGTCCTCTCACCTCGACTTGAAATCAAAACAGCTCGCGGCAGCGATCGGCGGCGAGTTGTCTCTCGTTGGCGGTGAGCGATCTACGCGAACCACGAGATTTAGCGAAGGCCAGTTGCTCGAAGCTACTGGAAGATTAGAAGTTGCGGTATTCAAATCCAGTCGCCACTTTCGCGGTTTGCAACGTGGATTCGAGTCCTAACCGGGAGTTTCGGGGCTCATTTCGAACCGCTCGTGGTGGGGCGTTCAGCAGGACTTCCACGTGAATTTGCTTTTGGCTCTCGAGCGTCGCGAGCTGGCTAGATGTAAGACAAACTCGAGTTGCGCTATCGAGCTCGTGCGTTTGTCCCAGAGCAATCTGGCGATCTCCGAAAAGCTGGAGCCGCGATTCTTCTCTCTTCATCGCAGCGTTTCTGAACCACTGAATCGTTGGCGATAGTCGCCGGGCGAGACCTTCACCATTCGCCGAAACGAACGTCGCATCGAATCCGAACTGCCGAACCCACAAGCGCGGGCGATCGCGTCCAAAGTGTCGTCGGTTTGCTCAAGCCTTCGACGGGCCGAATCGACACGTATTCTTTCAACAAACGCGGCAGGTGTCTGTCCGATCTCATTACGGAACACCCTCGAGAAGTTTCGGGTGCTCATGTGGATTCGTTCCGCCATTGCTTCAACCGAGAGATCAGCAGCGGGATTGTCGGTCGCCCAAGCAATCAACTCATTGATCGAACTGCGCTCCGCGCTCTGCGACTGAAGCGTCACGCTGAATTGTGATTGTCCGCCGGGTCGCCGCATGAACACCACAAGATCACGGGCACACGAGAGCGCTATGGATTTACCCAAGTCCTCTTCGATCAGCTCCAATGACAGATCGATACCAGTTGTCACTCCGGCAGATGTATACACGTTGCCGTCGCGGACAAAAATTGAATCCGACTGGACGTGAACGTCTGGAAATCTGCGAGCAAATTCGTCGATGCCCTGCCAGTGCGTCGTCGCCCTCTTGCCGTCAAGTAGCCCTGCCTCAGCTAGCAGGAATGCACCGCCACAGATCGAAACCACTCTGCGAGATCGTTTTGCCAGACGGTTGATGATGCGAGACGACTTCATCAGTAGTGCCCCATATACATCGATGTTTGCCGCCGGGACGATCAGCGTGTCGATTCCCCCCCGGCAGTTCGCGGCAACGCGATGGCTGGACATCGTGATTCCTTCCACGGAATCGATCGAATTCGATTGATCACCGCTAACCAATTCTAGTTTGTATGGCGGAAGGTCGGTGGCAGCGATGCGATTGGCTAAAGCAAACGTCTGCCATGGCCCTGCAAGGTCTAGCAAGACAACATTGGGAAACGTCAAAAATACGACTCGTCGCTGTGTTCGCTTCGTTGTTTCTTCTCGCTTAGGCATGGCGAAAGCCCGGTACTGAATTGGCCGAATATGTCGGAATATTGTCATTTAAGCCATCCGTGCAGTCAATACAATTGAATCTCGAATGAGGACAACATTGCCGTTGTCGTTACCAGAAACAAATCAGGAGACTTCGATGAACAACAAACAGGCCGACCTCGACAGCGAAGTGCGGTTAGCCAGCAACGGTAAGCTGTCCACCGATCGACGAAAGTTCGTCGCTTCCTCGGTGGCACTTGCGACGACCTTGGGAGCATCCATGAGTGGGACCAATGCCATAGGGGCCGAGACTACTGACGGAACGAGTGCGAGCAAAGACGTGCAACGAGCTACCATGAAACTGCCGTCGCCACACGACCAGCGGAAACCGGTCGTTGCGATGTTGGTTCATCCCGGCGTCACGCTGTTGGATTTGCTTGGGCCACAAACCGTGCTGGCTCCGTCATGCGATGTTCATCTCGTGTGGAAGAACACCAATCTTTTGGAAACCGATAGCGGGATCGTAATGAAAGCGTCTTGCTGCTTCGATAATTGCCCGAAGGACTTAGACGTGTTGTTCGTGCCCGGCGGTCAGTTCGACGTGATGCGAGACGAAGACGTGCTGCGATTCTTGGCTGACCGAGGCAAGCGGGCGAAGTATGTCTCTAGCGTTTGCGGCGGTTCGATTGTTCTCGGGGCTGCTGGGCTAATGCAAGGCTACAAGGCAACAACACACTGGGCCGCTGTGCCGCTGCTCGAACAATTTGGTGCAATCCCAACCGAGGGCCGCGTCGTGACCGATCGCAACCGAATCTCCGGCGGCGGCGTCACGGCAGGAATCGATTTTGGGCTGGTGCTGCTGGCCGAACTTTTGGGCGAAGATGTCGCCAAGATGACTCAGCTCGGTTTGGAGTACGATCCGGCTCCACCATTTGATTGCGGAACGCCTAAGAAAGCCGGACCCAAGGTAATGCAGGACTTTGCCAAGTGGTTCGGCGGTGCCGAAAACAAACTTGCACCGATGTGTGCCGCAGCGGCAAGAGACATGGGTAAGTACACGCCGGTGGTGAACGATTGAAACCGAGACCAACCAATACCAATGACTCATTCCGGACGGTTCAGTCGGCTGGGATCTGGGGTGTCTGTGTAGTCGTCATCCTAGCTGTGCTATGGATTGGGCATACCTCAACACAAGTCTTCTTTATGGGCGTTGATCGTACAACGTTCATGCAAGAGAAGGTGTCGCTCGGTTTCGAGCCCTGGTTTGCGTGGCGTGCCCTGTTGTCGCTTCACGTCGCGTCGGCGGTCGTCGCGATGATCGCAGGCGGCGTGTCGTTGGTGTTAGGCGTCTGTCAAACCGTGTTGGTGGTTCATCGTTGGGCGGGACGAATCTACGTCGTTGCCGTTTTTGTTTCCGGCTTGGCGGCTGTGCCACTCACGTTTACCGCGACTGGCGGAATACTTGCGATCGGCGGATTCCTGCTCTTGAATCACGCCTGGCTCAAAACCACCATCATGTCGTACCGAGCGGCTCGTGAGCGTGACATCGCATCCCATCAAAAATGGGTCGCGTGGAGCTATGCAATTACGTTTGCGAATATGACGGTTCATGTTTTGACGACCGCAATGACTGGAGTTTTCAACAGTCACGCGGTTGCTTACACCGTTGCCATCTGGATTGGCTGGCCGATCAACATAGCGATCGTCGAGGGGTATCGGTACGCCGCTCAATCGAGGCGCCACCGCCAGGACGGACGCGTTTCCAGGTGATCTTCGAGCATATCTTTCGGACGGTTATGCGAACCAACCTTGCCCTCAAACTCATTCGGCATCATCGCTGAAATTGGCGATGATCCCGTTTTGCGTTATTCTCACAAGCCAGTCCGGTAGCACCGTAGCCGCGACTGTTCTTCCCTCGGACATCGTTGAGCCCGTCCCAGCCGCTTGAGGGGCAATGCAAAGCCCATTTAGATCGAGCAGTTACTTCGTCTTTGCAGACTCACGGCAGGCTTTCGCGCACTTGCGACATGCTTCTGCACAGGCTTTGCAAGAGGCATCATCGTGCTTGGCACACTCTTCTGCACAGGCGTCACACGCTTTGGCGCAAGCTAGTGCGATGACACTAGACATCGGTCCCTTCCTGGCAGAGACACTTTCACATGCGGCACATATGTCAGCACAATCAAGGCACAGCCGAATGCATTCCTGGCGATCCTTTCCGTCCGCCTTCATCTCTTGAAGGCAAGCGGTCACGCATGCCAGGCAAGTGGTTCTGCAGTCGCTACACCCAGAATTGCACTCTTCGCAGGACTCACAAGTCTCCTCTGCTTGACTATTCGTTGCGAGCAGTCCTGCACCAACAACTCCGGCGGCAGCGGTCAACATTTTGCGGCGCTCCATAATTCACACCTTTCTTGTCTTAGTTGTTGCCGTGTCATGGTCGACGACGACGTTCGGATTCCTCAACCAGGCAAATGGCCCGTTCAAGGAGCACGATGACGCAGTTGTCGACAATTCGATAAAAGACGTTATTTCTGTCTCGGCGGCTGCCCACAATTCCTTTGTCATGCAAACGCTTCAGTTGGTTGGAAACAGCCTGTGGCTTCATCCCAACAGCAGTAGCAAGATCAGACGTGCAGATTTCGTCAGCACGCGCAATCTGATGAAGCAGCTTTAGGCGGGTGTCATTCGCCAGCACCTCAAAAAGTGCTTCCACTTCCAATGACATCGAATCCGACATCAATGGTCGTTTCCGAAGGCTGGATTTAGATGGACAAGGAGTAGGGCGTGTAGTGCTCATAACACCAATACACTAACTCGTGTATTGGTGTAGATCAAGTCCTGTGAGGTCTTTGCGATATCGAAGCAGCGTCTTCTAGGCTCAGCCAGAAAGAGAGAAGAGTTTGTCTCGACAGACGTAGGCTTCGTGATCGATCCGTAGTAGTGCAATCATCATATGCGCTGGATCACGCCCTCCACATACTACTCTTCGTGCCTGTAATTGAATCGATCTCGCGTGTGTTGTACGGAATCGAGCGGCTTGCCGGGTTCGAGTCGACGCCAATCATCCGGAATGCTTACCTGTCGCGGTCCGTGTCCGAGTTCTGGCAACGATACAACTACCGGCTTCACGACTGGCTCTACCGAAACGTTTTTCGAGCGACTGGAGGGTGGCGTACACCCGCACGCTCCGTCCTTTGGGTATTCGTTTTCAGTGGCCTATTCCACGAGGCGGCATTCGCCCTGGCGACCTGGAGAGTAACGGGCTACCAGTTCGCTTTCTTCGCTATCCAAGGACCGGCAGTGCTTGTCTCACGCCGCATTGAACACCAAACCAGGCGAGGCGGATTGGCGGGAAGCATCGCGGCCCACGGCGCGACCATGCTCTTCTTGTCCGTGACGTCCGTACTCTTCTTCCACGGCGTGAGCGAAGTCTTTCCCTCGGTTTTTCCAAACGGTTCGCAGCTGCCCTAGCGATTGGCCCGAGCGACATTCCGCAGCACAGGCAGCTGAGACTTGTGGGGGGTTATCCGCTAATTAGCAGAAACCACGTATCACTGTCTTTTGCTCGGCGGATGGTCCATTTTCATGTAAACACCGCCCTGCTCAAGCTCAGCAAGCATTTGATTGAGGCGTTTCTGCTTGGTCTCATCGCGTTTGGCGGAGTTGATCCATCCGATGTAATCATTCTGCTGATAAGCCGGGCGTTCGCGGTAAGCAACCATCAACGATTCACGTTCAAGGGCATCGAGCACAAACTTGGGGATAGGATGTACTTCGCGTTTGAGATTTGCTTTATCGTTGCGAAACATGTGCGTTAGTTCCCTTCGGCGACAGCAACCGCTTCGATTTCTACTAATGCACCGGGAATCGCCAACCCCGAAACAAAAGCAACCGTGATGGCCGGCGGATTCGGATGGCTGCCCCAAACAGAGCTAAATGCCCTAAGGCCATCCACTGCAGCTTGCCCCTCAACCACGAGGACCGACCATTTCACTACATCTTGTAGAGTCGCATCGGCGTCTTTCAGTACGGCTTGAAGATTCTCTAATGTTTTGACCGTTTGGGCGAACAGATCATTCTCGCCAACGAGCACGCCATCAGCGTCCGTAGCGTTCTGGCCACCAATGTAGATGGTTCGGGCGGTTGCAGGAACCGAAACACCATGGCTAAACGCAGGGTTTTTGTGCAGGGATTCGGGATTGTGGTAGCGACGGTCTGACATATGAGTTTTGCTGATAAAGTCCCGATTTACTCGCCCCGGACGTCTGGTTTTGATTTGCTAATCGGCGAAACCAATGTCGGGTGCAGTCGGTAATTCGAGCAGAACGTATTCAATAAGGGAAAATCCGTTTATAATTCGACGAATTCGGTTCGATTGCTTCTGCGAGCTAATCTCACAGTTTCTCTGCGTATTCTTTCATGTTGATTGCGTCCGCGAAAGGTGTCAGTCCTTCGCGAAGCTGTTGCCAGCTGGATTCGTATTGGCGAATTAGAAACTCAGTGTCAATTGCCGTGACAGAATCCAGTCGCTCGACGTAAAACGGACGCGTGGCGCAGAAGTAATAAGCGTGCACATACACGTTGGACTCTCGCATGTAGTGGGGAAGATTGTGAAGATGGTCGATTTCTATCGCGAGGTACTCGAAGCGTTCACGCACACAAAATCGTTGTAGATTTTCCATCCCCAATTCGAGAACGCGGTGATACGCGTCGCTGAGTATCGCTGGGTCGATTCTGGGAATGTCGTTCATGCAAGTTGACAGGGAGGCTGTCCCCAGTCGGATAAGGGCTCGATTTACCCGCCTCGGACGTTTAATTTTGATGCAATCAATGACGCATGCGGCGAGCTGGTTTCATGGCATGGTTCCGTCAGGTTACCAAACTATTGATCATGATGTGAAGGATACTCGCTGAAACGCCGGCAGCCCCACAGACAAGCGCGAAAGCGCCGTTAAGACGCCACCTGCCTATCAGGCTGCCGCAGTTGTAGGCCACAGCGATGACCTGCAGCACGACGAGAACGGAGAATTGACTGAAAGCGTCGCAAGCCGTCCTCCCGCGCATGTCATTAGTTATCAGGCGATTCGCATAGTCGGTTGTTGCTGGCGAATGTCGCGTTATTCATCGACACGCAGTATTTTTTCCATCTTCTTTCCCTTGGCCAACTCGTCGACCAGCTTGTCTAGATACCTGACCTTCTGAATCAACGGGTTTTCCAACTCTTCAACTCGATAGCCACAAATGACGCCTTTAATGAGATGCGC
>JANQJJ010000124.1 GCA_028281725.1 Pirellulaceae bacterium | reverse complement strand
GGTGACTCCCGTCTTCGATGGCGCTTCGGAGGAGAACATCAACGACTGCCTCGAAGAAGCCGGCTTGCCTCGGCATGGTAAGGCTCGCCTGATCGATGGGCGAACCGGCGAGCCGATGGAGCAAGAGACCACGGTCGGTTACATCTACATGCTCAAGCTACACCACCTGGTTGACGACAAGGTACACGCTCGCAGCACCGGACCTTACTCGCTGATTACCCAGCAGCCCCTGGGAGGCAAAGCTCGCTTTGGCGGTCAGCGGTTCGGTGAAATGGAAGTCTGGGCTTTAGAAGCTTATGGAGCCGCCTATATTCTGCAGGAGTTGCTGACGGTCAAAAGTGACGATGTGGAAGGGCGTACCAAGATCTACGAGTCGATGGTCAAAGGAGAAAATACTCTGGAAGCCGGTACACCAGCCAGCTTCGATGTGTTGACCAACGAGATCCGTGGACTCGGGCTCAACATGCGACTGGAGAAACGCAAACTCTAACCACGATTGGGTCGCCGACAGCGGAAGGTTCGTTTCGGGAGCCAGCGAACCTTCCCGTTCGGGCGCAAGTCATCTGCTCCCGTATCGCCATATTTACATCACACACACATACAACAGCCTATTCCGGTTGGGATTCAGAACGGCCAAGACACGCGCCTTGGCCGAAACCATCCAGATCCTTAGGAGCCGCGGTTCATGTCGACAACTGAGACCAGTTACGATCGCGTTAATGATTTTACATCCGTCAAGATTAGCCTAGCTCGTCCCCAGGACATTCGAAGCTGGTCGTTCGGAGAAGTCAAGAAACCAGAAACCATCAATTACCGAACCTACCGTCCCGAAAAGGACGGCCTGTTTTGCGAACGCATTTTTGGCCCGGAGAAAGACTGGGAATGCGCGTGCGGCAAGTACCGCGGCATGAAGTACAAGGGCATGATCTGTGACCGTTGCGGCGTGAAGGTAACGCACTCGCGTGTGCGGCGGAAACGGATGGGGCACATCGAACTGGCCGCGCCGATCGTCCACATCTGGTTCTTCAAAGCCATGCCCAGTCGGCTTGGCGCGCTCCTCGGCATGAAGACGTCTAGCTTGGAAAAGGTCATCTATTTCCAAGACTATGTCGTGCTCGATCCCAAGGAGACGGAGCTGCAACCGCTGCAATTGCTCAGCGAAGCCGAGTATCGCGAGGCGCGGCAGCAGTACGGTGACGGCTCGTTCGAAGCCGAGATGGGTGCGGAGGCCATTCGCAAGCTACTGACCGGACTCGACCTGGCAACCCTCGGCGACACGTTGCGCAAAGAACTCTCGGAGACCAATAGCAAGCAGAAGAAAAAGGATCTCAGCACTCGGCTGAAGCTGGTGGAAGCGATTCGTGACAGCGACAATCGCCCGGAGTGGATGGTTCTGGATGTGATTCCGGTCATTCCACCCGACCTGCGTCCGCTCGTCTTGCTCGACAGCGGCAACTTTGCGACCAGCGATTTGAACGACCTGTATCGCCGGATCATCAACCGCAACAATCGGCTACGCAAGCTGGTCGATCTCAACGCGCCCGAGGTCATCATTCGCAACGAAAAACGAATGCTGCAGCAGTCGGTTGATGCGCTGTTTGACAACAACCGCTGCAAACGTCCCGTCCTGGGCAGCAGCAATCGACCGCTGAAGTCGCTGACGGACATGATCAAAGGTAAGCAGGGACGCTTCCGCGAAAACTTGCTCGGCAAACGTGTCGATTACTCCGCCCGTAGCGTGATTGTGGTTGGCCCGCGTTTGCGACTGCACCAATGCGGTCTGCCCAAGAAAATTGCCCTGGAGCTCTACCAGCCGTTCATTATTCGCAAGCTGAAGGACTTGGGACACGCCGATACCATTAAGTCCGCCAAGAAGATGCTCGAGCGCAAGGACGAAGAGGTCTGGGACATCCTGGAACAGGTGATCCGCAATCACCCCGTGCTGCTCAATCGCGCTCCCACGCTGCACCGCATGGGAATTCAGGCGTTCGAACCCAATCTGGTCGAGGGGAACGCGATTCACTTGCACCCGCTGGTTTGCAAAGGCTTCAACGCGGATTTCGACGGCGACCAAATGGCCGTTCACCTGCCACTGTCGCTCGAGGCTCAGGTGGAAGCTCACACGTTGATGATGAGCACACACAATATCTTCGCGCCCAGTAACGGTCGGCCGATCATGAGCCCTTCGCAAGACACCGTCATGGGTTGCTACTTCATCAGCCTGGAAAAGCCGGATATGAAAGGCGAAGGGATGGTGTTCTCCACCATGGCCGAGGCCGATCTGGCATTCAACCAAGGGGTGATCGACCTGCATGCGAGAATCAAGGTGCGTCTACCGAAGCACCGCAGACTCAAGACCGAAGATGGTACCGCTAAATTCGGCGATCTGATCGACACGACCTACGGCCGTGTCATGTTCAACATGATGCTGCCCGACGGTCTGGACTATTACAACTTCGCACTACGCGGTAGCGATTTGGCAGCCGTCATCAGCGACTGCTATCAGCGATTAGGGCGCCGCGCGACGATCAACTTGCTCGACGATATGAATCAGCTCGGATTCCGCGAGTCGACTCGTAGCGGTCTTTCATTCGGCACCGACGATCTGGTGACTCCAGATTCGAAATTCGAGTACATCTCCGAAGCCGAAAAGAAGGTCATGAAGTTCAAAAAGAATCATGACCGCGGCTTGATTACCCAGTCTGAACGCTACAACCAGGTTCTCGATTTGTGGACGCACGCTCGAGAACAGATTACCCAGGACATGATGGCCGCCATGGAACATGACGACCACTTGGGCAATTGGTACGTGAACCCCGTTTACCTGATGGCGCACTCGGGTGCTCGCGGTGGTATCGAACAGATTCGTCAGCTGGCCGGGATGCGTGGTCTGATGGCCAAGCCAACCGGTGAGATTATCGAAACACCCATCAAGGCGAATTTCCGTGAAGGCCTCTCGGTACTGGAGTATTTTTCCAGCACCCACGGGGCTCGTAAGGGGCTGGCCGATACGGCTCTCAAAACCGCCGACTCGGGTTACCTCACGCGTAAGCTGGCCGACGTGGCCCAGAATGTGGTGATCACGATGGACAACTGTGGCACCACTCAAGGAATTACCAAGGGAGTGGTCTACCGTGGGGAGAAAGTCGAAGTTCGGTTGCTCGAGGCAATCACGGGACGAGTCTCTCGACACAATATCGTCAACCCGGTAACCGATGAGGTGATCGTCGAAGAAGACCAGATGATTACGCGTGAAATCGCGCGAAAGATCGAGGAGATGGGACTGGAGAAGATCCAAGTCCGCAGTCCGATGACCTGCGATGCCTCACTCGGTGTCTGCCGTGCCTGCTACGGTATGGACATGTCCACCGGAGCCCAAGTGGAAGAAGGCATGGCCGTCGGGATCATCGCCGCTCAATCCATCGGTGAACCAGGCACCCAGTTGACGATGCGGACGTTCCATATCGGCGGTGCCGTCAACACCAGCGTCGAAGATAGCGAGATCAAAGCCAATAAGCCCGGAACGGTCAAGTTCGCGAAGATGCGGAGCGTGACCAACGAAAGCGGCGAAGAAGTGGTCCTGACTCGTAACAGCGAAATCATCATGCTCGATCCCAAAGGGCGTGAGCTGGAAAAATTTGATATTCCGGCGGCGGCCATACTTCGCGTCCAAGAAGACCAGACCGTCGCCACGGGGGATGTCCTCTGTGAATGGAATCCCCACAAGATTCCGATCATCTGCGAAGTCGGCGGTAAGGTACGTTTCGATGACGTGGTCGAAGGTGAGACCATGCGGATGGAACGCGACCCGGGTGGGGGGACGCGTCGAGTGATTGTCGATCACAAAGGTGACTTGCACCCACAAATTGTGATCGAAGATGCCGATGGCAAGCCGCTCGATGTCTACTACCTGCCCGAACGTGCTGAGGTCACGGTGCAAGAAGGCAAGAAGGTATCTGCCGGTAAGGAACTGGCCGAAATGCCTCGGGAATCGAAGGGAGTGGCCGACATCACGGGCGGCCTGCCGCGAGTTACCGAAATCTTCGAAGCTCGCAAGCCCAAGGATCCCGCGGTAATCGCTGAAGTCGATGGCTTGGTCGAACTACAACAGACCAAACGCCGCGGCAAGCGAACCATCGTGGTCCGCAGTGAAAGTGGAACCGAACACGAACACCTCGTGCCCCACGGAAAGCGATTCTTGGTGCACACCGGTGATGAGGTCAAGGCGGGGCAAGCTCTGGTCGACGGACCGCTGGTACCACACGACATTCTCCGCGTCAGCGGTGAAGAAGCGGTGCAACAATATCTAACGCACGAGATTCAACAGGTTTATCGCAGTCAACGAGTGGAAATCAACGACAAGCACGTTGAGGTCATCATTGCTCGCATGCTGCGCAAGGTGAAAATCGAAACACCCGGTGATACCACCCTGCTACCGGGGCTGGTCATGGACAAATTCGAGTTCCGTCGCGTCAATGACGAAGTTGCCAACTGCCTCAAGATTTCCGATCCGGGTGACAGCGACTACGCGGTAGACAACCTGGTGCCACGCGAGGCGTTGGAGCAGACCAACCTCCAGATCGAAGGACTCGGTGGCACACCTGCCAAGGGCAAGAAGCCGAAACCTGCAACGGCCAGTACTCAGTTGCTGGGGATTACCAAGGCGTCGGTCCAGAGTAGCAGCTTTATCTCGGCCGCCAGCTTCCAGGAAACCACCAAGGTACTCACCGAGGCTGCCTTGGCAGGTAAAGTCGACAAGCTGGTTGGCTTGAAGGAAAACGTCATCTTGGGCCACTTGATTCCAGCCGGTACGGGCTTTCGAACGTTCCAAGAGTCGGAAGTCTCTTATCGTCGAGAGGCCCTGGAGGACTTGGTCAATCGGGGTACCGCGGCCATGGAGGAAGACTTCCCCTTGCTGCAGCAGAGCCCGCCACCTGCTTCGG
>JANQJJ010000031.1 GCA_028281725.1 Pirellulaceae bacterium | reverse complement strand
AATACGGCAATACTCGTATCGCAATGAGTTCGCGTAATCAGTATTCTTTTGGCCCGGCCCCGGCAACGCTCGGCGCGGCAAGGGTCATTTTCCCGCCCGCGCCAGCGTAAAGCAAATTCCTATCCCTCAATGCTGTTTCCGACTGTCCTGGGCGTGACCCGCCCTCGGTTCCTCGTCCTGACGCCCGTTTGCGTGCTCTTAGCCCGACTTCAGCGATTCGACCGAAAAACAGCAGCAACTCATTGATTTTTTGTAGACGCGACTCAAAGGTCGGCACTACAGGCGGCTTGGTCCGTCAGGAGCCAGACGCTGTGATCGACGTGATTTCCGGCGGTGGTTGCTCGGGTAGATGCAGTCTGATTTGTTGGAGCAAGATTTCGTGGTCCTTCTCCGGCTGGGTATACCGTTTGAGAATCAAATGACGCCCGTCGGTGGTCGGTAAATGCACGTCGACCATTTGGATGGCGGAGAACTTCTCCAAGGCAGCTCTCGCGGTCAGCCCGGGCGCCAGCGCCCGAAGCCGCTGTTTGAGGGTGACCTGTAGGCAATACGCGACGAATGCCACAAAGATGTGGGCCTCGATGCGGTGGTCGAGTTGGTGGTAGACGGGCCGGATGGACAGGTCGCTCTTGAGCTCTTTGAAGGCCTGTTCGATCTCGGTGAGTTGGATATAGTACTGCCAGAGTTCGGCGGGGTTTTCCGCGCTGAGATTGGAGCGCAAGAGGTAGTGGCCTTCCCGGCGCCGGGCCTCTCGCAGCTTGTCTTTGCGAAGTGCGAAGGTAAAAGTCTTGGGCGTAACGGGCTGGTCTTTGTCCGGTAGACGAATATCGACAAGACGATAGGCGCGTGCGGCGTCTTTCTTGGCCGCGCCGAGTTTGAGCAGTAGTTGGTCACGAGAGAGTGTCTGCCCCTGTAATTGATGCAGGCGTTTCCACAGCCGCTTGAGGCGGCGTCGGCGCATGGCGCGTTCCTTGTGGACTCGGCCGGTGCTTCGGGCAAGGATGTAGAGCTCGTCGTCTTGGTCGAGCAGTTTCACTTCGACCGACTCGCGCGCCTCCTCCCAGGGTAATCTCAGAAACTCTTTTTCCAGCTTGCTCAAACGCCCTCTGGGTGTACCCACCAAGTAGTGAATGGGCGGATCGGCTTGGCGCATCTCGGTCAGCGTCTCCTCGGTCGGAATCCCCCGGTCCATGACCCAGATGCGCTGTGATTTCCCGTACTGCTGTTCGATCTTGTTCAGAAAATCGGCCAGCGTGGTTCTGTCGGAGGTGTTGCCGGGCATCACTTCATAGGCCAGCGGGAAACCCTCCGGGGTGACAACGAGCGCAATGACCACCTGCACGCAGTCGGGGCGCTTATCACGGCTGTAGCCATGCCGTCTTTTTCCCTCTTGCGGCGGATCGGACTCGAAATACGTGCTGGTGAGATCGTAGAGCAGCACGTCAAAACGCACATCGAACAACGCCTGCCAGCGTTGTCGCAGGTGGGAGAAAAACGCCTGCTTGTGCACCAACAGCCTGTCCAAGCAACGATAGAGTTTATCGATCTGTACCAGACCGAAGTCCTCGCCCAGTAAATCGGCCATGGCGCTTTGCTCATACCACTGCCGATGCAGCCGCCACTCGCTACCCGGATCGATGAGCCGATACACCGCCAGCGTCTTGAACACATTCAACCATCGGGTCCCCTTGCGGCTCGGTGGCAACCGCGGCGACCAGAAATCATCGAGCTTCAACTGGTCCCACAGTACACACGCCAGCCAGCAGCCACCCCATTGGCGGGGACGGTGTAATCGCAAGTCGTCGAGCTTGATCTGAACAACCTCACACCCAAGCGCCGGCGCCACTCGGTCCTCGGGAAAGATCGCCATCTGTCTCGCCTGCGAGCGATCGCCCTGGAGGACCTCGATGGTTTTGCACCACGCCGCTTTCTGGTTGTCGTTGATCTCTCCCAGGTACAGAACTTGGCGCTGCACAACACGCTTTGCACCGGTGCGTCGGTTCTCCACGATGCTCCAATAGCGGTGCTCCTTTCCGTCTTTGAACCGGGTCTTGGCACGCAGAAACATGCCCGTAGTCTTCCCAAGTAAACACCTCGGTTCAATAGTCTAGGTCGGCACTACAAGCGGGTTTGGCACTGTGCGAAAACGCCCACCGTGCAAAATCAGCGGCCTACAAACCTACGCGACTCGAAAATCGTCAATTCCAGACACGAATCGCTGAAGTCGGGGTAGAGCAGCACGTCGAATTCGACGTTGAACAGATCCCGCCACCGTCCCACGAGATGATCGAACAGCGCACTC
>JANQJJ010000515.1 GCA_028281725.1 Pirellulaceae bacterium | reverse complement strand
AGGACGCAAGTCCGAGGGATAGAATGTAAACAGGGTGCCCGCGGAGGCATCCGAATTGCATCTCGCAATCAAAATTCACTTTAGGTCCCCGTTCCTAGCTGAGCGGCGGAGAGAATTACGAATTTGCCTCATGCCACGAGACGACCAATCTGGCTGCAGTGTTGCCAATGAGTTGCTGGCCGCCATCGCGCGGAGCAGTTCTGCGGGCGAGTTTCGAGAGCAGGCTCTCAGTGCGGTCGGAGCCAAGCTCGATCAGGCGCGCGTCGCTTGGGTTCACCAGCAACAAGACCACTGGGAAGTGGCCGGTTCGGCAGGCTCGCTGTCCCAGCTACCGGTCGAACTCGCCGCGACCGCCTGCGATCAGATGGCGGTGCTCAGCGCCGATGGCTGGCTGGCGGTACCGATTGCCGGCAGAACCCAGCCTGCCGAAGTCTTACTGGTCAGTCCCCACAATCTGATCGATGCCGATGAAGCCGAAGCGCTGGCTCAGCTGCTCAGAAGCGGCCTGTCGATCTCGATCGAACACTCCGAGCTTTCATCTCGGGTAGAACAACTGCAGACGCTGCTGGAGTTGGCTGCGGACTGGCAGCGAGGGCATGATCTTGCCGAGCTGCTCAATCATATGGCGCAGGCCGCCGCACGCGTGCTGCGAGGCGATCGAGCCAGTATCTTCTTGTGGGACAAGTCTCAAAGCCAACTGGTCGGACATCCAGCGCTGGGGGTCGAGGGCGATCCGCTCCGCATTCGCGACGATCAAGGCGTCGCCGGCGAGGTACTCAAATCAGGGCAACCGCAGCGGTGGGATAGCAGTGGTGATCCGGAAGCGATTAATGCTCAGGTCGGCCAGAAGCTAGGTTATGCGACGCGGTCGTTGGTGGCCGTTCCTCTGCTGGGGCGTCGCAACCGCCCGCTTGGCGTTTTCGAAGTTCTCAATCACCGCTCCGGTCAGTTTTCAGAAGACGACGAAGCGTTTTTGACGGAGCTGTCACGGCACGCGTCCGCTGCGGTTGAAAATACGCAGCAAATTGCCTCGCTTGTCCAAACGCGGGATCGCCTGGTGAAGAGCGCGTCCGATACGCTTCAGCTGGCCGGCGATTGCCCACAAGTTGGCGCCTTACGCGATACGATTGCGCGCGTGGCGCCGACCGAGCTGGCGGTGCTCATCTTGGGCGAAAATGGCACCGGCAAGGAGGTGGTGGCCCGCAGCCTTCATCTGCAGAGTAACCGTAGCGATCAGTCCTTTGTGGCCGTCAATTGTGCAGCTATCGCGGAAACGTTGTTGGAAAGTGAACTCTTCGGGCATGAGAAGGGGGCTTTTACCGATGCCGTCTCCGATCGAGCAGGCAAGTTTGAGCTGGCATCGGGCGGGACGCTGCTGCTGGACGAAATCGGCGAAATGAGCCTCGGCGGCCAAGCCAAGTTGCTCAGGGTGCTGGAAGACAAAGTCGTCGTACGCGTCGGCGGCTCCAAGCCAATTCAGACGGACGTGCGTGTCATCGCAGCGACCAATCAAGATCTAGTGAAACTCGTTCGCGAAAAACGATTTCGCGAAGATCTTTACTTCCGACTCAATGTGGTGACCCTTCAGCTACCCCCGCTGCGAGAACGCGGCGAGGACGTGATTGTGTTGGCCGAATTCTTTTTGGAGCAATTTGGGCATCAGATCGGACGCCCCCCTCCCAAACTCTCCGACTCGGCCCGCCGGCGTCTGCTGGCGCACTCGTGGCCGGGCAACGTGCGTGAACTTCGAAACCTGATGGAGCGTGTTTCCTATCTCACCAGTGGACCGAACGTGGAGGAAACGGAATTGGCATTCGTCTTGTCGCCGGCCTCGTCCGGAGACGTGTCCCGAGTTCCATCGAATATGTCCTTGGCGGACGCAACGTCCGTATTTCAGCGACAGTACATCCAGCGACACGTGGAAGCCGCCGAAGGCAACTTGGCGCGTGCAGCCAAACAGCTGGCCATGCATCGCTCCAATCTCTACCGCAAGATGAATCAACTGGGCATGGGCGACGACGTCCAGCCCTAACAGCTCGCTAGAAAAAGATGCCTGCCCCTCTACGACCGTCAGCACAGAGGGTCAGGCACCTTTTTCTGGCAGGCTGCTAAGCTAGTGCTTTGTCAACACTAAAGATTTGGGTAAAGGGGTCAGGAGTCAATTGTGCACAGCACCCGCAGGGCCGTTCCGGCAATTGACTCCTGACCCCTTTACCCGACCCAAAGATTAAGCTTTGACAGACCACTAGGAGTGGATAGTATGCGCAACTATGTAGGCTGGTGTCATCGGATTCTCGCGCTGACGGCAATTCTATGCAGTCGCTGCGGTGCCGACGTCCGGCCCAACATCGTTTTTCTGATGGCGGACGATCAGTGTGTGTATTCGATGGGCTGCTACGGAACGCCCGGAGCGAAAACGCCCAACTTGGACCGTCTGGCACGCGACGGCATGGTGTTCGACCGGCACTACGATACCACCGCGATTTGTATGGCGAGTCGCGCGTCGGTTATGACCGGCCTGTTCGAGTACCGAACGGGATGCAATTTCGATTCCGGCGCCCTACTGCAAGACCACTGGCAAAACTCTTACCCCGTGCTCCTACGCAATGCAGGTTATCGAACGGCGTTCGCTGGCAAGTTCGGTTTTGAAGTCTGTGAACAGCCGGGTCAAAAGGGACACCTGCCGAAAGACGATTTCGACCGTTGGGGAGGCGGACCAGGGCAGACGTCCTATGAGACAGCCCGCAACGAGTCCATGGCATCCTACGCTCGCGAGTATCCGCACTCGACGCTCTCCTATGGTGCCTTCGGCAGTGACTTTATCCGGGATGCCGCCCAGGGCGATGCGCCCTTCTGTTTGTCGATCAGCTTCAAAGCGCCCCATCACCCAGTGCAACCGGACCCGAAGTTCGACGCGGTCTACGCCGATGCCGTACTTGTCAAGCCGGCCAACTTTGGGCGAGAACATGGCGAACATTTCTCGAAGCAGAGTCGCCAGGGCAGGCAGTACGAGCGTTTTCACTCTTGGGGGTACAGTTCGGAGTACAGCTCAGTGATGGCCAAGTACTATCAGCAGATCTATGGGATCGACGTCGCGGTTGGAATGATACGCGATGCTTTGGAAGCTGCCGGAGTGGCTGACAATACGGTGGTGATCTACACATCCGACAACGGTTTTCTCTGCGGGTCACACGGGTACGGTTCGAAGGTACTACCTTTTGAAGAAGCCTCGCGGGTACCGCTGATCATCTACGATCCTCGGCACGACTGTCGCGGCAAAGGGCTCCGCTGCGATGCGTTGACCGGCAACGTGGACTTCGCTCCAACGCTGCTTAATCTGGCTGGTGTGACGCCGCCGGAAAACCTGGACGGTCGGGATCTATCAGGCCTGCTGAGCGAGCCGGCCGGAGAGATCCACACGCACTTGCCGCTGATGAACGTTTGGGGCCCCAGGGCAGTCCACAGTCTGGCCGTCGTGACTTGCTCTCACAAATTCGTCTTCTGGCCGTACGCTGCCGACGGATTCGTGGCAACGGAAGAGCTTTACGACATGTCGGGTGATCGCCTGGAGCTGAACAATCTGGCTGGGCAGGAGGCGTATCTGCCCGCACTCGAAGCGCTACGGGCGATCTACGATGATGCGGTATCGCATTGGCAGGCGCATGCGGTGCCGTACCATGGATATGGGAAGTTTGCAGTCATCTTTGATCGGCATTTACCTTGGAAAACAAAGGCCGCCGCCTATGCTGAGTAGACTGCGGAGGCTGGGCGGTTTGGTGGCCGCAAAATCAGTTTTTCACAATCTATAGTTCGCCGGCGCGATAGGTTTTGTTTGATCTGAGGCCCTTTCGTTGCTAGGGTGAGTCGAAGTGGCAAGGGTGCGCAGTTGCGTGCTGAGACGACTTGTTCTTCTTTTCTTTTGCATGGGAGGGCTTCGCTATGACCGGCGCAGCAACACTGGCACGCGAGATGATGGCTCAAAATCTCGTCACACTCTCGCCTGATTTAGACGTTTTTGCCGCCATTGATGTTCTGCTGCGAAGGCGAATCTCCGGCGCTCCTGTCGTCGACTTTGACGGGACGTTTGTGGGAGTGTTTTCTGAAAGCTCTTGCATGCGGGTCATTGTCAACGCAGCCTACGAGAACCTTCCGGATACCGGGCTGCTGCCATTTGTCGATAGAGATCCACCGACGATTGCTCCCGATACCGATCTGTTAACGATTTGCCAAACCTTCCTGGATCAAGCGACGCGACGCTTGCCGGTGATTGAGGATGGACGGCTACTGGGACAGATCAGTCGCCGAGACGTGATGCGCAAAGTCAGTGGATTGGTCAAAGGGAAGAAATGCGGCCATTCAGAATTGTTGTACCTGTCTGCGTTGTTGGAAGACAGTCATCAAGTCTCCGTCCGCTTGGCATAGAAGCCTCGGGCGGATCCACAGTGCACTGACCTCCCCCACGCTCAGCGAGTCGGCGATCCGGTTGGGGGGAAGTCTATTTTGAAACACGTTCCTAAAAAGTCACCAACATCGCTAAAGCTAGTGGCCACTGGGCTGCTCGGACCCATAGGGTCGCATCCATCAATGATTTGGGTAGGCGGCGTAACGTCTGAACGCTTACCGGTGCCACGATGTTGTGCTTGGTCCTTCTCAAATCAATAACCTCGTGGAGTTTGTCTTCGAGTCGAACAATGGGACGAATATAGTCCGTCCCCGTGCTCCGCAGTACCGTACCGGTATCATCGTTGCTCAGTCGGACTTGCGAGCCAACCGGGTAAAATGCCGACGCTGTGATGAGTGCCTGAAGGCAGACGCGGTCGAAGCTGCCGTAGAGAGAGTGAAGAACCAGATAGCCCAGCGCGTCCGCCGCGACATACCCACCCTGCGGATTGGCCGGATCGGTCAGAGTCAGGTAGGCGTCTACCAAGTTGAGCAAACGACTGAGCGGGTGGAGTTGATGCCGTTTAAGGCCTCTAGGGAATCCATGTCCGTCACATTGCTCGTGAACCTGTGAAATCAAGACCAATTCCAACTCTGAAATCCCAACCAGGCCACGTCGCAATAGATCGGCGCTGCGCGTCGGATGCTTGAGGTAGGACTGTAGGGCCAGGTCGAACTCCATCGAATCCTCGGGCAGGTCCATGAGATTCAGCCCAGCGTCCGGCAGCGAGATATCGTGCAGCAGTGCGGCTCGGCCGGTGGCCCGACATTCCTCCGCCGAAAACCCCATCAGCTGGGCGGCGACCATCGTCATGGCTGACATTCGGATTCCGCGAGCAGACGGTCTGTTTTCGTCCGGAAGGGATGCGTCCTCCATCACCTGGGCAAGGACCGCCGCGCGATCTGAGTCAATGACTTCAAAACAGAGATTGATAGAATGGTCGATTTCGTCCGGTTCGACGACCGAGCCCTCGATGATTTTCTCTCTCAGGTCGGCGACCAGGGCGGGGGTCTGCGTAATCGTCTGATGCACCGTTGCGATATCTTCGGAGTCGTACGGAACGAGAAGCTGGGCGTTTTCGTCATCCTCCTCGACCGGCACAGGCGGCGATTCGTCCTCGGCCGCAAAAAGTCGCTCGCAGCCGCGATACGCCAATTCGTCCAGTAGAACCTTCGAGAAGTATTGTCCCGCCGGCAGGACCTCATTCCCAGACGAGTCAAAGAGGTCCTGTTCGAAGATATCTCCGACACTCAGGGAGCTGCATTCGACTATTTTCATGCGATTGGATCCGGGCGCCATGCGAAGGCAGAGCAGCCTGGGCTGCCAGCTGGCCCAGCGTCTACCTCAGAGATCGTCAAGATTTGCTTCCATCGCTAGTTATTGTGGCGCGGATCACGCGGGCTGAAGTCCTGGTCGGCTCCGAACTAGTGCTTTGTCAACACTAAAGACTTGGGTAAAGGGGTCAGGAGTCAATTGCCGGAACGGCCCTTCGGGTGCTGTGCACAATTGACTCCTGACCCCTTTAC
>JANQJJ010000495.1 GCA_028281725.1 Pirellulaceae bacterium | reverse complement strand
GAGGCCCACGAGCGGACGAGCGATTCCGAAGGAATGGTTGCCTACACTCCAGCGGAGGGGAATCTCTATCTGGCAATCGTCCACCACCTGGAACCCCAGGAAACGGGTGCCGGCTACGACAGAACTCACTACTCGGCTGCCATGGTTCTGGCCGTTCCCAACCAGGCAATCACCTACGAGTAACGACCGATTGTCGCCAGAGTGGGGCAGCACCAGTGTGTTGGCCTTAGGGGCTGTCCCGACTCTGGGGAAGGCAAGACCAAGCTGCCGGTCGTCAATAGCCCTCGCCGGACCGGCTGGCGGCGGTGAACTCGATCGGCGGCAATCCCAACTGCTCGCGAGCCTCGTTAAGCATACTTTGCGTTCGGCTGGCTCCACAGCGGCTGACACCCAACTCCTTGACCTTCACCAGCGTCTCGTAATCGCGAACGCCGCCTGCCGCTTTGACTTGAACGTCCGGTCCCACGTTGTTGATCATCAGCTTGAGATCTTCGATTGTCGCACCGCCCGTTCCGTAGCCAGTACTCGTCTTGACCCAATCGGCGCCAAGATCAGTGCAGATTTGGCAAAGACGAATCTTTTGGTCGTCCTGTAGATAACAATTCTCGAAGATGACTTTGACCTTGCGCTCCGCGGCGTGAGCCTGCTTCAGCACCGCTCGGATGTCTTCGGTCACATAGTCCCACTGGCCACCAAGAACCTGGCTGATGTTGACCACCATGTCGAGTTCTTGGCAACCATCCTCGATCGCCCTTTCAGCCTCGAGCTGCTTAATGTGCGTTGTATGGCCGCCGTGAGGAAAGCCGATGGTCGTGCTGGGCTGGACCGTCGTGCCGGCGAGAATCTCGGCACAGCGTTTCAGATAGTACGGCATGATACACACGCTGGCGACATCGTAGGTGCGCGCCAGCTGACATCCTTCTTCGAGCTGTTGCGGATCCATGGTCGGCATCAGTAGCGAGTGATCGATCATTTTGGACAAGTCTGCGTATTGATATGCCACTGGGATTTGCCTCTTGGATGGGACGAGCGTTTGTGTGGGTGCGTGTTGGAAACGAATAGCACGCCGAGTCGGGTTGTATCCAGCTGACTAGGGTACAAAGTTCTTGAGATAACGGTAGCTCTGACGTAATGAGTCTTTCCTGGATTCCAATGAGCCTTCGTAGGCGCGATCTTCGACCTCGACGCACAACGGACCACGGTAACCGGCATCTAAAAGCGTCGAAAAGAACTTGCCCCAGTCCACTTCGCCCAGCCCCGGTAGCTTCGGCGTGTGGTATTCGAGAGGATGCGCCAGGATGCCAACTTCATCCAGCCGATGTCGATCTAGCCGCACGTCTTTGGCGTGTGCATGCGAGATGCGGTCGATAAAATCGCGAATCGGTTTCAGATAGTCCATCTGCTGCCATACCATGTGAGATGGATCGTAGTTGAGGCCCAGGTTGGGACTCGGAATATCCTCGAATAGCCTTCGCCAGATGGCGGGGCTTGTCGCGATGTTCTTGCCGCCCGGCCACTCGTCAGAAGAAAACAGCATCGGGCAGTTTTCGATTCCAATTTTCAAATCCAGTTGGTCAGCCAGATCGACGAGTGGCCGCCAGGTTTCCAGCAGCCGTGGCCAATTGTCATCGACACTTTTGGTGAAGTCACGCCCAATGAAGGTATTCACGCGAGAGAGTTCCAGCTGCCGGGCAGCATGCAGCAGTTTTCGGAGATGTTCGACGGAGCGCGACGCTTCATCCTCGTCGGGAGAAAGGCAGTTCGGGTAATACCCCAGCGCGCTGATGGCTACGCCCGTGCGGTCAACCAACGCATGGATATCTCCGATCTCGGGTGCACCGAGCGCGCTGATGTCGATGTGGGTGATGCCAGCGTATCGTCGTTCCGCTTTACTGACAGGCCAACACATGACCTCCACGCAGTCGTAACCGATCTCCGCAGCTAGGGTCAGTACTTCTTCCAATGTCAATTCCGGAACAATGGCGCTTGCAAAGCCGAGTTGAATCATGCCGCATTTCTCCTTAAGCTGTTGGCGGCTACAGGATACCAAAAATCTGCCAACCTTTTGCCGGGTTTCGAGTTTGTGAGTAGACTGGGCAGAGATGGCCCTCCCGGCGGGCTGTACCCCAGGTGGCGGCGAAGTTGAGCCCCATCTGCCTGCGGCAGACTCGTTGGCGGCAGGCACACCTCAGAGCCCAGGGGCATGGTTTAAAACACGTCCGGTATCGAAACCGTGTCAGACATTGAAAATGGGTCGAATCGTGCCGGCGGATACTAGATTTTCACCATCGTTTTAGGGACAAATATGTTTCGCCTGTTCGGACGCCTGCTTGCCGTCGTCGTGGTTGGTTGGGTTGCTCCTGCTCACGCCGCTCTGGTAACCCTGTATGACGGTAACGGCCTGCCTGCCGACCAACCTTGGCTGGTTTACGCGGATGATTCGTTACTCGGAGGAAGCGTTACGCAGACGGCGGTTGCCGGCGGTGTACAGCTGACAAGCGATGCCCTGGTTCGAGCGGGGGTGAGCAACTATGTGCCGCTTCTCAATACGCTCAAGAACGGGGCCTTTCCTGGCCTGGAGCGAGCCAACGGATTTGAGTTGTCGTTTACGGCGCAGCTTCAAAGCGAATCCCACCAGAGCAACGATCGGGCGGGTTTTAGCGTCATTCTGCTGGGCTCCGATGGACTTGGAATCGAGCTGGGATTTTGGCAAAACGAGATTTGGGCGCAGACTTCGGCACCGCTATTCACTCATGGAACGGGTACCCTAATCGATACGACGATTCAGAGAGACTATCGACTGCGCATCGAGGGGAATGACTACACACTGTTCGGCGATGCGAATCAGATCTTAACCGGCAGTTTGCAGGATTATACCGCGTTTGGCTCGGCACCTTACACGCTGCAGAATTATCTTTTTTTGGGAGACAATACGACCAGCGCTGCGGCCGATGTCATCCTGGGACCCATCGCCTTGGAAAGCAATCTCGCGGCAATTCCCGAGCCGAGTAGCGCTCTGCTGTTGCTGGCGAGTTTGCCCCTGTTGGCGGCGGGCCGGCGCGCTAGAGGGTGTCGGCGTCAACCCAGCGGCGCTCCTGAGCACTCTTGAGGATCGCCTCACAGAGAACGATTTCGCGATGACCATCGGCAAAAGTTGGGAAGGTGGGGGAGGTGCGATATGAGCCATCGGCGACCGAGCCGTAGAAATCCAGAAACAGCTGCTTGAAGGTATCTGGAAATCCTTCGTTGTGCCCAGCTGGATAGTTCGTCCGTTGCGCCGCGCGTCGGTGCATCAGCGCTGGATCGCGAGTCAGCAATTCGTTTGGTGAATCTCGATGGCCTATCCACAGTTGATTGGGACTTTCGCTGTCCCAGCTGAGTGCTTGTTTTGCGCCGGCTACCTCCCACCGCAGGCAATTCTTGCGGCCTGCTGTCACCTGCGATACCCACAACACGCCTCGCGCTCCCCCATGAAAGCGAAGGAGCACAGAACCGAAGTCTTCGGTGTCGATCACCATGGGAGTCGTGGCCGTTGTCTCCGAGCCACCGGCGGGCTTTTCTGAAAATGTCTCGATTGAATCGACGGGCCGCTCGCGAGTGGGAAAGACGGTTCTCAAATCGGCACATACCGACTCGACTTCCAGCCCCGTAATGGCGTGAACCAAATCGAGCCAATGAGTTCCGATATCCGCCATCGCGCGCAAGGGACCGCCCCGGTCGGCTAACACGCGCCAATTGAAATCGGTCTGGTGGCAAAGCCAATCTTGAACGTAGCTGCCGGCCACGTGGTGAATCGCGCCTAGAGTACCCGCCTTGTGGCGCTCGGCCGCTTCAATGCAAAGCGGATAGTAGCGGATGTTGTAGTTGACCCCCGCGGCCAGCCCAGCTTTGGCTGCCAGTGTCACCAACTGCCGAGACTCGCTAGAGTTCATGGCCAGCGGCTTTTCACAAAGCACATGCTTTTCTGCACTCAGGCACCGCGCAGCCTGTTCGAAATGTGCTTGATTCGGCGAAGCGATATGGACACAGTCGACGGCGTCGTCACTGAGAAGCTCATCCAGGTTGGCGTACGCCTTCTCGATGCCCAGCGATTCGGCAGCCCGAAGAGATTTCTCAGGCTGACTTCCCAGCACGCCAACTACCTCCACGCCTGCTCGGCGTAAGCCTTCTACATGGACCGGACCAATAAACCCAGTTCCGATCACTGCTGCTTGATAACCCATGCATTGCCGCCTCGAACTACGTGTTAACTATCATTGTCAGAGTATCTTTACTTTGCGTGTCGCCAGTTTGCAGCGAGTTCACGCCAGAAACCGCCGGATAGTACAGGCTACGTGGGTGTGCGGGCTTGCACTAGTGGTCGCAGAAGCACGCGCATCAAAACGCACGAACTCGGCTTGTTTACCGCTTGGCTGAATTTGGGCTGCAAACCACCGAAAAGCAATCGCCGAGGAACAGACAGCCTGGGAGCAGCTAGGCCGCCTGGGATCGCTGCATTTCGCCGATAACGTTTTCGCCTTGTGTTGGGACAGACAAAGACTCAGCCAGTTGTTCGAGGCTGGCTCCGGCGGAATATTTGAACGTAATTTTGCAGTTTTGTCCCTTGAGTACGGCGGTAGGCTCCTTGATGGGCAGCACCAAACATTGA
>JANQJJ010000441.1 GCA_028281725.1 Pirellulaceae bacterium | reverse complement strand
AGATGTCGCCAACATCTTGAAAGCCTCCTGCACTTCCTTCGACGCCGGCGTGGCCGTACTGATCGTATCGCCCACGCTTCTGAGCATCACTGAGAACTTCGTACGCCTCGGCCGCCTCCTTGAACTTGACAACGGCATCCTCGTCATCGCGATTGCTGTCGGGATGATACATCATCGCCAGCTTGCGATAAGCCTTCGAAAGCTCAGCGTCGGAAGCGGAGCGACTGACTCCTAAGACTTCGTAATAGTCGCGTTTGGTTGCTGCCATCGCTCCGCGGGTCCTCCTCCGTTTGAACGAACGGTACCCAAAAAATGAGGAATCCTACCAACGGCCCGGAATCGGCACGGAGCCGGACGGTTGATATTGGGAAAAAGGCCACCCTCTTCCGAGAGCGGCCTTTCAGTTTACTTCAAGCCATCTGAACGAGCTCTGCCGAAGTCCCCAGACTGCCCAGCCCGTCCGCCGCGAGCGACTGAAAACGGGCTGCCGGTTCTAGCTGGGCTCTTCGGCACCGGCACTAGGCTAGGCAATCGCCCCTTCGGCCCGCCGCTTCTGCTTGTCTTCCTTATCAAATGTCGTCACCAGCGCTTCGGTTGTCAGCAACAATCCGGAAATACTACCGGCATTGGCCAGCGCGGTTCGTACCACCTTAACCGGATCGATAATACCTGACTTGAGCATATCGACGTAGGCTCCCTTATTGGCATCGTAACCTGTCGACACGGGCTTCTGACTGACTTCATCGGCCACGACAGAACCGTCAATTCCAGCATTATCAGCAATTTGGCGCAGGGGAGCCGACAGAGATCGCAAGATGATCTGAGCGCCGATCTTCTCATCCCCTTTGCACTTGCTCATCGCCTGCTGAACAGCTTCGGTACACCGAATCAGCGCTACGCCACCACCAGGGAGAATGCCTTCTTCCATGGCAGCCCGCGTTGCATGAAGAGCGTCTTCCACACGCGCCTTCTTTTGCTTCATGTCGGCCTCGGTTTCAGCACCCACGCTGATCACGGCCACGCCTCCAGCCAACTTGGCCAGCCGCTCTTGCAGCTTCTCGCGATCATACTCGCTATCGGTCTGTTCGATCTGGGCACGGATCTGTGCCACTCGCTGATCGATCGACTTGCGTTCACCGGCTCCTTCCACAATGGTGGTGTTGCCTTTGTCGACAACTATCTTCTTCGCGCGGCCCAGCTGCTCGAGCGAGATTTTTTCGAGCTGGATGCCAAGATCTTCGCTGATAAACGTTCCGCCGGTCAGCGTGGCAATATCGCCCATCATCGCTTTGCGACGATCACCGAAGCCCGGAGCTTTCACAGCACAGACATTCAGCGTGCCACGCAGCTTGTTGACCACCAACAGCGTGAGCGCTTCGGCATCCACGTCCTCGGCAATGATCATCAGCGGACGCCCGCTCTGGCTGGCTTTTTCGAGCACTGGCACCAGATCTCGGATGTTGCTGATCTTCTTTTCGTACAACAGCACCAGAGCATCGTCGAACGCGCAGGTCATATCTCCCGAGTTGGTGATGAAGTACGGCGAAATGTAGCCCTTGTCGAACTGCATCCCGTCGACATAGTCCACAGTCGTTTCGGCGGTTTTACCTTCTTCGACCGTAATGACGCCATCCTTGCCGACTCGCTCGAGTGCTTCGGCGAGCAGGTCACCAATCTGCATGTCGCTGTTCGCACTAATGGCTCCCACATGTGCGACTTGCTGACGGTCACTGACCGGCTTGCCCAGCCCCTGGAGATGCTCGACGGCAGCGTCGATGGCCTTCTCGATCCCGCGACGAATCGCGGCAGGATTACTGCCAGCGACAATGTTCCGCAGCCCTTCTTTGAAAATGGAGCGGGCCAGCACCGTTGCCGTGGTCGTGCCATCTCCAGCCAGATCGCTGGTCTTCTGAGCCACTTCGACCACCAGCTTGGCGCCCATATTCTCGAAGCGATCTTCCAGCTCAACTTCCTTAGCCACGGTCACGCCGTCTTTGGTAACCGTCGGTCCGCCGAAACTCTTATCGATAATCACGTTACGCCCGGTAGGGCCCATCGTGACGGCGACCGCGTCCGCCAACTTATCGACGCCCTGCAACATGCGCGAGCGCGCGTGATCTTCAAACATCAGCTGCTTTGCCACGCTATTGGTCCTTTATACTTGAATGAATTGGTTTCTCTTGAAATGTCCGTTCGCCTCGAGCGGGAGCTAAGCAACTACCTTGGCCAGGATGTCACTCTCACGAAGAATTTTGACCTCGTGACCATCCACCTCTAGATCGCTACCGCCATACTTCCCGTAGATCACGACGTCGCCAACTGCGACCGAGAGTGTGCCGCGATTGCCGTTATCCAAAAGCTTGCCCGGCCCGACGGCTACCACCGTGCCGCGTTGTGGCTTTTCCTGCGCCGAATCTGGCAGCACAATACCGCCGGCAGTGGTTTCTTCGGCGTCTTCCGGCTTGACTACGACACGATCATCGAGAGGACGAATCTTAACTTTGGCCATTTCTAAACTTTCCTAATGTTGTAATTGATGTTCTTATATTTGTTGGACGTACTTACTTGTTGACAGAATGATCGGCGTCCTGCAGACGCCAGCGCCGGAAGGGACTACATCATGCCAGGCATACCGCCCATGCCACCCATGCCGGGCATACCTCCGCCCATACCTCCCATGCCGCCCATCGGGTCCATGCCACCCATGCCATGATCATGATGATCGTGTCCGCCCGCCTCTTCCTCTTCTTGAGGTATCTCGGTAACGAGCGACTCGGTCGTCAGCAGCAAAGAAGCGACACTGGCAGCGTTTTGCAATGCGGTCCGCACCACCTTGGCTGGATCGATGATACCTGCCGCTACCATGTCGGTATAACGATCTGCATTGGCGTCGTATCCCTCCGTCTTGCCTTTCTGCTGACGAACGCGATTCACCACAACCGCCCCGTCCAAGCCTGCGTTATTGGCAATCGCACGCATGGGACCATCGAGTATGTTGGCTACGATATTGGCGCCCATGTGCTCGTCGCCTTCGACCGCCAACTTCTTCAAAGCTGCCTCGCAACGAACCAGGGCAACGCCACCACCAGGCACGATGCCTTCATGCAAAGCGGCCTGAGTCGCAGCCTTGGCGTCGTCCAGCAGAGCCTTGCGCTCCTTCATCTCCGTCTCGGTAGCCGCTCCCACAGAAATCTGAGCTACCCCGCCGGCCAACTTGGCCAGACGCTCCTGGAGCTTCTCGCGATCGTAGTCACTATCGGTATTGTCGATTTCGCGTCGAATCTGATCGGCCCGACCGGCAATCGCGTCTTTCTTGCCGGCACCGCCAACGATGATCGTTTCTTCGCTGGTAATTCGAACCTTCTTGGCCCGGCCAAGATCGGACAACTTGACACTTTCCAAATCGATTCCAAGATCCTTGAAGATGGGCTGGCCGCCGGAGAGGACCCCCAGATCGCCCATGATTGCCTTGCGGCGATCACCGTAGCCTGGAGCCTTGACGGCACACACGCTGAGGATGCCTCGCATCTTGTTGACGACTAAGGTCGCCAGTGCCTCGCCCTCGACATCTTCAGCAATAACCAACAGCGGCTTCTTGGCCTTGCTCGCCGCTTCCAAGATCGGGATCATCTTTTTGTTCGAGCTAATCTTCTCTTCGAAGAGCAGGATGTAACAATCTTCCAGCTCGACGGTAACCTCGTCCGCATTGGTCACGAAGTGAGGCGAAAGGAAGCCACGATCGAACTGCATCCCCTCGACCACGTCCACGGTGGTCTCGCTGCTGCGTCCCTCTTCGACCGTGATCACACCGTCCTTGCCAACCTTCAGGAATGCGTCAGCCAGCACGTCGCCAATGGTCGGATCGTTGTTGCCCGCAATCGTCGCAACCTGCTTAATTTCCTTCTTGCTCTTCTCGTCGATCTTGATCGACATCTTCGTCAAAGCGGCAGAGACGGTTTCAACCGCCTTGGAGATTCCGCGTGAGAGCGCCATGGGATCCGCTCCGGCGGCGACCATCTTCAGGCCTTCACGGAAAATAGCCTCGGACAAAACGGTCGCTGTGGTCGTCCCGTCACCGGCAACGTCGTTGGTCTTACTAGCCGCCTCTTTCACGAGCTGAGCACCGAGATTCTCGAACGGATCATCCAGTTCGATGTCTTCGGCGACCGTGACACCGTCCTTAGTGACTTTGGGTGAGCCCCACCCCTTGTCGAGCACCGCATTGCGACCGCGTGGACCAAGAGTGCTGCGAACGGCTCTGGCGAGCTTGGACACGCCTGACAACAGGGGCTGCCTGGCGTCGTCATCGAATACCATCTGTTTTGCCACGTTCAATATCCTCCAAAGTGGATTGAGAATTCTATGAACTCGAGAATTCGGTTAATTTGATCGTCTAGGTGTTAAATGTGGGGTCGCGCTGGTGAATGGAACGCGCATCTGGTGGGTTCGGCCAGTGAGATTCCATCCCACCGATCATCAAAATGGTCTGCACAGAGCCACTCGGGATTACATGCCACTCGGGGTCACATGGGTCCCACCGAACGGCTGTTGTCGCCCTGGATTCCTGTCATCCTGGGCGTTGGCGTCCGGGTCACTCTGGCAGTGCGGTCGTTTGCGGTGGTCGCAATGCAAAGCCCGTGCCACACGGGCTTGAAGACGGCATGTCGGGCGCCGGCAGAACGCTCGCAATCAGTTTCCCAAGCTTTTTAAGGTGGCCAGTCACCAGAAACTGCTGGCTTGCCAAATTGACAGTTCCGCGCCGGATAGGCCCACCACCAAGGACTTGGCTGAATGCCCACCGAGGAAGACGAGCTCAACCCATTCGCTCCCCCGTCGGCGGCGAGCATCCCAGCGCGGCGTGAGGCGGTGGCAGTCCCCGGACCGCCCAACCCGCGCCGCTCCTGGCTGGCGTCCCTGGGTCTTTGGAGCGGCATTTGCACGCTCAGCGCGGCCCCCAGCTTTGCTTGGGGACTCGGTACCATCGCCGGCGATCAGGTAGCGGCCATGTTGCTGGGAATCGTGACCTTCATCTGCGGATACACCCTGGCAGACCAATTCACGCAAGGTCACGGCTGGAGACGCAATCCCGCGGTGCGGCTGACCCTCAAGATTGGCTATATGACCCGGGTCGCGATTTCCGTAATTTTCCCGGTCGGAGCAACGCTGGACGTGATTTGCGGCGTATTTTCGATCCAACTGGCCCAGCATCTAGGGCCCCTGGTTACCTTCCGATCGTCCGGATCCATCGACGCCCGAGACAACACGACATTCCTGGGCGCCCTGCTGGTCACACTGATCCAAGGAGGCGTAGCGAACGTGGTTCTCGCTGCTTACATGCTGTGCGTGCTGGGGCTAGTCTTGGTCGTTAGAGGCCTCAGAACATGAAAATCCCGGCAGCCGGCGCCATATTTGCCCCATCTATGGGCCTGCTTCTTGGTTGGCCTAGCCAAGAACAGCGGGCAGCGGCAGAATAAGCGACTGCATCTCTACCCAACTTACCGCATGTGGATGTCCTGAATTCCCGGCTCCCAGCGCAGCCGGTCCCCCAGCAGATCGAGACCCCGACGTGGATCGAAGATTCTTCACTTGGCTGATGCTAACCACGGCCTTGTGCTTTCTTTACTTGAGCATGCGTGCCCAGGTAGCGCCTCCCAAACAACCGCCAGCGGCAAAACAAGCCGCTCCCAATGCCGACCCACTAATGCGCAACGAAGGTGACGACGCAGAGCCGCGGGCGGAAATTGGTGCTGCCGAAATCGACGGTGAGCCTGAGAGCGGTAAACCTCAGAATCCGTCAAAAGCGATCACACTCGGCTCAATGGACCCGGCCAAGCGTTACCAACTGCTGGTGACTCTCACGTCACGTGGGGCAGCGCTCGAGCAGGCGGAGCTGGTGGGGCAGAAGCGGCCGGGCAAATTCCAGTACCGTGCCCTCGAACACGACGGGGGCTACCTAGGATACCTGGGCCTGAAAGAGGCGATTGGCGGGCTCAAGGTTCGCACGATTCCCGATGGTTCCCCCGCCGCATCCGCTACCTCCGGTGAAGCGGCCCCAGGTCTTCAGGTCGACGACATTCTGGTCGAACTCGCTGGTCAGTCGGTCGACACGTTACAATCGCTAGAAGAAGCTCTGGCAAAGACCAAGCCAGGCCAAAGCGTCGACTTGGTCATCCAGCGATCTGTCGGCGGACAACCCACGTCGCTGAAGTACAGCGTCACGCTGTCGGAAGCTCCACTGGACATCCTCAGAACCTGGCCGTGCCGTTCTGAATTGGTGGCCGGCAACTACCGGCGTCCGGGATTGCTGACCACACTTGGCTCAATCAACTCCACTCGTATCCCCCCCGGCAAAACGGCCTTACCCGCACTGCTGGAGACGCTGGACATCGACTGGGCGGTACAACCGCTGGCCGTTCCTGGCGGCGAGGGGGTCGAGTTCCGTCTGCCGCTGGACAGTTTCTTGGCGGGCACCGGTCGTCCCTCGCAGCTCGATATCGTTAAACGCTATCGACTTTTACCGGCCAGTGATGCCAACGATGGATACTTGCTGGATCTGGAAACACTGCTCGTCAACCGGAACGATGCCGAGGTGAACGTTTCGTTTCGCCAGGAGGGATTGACCGGCCTAACGCTCGAAGGCTGGTGGTATTCGGTAAAAATCAGCCCTTACATGTTCTCTGGTGCGGGCCAACGAGATGTCATCTACAACACTGATGCCGAGGGACATCGCCTGGCCACGACCCGACAGATCGTGGACCAAGCCAGGACTCAGCAGACGGGCGGCGGCGTCCAAGCGGCCCCACCCGGCGGCGGACTTCGGGAACCCCAGGGACTACCGACGACGCTTTTTTCGGACAACGAGCCCGCTGCGGCACGCAATCTGAAATACATTGGCCTCGATTCACAGTACTTTAATGCCTCGCTACTGCCCTATGCCGACGAACCGTCTTCGCTCGCCAACCTCAGTGGCTCAGCTGCGATGGCCGTAGCCAATCCGGCCCAACTGCAGAAAGCTCAGTCGCAAGCCGGTAACATCTCGTTTTGGATCGATACCAACGAAAAAACCATTCCGGCTGGAGGAGAGCTCAGCCAACGGTATCACGTCTTTGTCGGCCCTAAGGATGCGGATCTGCTGGCAAGCCACGGACTGGACCGAGCGATTGAGTACGGCTGGTTTCCTTGGATCGCCAAGCCGCTCGGGGCCATCCTCCATTTCTTCCATGCCATCGTTCGCAACTATGGGCTGGCCATCGTGTTGCTGACCGTCATGGTCCGCGCGCTGATGTTCCCGCTCGGCCGCAAAGCGGCCATGAACGCTCAGCGGATGCAAGAATTGCAGCCCGAGCTCAAACGTATCAACGACCTGCATAAAGACAACATGGAGAAGCGTGCCAAGGCGATGCAGGAGCTCTACGCCAAGCACAACTTCAAGCCACTAGCCGGCTGCCTGCCGATGTTCATCCAGCTGCCGATTTTCATCGGCCTCTACCGCTGCCTGAGCGTGGACATTTCGCTGCGGCAAGAGCCCCTGATACCGGGATTATCCTGGTGCTCCAACCTGGCCGGCCCCGACATGCTCCTGGACTGGAGCGGCTGGATGCCGGAGTTTATCGCCGGACGTGGAACCGGTTGGCTGGGACCCTATTTCAATATCTTGCCGATGGTGACCGTGGGTCTGTTCCTACTGCAGCAAAAAATGCTGATGCCCAAGGCTACCGATGACCAGACGCGTATGACCCAAAACATGATGCAAGTCATGACCATTTTCATGGGCGTTCTCTTCTTCAAAGTCCCTAGCGGCCTTTGCATCTACTTCGTCACCTCCAGCTTGTGGTCGCTGGTCGAACGCAAACTGGTCAAGCGCTTCACGCCGCCAACCACCGGCGCCGCAGGCGGCGCCACAGCCAGTAGCGAATCGGCTCCACCGGCGAACAACGATGCGGCTGAACCCAAAACCGGCCCCAGCAAAAAGAAACGCCGTGGCGGCGAAGACTCCGGTAAAGAAAAACCGACCGGTCGCTTTCAAGAACTGGTCCAGATGCTCGACAAGCCGGCTGTCAAATCATCGACTCAGCGAGGAAGCCGCAAGTCGCAACGCAAAGTCAAAAAGCGTCGACGCTAGGCAGTCTGGCTGACCTGGTTCCGGCATCTCAGTCCATCCAGCTGTGGCCCAACGTGATTAGCCTTTTTGATCTTCTGAAAATCGGTATCGGCCCCAGCAGTTCTCACACGGTCGGACCGATGCTCGCGACCCGGCGGTTCGTCCGCGAACTGGACACGGCCTGCGCTGCCGCCGAAGTGGCTGGCATCGTAGTCGAGCTATACGGCTCTCTGGCACTAACCGGCATCGGCCATCATACGGATCGTGCAGTGGTCCTGGGGCTGTGCGGCGAAGATCCGCGCACCGTGGACCCTGAGTCGATCGACGCGCGCTTCACCCGAATCGCCACCGAAAAGCGGCTCGAGTGGCTAGGCAAGCACGCAATTGCCTTCGACCTCTCCTGTGACCTGATTCTGCATCGATCGCAGGTACTCCCTCAACACCCCAACGGAATTCGCTGCACCGCGCGACGCGCCGGCGGTACGGCGCTGTTGACTCGAGAATATTTTTCGGTCGGTGGCGGTTTTGTCGTCGACAGCCATGGCGCCTCCGATGCCGCAGACCAGCAAAACTGCCCCCCGGAAGTCGCCTTTCCATTTCGATCTGCCGAGGAGCTGATCGGCATTTGCAGGACGCAGAACCTCAGCATCAGTGACATTGTCCATCGCAATGAACTGTCGTTTCGCTCCGAAGAGGAAATCGCTCAGCGGCTGGACGAGATCTGGAGCGTGATGCGCGGCTGCATTGAGACGGGCTGCCGCACCACGGGAATCCTGCCGGGTGGACTGGGCATTCGGCGACGCGCTCCTGAAATCTACCAACGGCTTTGCGCGAAGCCCTCCGGCACCCAACCAGCCCCTCCCAGCAGACTCGGCGATGCGACACCGAGCGCTTCGGCGCCGAATGCCTCGGCACTGGGCGACCCACTGGATTGCATGGACTGGGTTACCCTCTTCGCCCTGGCGGTGAACGAACAGAACGCTGCTGGCGGGCGGGTCGTTACGGCTCCAACCAATGGGGCGGCTGGAGTCATTCCGGCGGTCGCAGCCTACTACGAACGCTTCTTGCCTGACTCCAGTCGCGAGGGCCTCCACACGTTTTTGAAAACAGCCGCCGCCGTGGGCATGCTTTACAAACGCAACGCGTCTCTGTCGGCCGCCGAAATGGGTTGCCAAGGAGAGGTGGGTGTTGCTTGCTCGATGGCCGCCGCCGGGCTGGCAGCCGTACTCGGCGGCACTCCCGGCCAGATTGAGAACGCCGCAGAAATCGGCATGGAGCACAACTTGGGGCTTACGTGCGATCCCATTGGCGGACTGGTCCAGATTCCGTGCATCGAGCGCAACGCCATGGGAGCCATCAAGGCGATCAATGCAGCCCGATTGGCCGTCCTGTACGGTGACGGCAGCCACCGTGTTTCCTTGGACGGCGTCATTGAGACGATGCGCCAGACCGGTGTCGACATGCAAAGCAAATACAAAGAGACCAGCCTCGGAGGCTTGGCCGTCAACGTCATCAATTGCTAGTACATAGAAACCGACTCGCCCACCAGGGAAGAAGTCCCTTCCTCTGCCGGGCGTCTCATCACTCCGGCCACGATCATGATTCCCAAGCTGGTCGTATGGATTAACCAACAGCCGTCGTCAGCGATCACGGTTCGAATGGTGATCCCAGCGATCAGCAGCAACGCAGCAAAGTACACCACCTGCGTCACATGGCACGAATAGCCTGACCGCAAGACGTACAGACAGGTAATGGCCCATACGGCCAGCAGGGGTACCAGCAGCGCCGAGCAATAAGTGACGCAATCGATCAACCGCTCCATCGTCGACTCCTTTCGATCAAGAGCGCCAAGCCTTTTCTCTACGGCAATGGTGATACCAAAGCCGAGCCCTGCTCCGACACGCCAAACTTGAGCGAATCTTGGAAAAACCGAAAAGAAAAGGCACTTCTCCGTGCCCCCGAAGACCATGCGCTGCCAGGCGGGAGGGCTACAAAAAATGCGGCGTGAAGCACTGGCATCACGCCGCATGGAAAGTCGATCGGAAGCCCGGTCGTCAGGAATTCTGCCGACGGTTACCGGACGAGCCCTTCCAGCACGCCGTCCAGTTCGGTCCAGTGGACGCCGGTCTCTACCACCTGCCCCTTTTTATCAACGATGACGTTTACCGGCAAAGTCAAGATGCCGTAGACAACGGCCAGTTGGCTATCCAAACTGCCTTCGTAGAAGAGATGCACCCAAGGAAAAGGACTCCCCTTGAGGAACTCACTCCCCAGGTCGGCGCTGTTGTCCAGATTGATGCCAACGATACGCAGCTTGGTATTCGCGTATTTGGCCTGCAACTCCTTCAGAGCTCGCATCTCCGCCTTACAGCCATCGCACCAGCTGGCCCAGCAATGGTAGACGACTGGGCCACCGAGATAGCTGGTCGAGTTAAAAGCGCGGCCATCGAGTGTCTTACCCTGCAGTTGAAATTTTTTACCGACCAACTTCAACCGCCGCAACGCCCCGGCCGCCTTGCGACTGGCGAGCGTCGAATCCCCTCCCGCGCTGGCTTGGGAGTACCACTTTTCGGCCGTCTTGATATCTCCTGAAAACTCGGCGGAAAGGGCGATCTGGATCATCGCTTCGGACGAATCGTCGCTCCGAGGATACTTGCGGACAAAGCTCTCCAGGTCAGCCAGATAATCCTTTTGGAGCCTCTCGTAATCGTCTTGGTCGTAATCGGCCTCGGGATCCTGCATCTTTTGGTTGTGATCGGCCGTGAGTGTCCGGAACACGACGTAAGCCACGTCGTCATTGGTCGCGTCGACAGACGGCAACTTCTTGATAAAGTCCCGCAAGCGACGCACGCCGCCGGGATACTCGCCGGTCTGTGCGGCGGCGCTGACGGTGTCGGCAAATTGATGGATCCACGTCTCCCGCTCCTGGGCACTGGCCGAAGCTGAAATCAACTTCTCCAGCACGTCTGCTCGACGGGCCTGCAAAACTGCCGGGTCGGCTTCTCCGGCTTGCAGCTGGGCATCCACTTCCTGCAAATCGGTCACGAGACGCTCCATCGCCTTGCTGATTCCAACCGAGTTCTCGGCCGCGGCCGGGTTGCGTGGAGAGAAGGAAGCCGAAAAGAACATGCCACTACTGGAGATTACCGAGCCATCGCTAACCGCCTTGGGCAGATCCATCAGCCGCCAGGTCGCTCCGACCTGAATCATGGTGCCCACCAGGAGCTGCTTGGCTTCTCCGTTGTCTTCGAGCAGAGCCACGACGTTTTCGTAGACCACCACATCCTTTTCCGAACCATCCGTACCGGCGGGAACGATACCCGGCTTGTCGGCCCCGAAGTTCGTCCAGCGACTCTTACTGGTGACCACGTTCTGCCCGCCGGCCCAGGCCGCGAACTGTTCACGGGCGTCGGCCACGCGCTGCTCAAGCAGTTCGACCTTTTCCTGCCCCAATCCGAGTGACTGAATCTCGGCCTCGTTAATCAGCAGCCGACTAAAACGCTCGTCATCACCGCTGGCGGCCGCGCGCACCACTTCGGCGGTGACTTCCTCGGCGGAAATCATATTCCAGGCGTCAATCTCGCCGTCCTCATCCCGGTCGATCCCCCACCGCAATCCTTGGGTGCTGAGCCAACGGTACTCGTCCGCGGTTCCGTTGAAATCTGTGTCTAATTCACGATACACCTCGACTCCGGCGTCGTAGTAGCTCCAGCGATCGAGACGATTGTCCTCGTTCGTATCGGCAAACCACCTCAGGGGCTGCCCCCCGGGACCGGCTACCAGGAACCCTTTGCCATCGGCGCGAGCCACCTCTTCAATGGAACAATTCTCCATTTCCTCCCGGGTGACCTGTTCGTACTGAACGTCCTCCTGCCTGGGCTTGTAAGAGAGCGCTTTGCTCAGCTGACCCGAGGGCTCCGCGGCTGCGGCAGGAGTCAGCAGGGCACCTGCCAGAACCACCGCCATGGCGGCCTGGGCCGGCCCTATCCAGAAACTGAATTCGATCTGATTTTGAGACTGGCAGTGCATTCCCACCGGCTCCTTGGTCACGTGTTCCGTTGTGTCTAGTTTCGTATGCTCGCTTGCGACCACCCCGAGTATCGGAAGTGGGGCTGGCTGTCTTTGTAGCAATTCGGCCGGCCGGCGCGAATCGATGTTTACAGCTGCGGTACGGGGACCGGGCGGATTGCACCGGCTTGAATCGACTTGGCTCAAGTCTGTTTGCCGCGCGAGCCGATCCTGTCAATTCGGCACTCTGGCAGGCCCCTGAAAGCATGCAGAATGCTTGACAGCCCCGAACCTTTGGCTAGGATTTTCCAGTCTAGCTGAGAGGGGCGCAGGCAAAAATGGCATTCTCCTGTCAGCGAACCATTCGAATCAACCGCCCGGAAACGGCTGGCCAGGTTTTTGGTCCGCCGTGGTTTGAGGCTGCCGGCGACCAGTCAATCCAGGCCGGCGTTGGCAGAGCGAGGCCTACCGGTGGCGTCGAATGGGCGCGTAGCTCAGTTGGTTAGAGCGCGTCGCTGATAACGACGAGGTCCCAGGTTCGAATCCTGGCGCGCCCACTTTTTCCTGGATGTCCGGAAGCGAGAAAACGCGGTGGAAAACGGAGGGAAGAAGCGATCGCCGGAAGACGGCCTTCAGGGGATTCGATCGGGAAAATTCGAAAGCGAACACAGTGAAAGGCCGGATGAGGAATTGCGTATTCCTACCTCCTCCTTCATACTTCTTGGTTAAGCACTCGGGGGTGTAGCTCAGTTGGGAGAGCATCTGCTTTGCAAGCAGAGGGTCATCGGTTCAAGTCCGTTCACCTCCACTTCGGCTAGCGATAGCCGGTAGCACCGCAGGTCACTGGCAGACATTCTTACTCTTTGAGCGGGAATTCCTGCGAAGGGACTTGCGGTGCGGCGGAAAATCGAGATGATTTGCCGCTCCACGTTCGGGCATCTTGCCGAAGCGACGCACGACTTAAATTATTAAGTTTTGCCGTTGACTAAGCCTTGTCACGAGCGTAAATTACTGGGCTCCCTTGAGGGTAAAACCTCGGCTGGGAGACACGCTGATCTTTGACAATTGGGTTGATTGGTAATAGGCATCTAAACTGTGCAAATGCCTCGGATCTTTGATCTCGAAGCAGATTGCACAACACGACGCTGGAGCCACCAAAATCAGGCGGGCCAGCCCCATGGGCTGGACTAAATGACTTTGTTGGTTACCGATTTGAAAGCGAGCGCTGAGAAAGTCGCTTTGGCGGGGGCCGGCAATCCTGCGGGATCGTTGGCGACCGAAAAGTGCAAAACATGTTAGGAAGATCAACCTAACAACACCGATGCTTCAGCTTCGAACCGTTTCTGATTTCTTTTGGGAATTGATGGTGGTGAGAGTTCGAAATTTCGGTGGTCAAGTTACTAAGGGCGCATGGGGGATGTCTTGGCATCAGAAGGCGATGAAGGGCGTGGAAGTCTGCGAAAAGCTTGGGGGAGCTGACAAACGAGTGTTAATCCCGAGATTCCCGAATTAGCTCGTACTGAATCCATAGGTGCGAGTGGCTAACCCAGGGAACTGAAACATCTAAGTACCTGGAGGAATAGAAAGAAAAATCGATTCCGTAAGTAGCGGCGAGCGAAAGCGGAATAGCCCAAACCGTGAGGGTTTCCCGAGCGGGGTTGTAGGGTCTTTCACATGGGAGTTACAAAATTCTGGCTAGCGGAAGTGTCCTGGATACGGCACACCATAGAGGGTGACAGTCCCGTACGCGAAAGCTTTGAATCTCCCGAAGGATACCTGAGTAGGTCGGAGCACGTGAAACTCCGACTGAATCTACGGGGACCATCCCGTAAGGCTAAATACTCTCTGATGACCGATAGTGAACTAAGTAGAGCGATCGAAAGGTGAGAAGAACCCCGGCTAGGGGAGGACACTGAACCTGAAACCATGTGCCTACAAGCTGTCGGAGCACGATTTAACGTGTGACGGCGTGCCTTTAGCAAAATGATCCGGCGAGTTACCGTTCGTGGCTCGGTTAAGCCTCTCAGGGGCGAAGCCATAGGGAAACCGAGTCTTAATAGGGCGACACATGTCGCGGGCGGTAGACGCGAAACCTGGTGATCTACCCATGAGCAGGTTGAAGCGTGGGTTAAACTGCGTGGAGGACCGAACCCACTTGGGTTGAAAACCGAGGGGATGACTTGTGGGGAGGAGTGAAAGTCTAATCAAACCAGGAGATAGCTCGTTCTCTCCGA
>JANQJJ010000328.1 GCA_028281725.1 Pirellulaceae bacterium | reverse complement strand
GGGTCATCAGCCGTTGCCGGCCAACGCTTGTACCGAGTCGCCGTCGAAAATCCTCTGGGAGCTGCCAGTTTGCCGGCACCAGGGGAGGCGATGCCATGTTCTTTCCCTTCGTGAAAGTCTTGCGGGATTGGAAAACTCTCAGGCCACCGACGGTACTGGCACCAAAAACAGCGGCGTTAGGCGCGGCATGGACTCCAACTCAGAGCGGACTATTCCGGTTTAAACACCACGGTTGCCAGCGGCGGCAAATCGACTTTCAACGAAGCGGGGCGACCGTGATGGGCCTTGTCGGTTGCGTTGCAGCCTGGGTAATTGCCCACGTTGCTACCGGCGTAGAAGTTCGAATCGCTGTTGAAAATCTCTCGATAGAAGCCCTCTTTGGGGGCGCCGATGAGATAGCCTTCGCGAACGACGGGAGTGAAATTGCAGGCGACAATGACAAAGTCTTCGGGATCCTCGGCTTTCCGCATGAAACTAATGACGCTGTCATGGCGATTCATGCAGTCGATCCATTCAAAACCATCCGCATCGAAGTCGACCTCGTGCAAAGCGGGCTCGCGAACCACCATATGATTGAGGTCACTCAGCATTTTCTTCACGCCGCTATGCGTGTCCCACCCCAGCAGGTCCCATTGGATTTCCGAGTCATAATCCCACTCATGCCACTGGGCTAGCTCGCTTCCCATAAACAGGAGCTTCTTGCCGGGGTGCGTCCACATGTACGAGTAGAGCAAACGCAGGTTGGCAAACTTCTGCCACAGGTCGCCTGACATCTGGCTGATCAAGGAACCTTTGCCATGGACTACCTCGTCGTGCGACAAGGGCAGCGCAAAGTTCTCCGTGAACGCGTAAATCAGACTGAATGTCAGCTCATCGTGATGATACTGGCGGTGAATGGGTTCATGCCGCATGTATCGCAGCGTGTCATTCATCCAGCCCATGTTCCACTTGATGGAGAATCCGAGGCCGCCGCAGCTGGTGGGCTGACTGACGCCCGGCCAGGCGGTCGATTCCTCTGCCAGGGTCAGAATTCCCGGATACTGTCCGTGAGCTTGCTCGTTGAACTCGCGCAACAGGTGAATGGCGTCCAGGTTCTCTCGGCCACCGTAGGCATTGGGAACCCATTCTCCTTCGTTGCGGCTGTAGTCCAGGTAGAGCATGCTGGCGACGGCATCAACCCGTAATCCGTCGATGTGGTACTTGTCGAGCCAAAACAGCGCGTTGGAGATCAGAAAGTTTCGGACTTCGTTCCGTCCGTAGTTAAAGATCATCGTGCCCCAGTCCGGGTGTTCTCCCTGTCGCGGGTCGGCGTGTTCGTACAGGGCCGAACCATCAAAGTTCTTCAGTCCGTGACCGTCTTTGGGAAAGTGGGCGGGCACCCAGTCGAGCAGAACACCAATGTTGTTTTGATGGCAGTGGTCGACGAAGTACATGAAGTCTTCGGCCGTACCAAAACGGCTGGTGACGCCAAAGTAGCCGACGGTTTGGTAGCCCCAGGAGCCGGTAAACGGATGCTCGCTGATCGGCATCAGTTCCACGTGCGTAAAGCCCATTTCCTGGCAGTAAGTCACCAACTGGTGTGCAATATCGCGGTAGTTCATCCAGCCGTGATGGCCTTCGGGATCCCGGCGCCAGCTACCCAGGTGCAGTTCGTAGATGTTGATCGGATCGCGCAGTGGATCGCGACCCTCTCGGCGGCTGAGCCAGGCAGAATCGTTCCAGGTATAGTTATCCAGCGGCGTCACGATCGACGCAGTGCGGGGCGGCAGCTCGGCATAGAAGCCATTGGGATCGGTCTTATCGATCGTATGCCCACCCTGCATTTTGATCCTGAACTTGTACTTTTCGCCGGCGCCGATGTTGGGCACAAACAGTTCCCAGACACCTGCCGGAATGTGCTTCCGCATGGGGTGCTGCTGGCCATCCCAATAGTTGAAATCGCCGATGACTTGGACATTCTCCGCGTTCGGAGCCCAGACAGCAAAGTTGACCCCGGATACCTCATCGACGGTCCGCTGATGCGCTCCGAGCTTGTTGTACATTTGCCAGTTGCGGCCTTCGCCGAACAGGAATAGATCGAACTCAGAGAGCAAAGGTTCGACAGCGTAGGGATCATGCATCTCAGTTATATCGCCGTTCTTGGAAGCGACGCGAAGTCGATAGCTTGAGGAGTCGGATTGGTCGGAGGGGCAAATGGCCTCGTAGAATCCGGATGGGTGAATGCGACGCATGGGCCGTACATTGCGATGCTCCTGATCTACCAACCATACTTGCTCACTGTCAGGCAAAAAAGCTCGAACCGAAACCGCTTGGCGTTCACCGTAGTTGACCCGATGGGGGCCGAGTAGCTGGGCTGGGTTCTCTAAGGTTCCTTCGACTAAGCGACTGATCCCTTGTAACGACAGCTGAGTTCGCACATCCTTCTCCCGTTGTGTAAATGTTATAACCCGATTGACGCAAGCCGTCAGGACTTGGAGGCCCGCCGACCGCGATCTAAGTTCCATAAAAGGCTGGTTTTGCCTGGATTCTTCCACTCCACCGCCGGATTGATGCGGACGCCTGGTGCCACCAGTTGACCGGCTGATTTCGGGCATCCGCAGACGTGGAATCCCACGATGTCCTGGCCGCCAAGCCGTTGGCGTTACCGACGGCAAGATTCTCCGCCGCAGGGCCAGTACTTGCGTGCCCTTCCGCCCCGGTGGCTGCTCGTGCTCTCTCTTCCGGCAATGCGGACTGAATCAATCGGCAGGTCACTGCGTGATATTGCATCGCCCCATCGATTCGCCGCCACAGGTCGGCGTTTCGAATCGGTATCTGCGAGCCAAAACGCTCCCAGGTGTAGTCGGCCTCGCGCCAGGTCGTCAGACCATATCGCAGGCCACGTGACACGTAGCGACTGGTCGTTACCAGCGTGACGCTGCTGGGTTGTTCAATCGCTTCCAGACCGCGAACGACGGACAGCAGCGCGAGTCGGTCGCGACTGGTCGCCGACTCAGCATCGGTCGCCTCCAATCGTTCGGGCCCATCGAGTCGCTCGAGCACGAAGTGCCAGCGACCGGCACCCTGCCCGGGCGAGTACGACGCCGAGCCTTGGCCGGAATCACCTGAGACATGGGTATCGCAGAACAGCAGGAAGTGGGGATGGGCCATGACCATGATCGGACTCCTAGGAACTACTCTCTTCCAAGCGCACGGAGAGCTGGATAGGTAGCATTCGTGGACTGGCAAGAAAGGACGCTCGACCGGCGGAAGTCATCCGAAGCCTCTCCCAGACGGACGCGGCACAGGCGGGTCTCTCGGGCAGAAGACGCCGGTGACGAGTGCCGACTTTCGCGGCGCAGTGGGATTCCTTGCATGTTGCGCGGGCAATGCGACCTTACGTTAGCCAGTTCGAACCCCATCCATGGCCGTTGACCGCAAATCTCATTCGTCTCTCGGCCAGCTCAGAGCGTGAGCGGTCATCCTATTTTGCTGCCGATACAGCGGCTATCGATCAGCGCGAGGAGATCACGACAAACTATCTGCCGGCAAATTTTACCAAATCCTTACCGACGACCTATTGGTCAGATTTTGCCGGTAACGCAGCGCTCTTCCGACGGTGTATAATTGAGAGGTTGTGATAGAACCCGGCTAACGAACCGTAGCTAGACAGTCCGCCAAACTTGACTCTGCCGATGATAGATTCCCGAGAACGCCCTGCGCTTGCCAGCTGGATCGCGCTAGGGATCGTGCTCTGCCTCGCCGCACCGCTCCCCGCTCAAAGCTCGCGCAAGCCGCAGCGGGCCAAGGCACCCGATTTCCAGGACGGACAGTTTGGCGGTGTGTTCTTTTCCGACGCCGCCAGCCTGCTCCAGGGCGAGTTGCCAAGTGCCCAATCCGCTCTGAGGACAGCAGCCAGTACGCCCGATCAGGTAGTTCCCCAGCCCGGGGGCAGCAACTCCCAGGACCCGAATGATTCTCGGGACCCGATGGCGTGGAAGAATCTGATCTCCCCCGACGCGCTGGAAGATCTAATCAAAGGGGCAAAACTGCGTCTGGATCGCGTGGTAACCACTCCGGCAGCGTTCAAGGGAGGAGGTTTTGCGAGCGCCAGAAAAGAATTCTCACTTCAAGCACTCCTTTTTGCGATTATCGAAACTTACCCCGGAGATGTGCGTTGGAAGAAGAGCGCGGCCATCGCCCGAGAGTTACTCAGCCGGGTTGCGGCCAATACGAAGGTTGGCTCGGACCAAGTCTACCAAGAGGCTAAAAAACGCATGCTGGACTTGGATGATCTGCTAAACGGTTCGCCGCTCGCCGGTGAAGCCAGATCGGAGACCGATTGGTCGAAGCTGATTGACCGAGTCCCGTTGATGCAGTTGCTCCAGTGGGCTCAGCAGGAGCACGTGTCCAACTACACCGGTAGCCAATCCGCGTTTGAGGAAAACCGGGAACAGCTGCAGCGGTATGCCGAATTAATCGCGGTTTTGGGTAAAGTCGCAATGGAAGAGGAAATGCCCGACGCCACGGACGATGATTATGTTGCATTTGCGAAAGAGATGATCAGGCAAGCTCAGCAGATTGGCTTGGCGGTCCAGACCAACGACGCGGAGCTTGCTCGTCAGGCAAGTGGAAAACTCGGCCAAAGTTGCGCTGACTGTCACGACAACTTCCGGTAGCGCACCGTGGATGCAGCGGCTGAACATCCTGAGCCACGAACTGTTTTGCAGCGACAAACTGAATGACATAGGAGCCTTAGAGTGGGAATTCGTTTTCGTTGCCATCACTGCGAACACGAACTGCACGTGAAGGATTTTCTAGCGGGAAAACGAGGCAAGTGTCCCAAGTGCCAGGGGAGTTTTCGTGTGCCCTTGACCGACGCCGAGGTATCGTTGGATGTCAATCTGCCGTTGGAGGTTGCCATGGCTAGCTCCGCACAGGCAGCCGGCCGAGAGGAGTTGGCTGCTGAGCCGGCACCCGCGAAGGAGCAACAGCCTCCCGCCGGCCCCGCTACCGCTTCACGTTCAGCCGCATCCGAGCCTGCCAACGAGCTGCCGGGAACATCCGCTGGCACGCCTGAGGCGTCTGCGCCAAGTCCACCAGAGACGCCTCCGGCTGAGCCGCCTCAGCTCGAACCCAAGCAGGCCCTTCCGGGGGCGTTGGCGGAGGCTCCCGGCGTGGCCTGGTACGTGCGCCCAGCCTCCGGAGGGCAGTATGGTCCGGCGCCGAGCGAGGCGTTCATGCAGTGGCTGATTGAGAACCGCGTCACGGCAGACTCTTTGGTTTGGCGAGACGGATGGCCGGAGTGGCTGCTGGCAGGACAAGTCTTCGAAGACTACTTCCAGCGCGAGATGCCCGCCGATGACGCTCCGGCAGCCGCGCCATCGGCTACGCCTTTTCCTCAGGACTCAGTGACCGAGCAACCCGCGACCGGTCCCGCAACGCCCTCACTTTCGCTGAGCGAGAAAAACCGCGCCGCTCGAAAGCTTCGGCGCAAACGTAATTACATGTTGATGATCGCTGCGTTATCCGTGCTGGCACTCGTTCTGCTCGTGGTACTCATCGTCGTGCTCCTGATGCAGCGTTAAGCGCTCCAAGCGCGTAGGTGGAGCTGTCTCAGATCCACCGGCGCCTTCAGCGGCGGAGCACCGGCAGGATAAAGCCTCCGGCTTGCGTCCGAGCAGCCCTATTTCAGTTCGTAGGGATCGCCTAGTCGCTGCATCTCTGACTGAAGTAGCCCTTCGAGCTTCTGGCGCTGCTCGGCGAACTCGGGATGGTCTGCCAAGTTGACTTGCCCGGGATCGGGTTGGTGCCCCAACAATTGCACAACGTCGGCGGCCTGGTGTTCGACCAAGAATTCACGTGGATTCTCGCGGAGATTGAACATCTGAGTCTCGCGCACCTGACCGTCGAGCACGTCGTACTTGATCAGCTTCCAACCGTCCGTCTTGACCGAACGCATTCCAGGCTTGGTGCCTCCGCAGTAAACACCATACATCACGTCGCGGATGCGGTCGGATTCTCCCTCGAGCACTCGGCGAAAACTTTTACCTTCGACCGAAGCCGGGATATCCACGCCGGCCAAATCACACAGCGTTGGCAGCACATCGAGCAGGTAGACGTAACCGGACGCTTCGCTACCGGCCTGAATGCCCGGGCCACTCACGATCAATGGTACTCGCCAAGTGTGTTCGTACAGATTCTGTTTTCCAGTCAACCCGTGCCGCCCAACCGCGATGCCGTGATCGGCCGTAAAAATGATGTAGGTGTGGTCGAGTTCTCCCATCGCCTGCAGCTGGTCGAGCACTCGACCTACTTGCGTATCGATGTTTTCGATGCAGGCGTACTCGCGTCCCAACTCGTTCCGAATCGTAGCTTCATCCCGGCGCGTCAGGACACCTTGCACCTTTTCTTCATCTCGCAGGCCCGGATGTCCGTGATGAAACGGATGCCGGGGCAGGTAGTTGATCTGCAAGGGAGGTGCGTTCGGATTAGGCTTTTCCGCAGGTCCGCTATTGTCCGCGCCATACTTCTCAGCCAACGCTTGCGGAGCATTGCGAGGATCGTGGGGATGGGAGAACCCAAAGTAAATCAAAAACGGTTCCTGGTCGCGCGACGCCTGCCGCCGCCGAAGATACTCCATGACCTGATCGCCATGCCAGGCGCTTCCTCCCTCTTCCGTTCCGCTCCGCTTCGATGCAATTCGGCTGGTGGAGAACAGCTGGTTTGCCTCCTCGAAGCTATTGCCTCGCTTGCACGTGCGGAACGTATCGTAGCCGGCTCGATTAAAGACAGCGGGGAAGGAATCTCGGGCGACTTGGTTGCGAAAGTCTTTGGGAAACTTCAGGCCTGGGCCGGTCGCACCGGGGATATTCCAAACGGTCCGTCCCGTCATAATCATCGTTCGTGAGGCGGTACACACGGCGCCTTTCCAAGCGCCCATGTGATGCGCGTCGTGAAAGACCATGCCCTCCTCGGCCAGTCGATCCAAGTTCGGTGTCCGGCAGACCTCGTTGCCGTAGCAACCGAGCGTCTCGGGGGCCTGGTCGTCCGTCACAATCAACAGGAAATTCGGCTTTTCCGCCGCCTGAGCCTGCACACTCAGCGAGGCGAAAAGTAACAAAACCGGCCAACGTGAATCTAACGTTTTCATAACTGCTCCACCTGGTCCTTGTAAGGCATGTCTCTGGTAGACCCCGGCCGCAACCGGATCGCGCGGCTTTTGGTGCGAGCCGCATGGGCCCAGTGCGTGTCCAATCAACAAACTCGTTGTTCAGTCGAGCGAGCGCGACGCACCACGGAACCAACCTGCACGCTCTGGGTTATTGCTACGCAACGTTTACCAACTCTCACCCTCCCCGCACAGCGGGTTCCCGGCAGGAGGGCCGGACCGGTTCACCGCGTATCCTATTGCATTCCAGCCCGCAACGCGTCCAAGTGCCGTGCAAAGTGGTCTGCTAGCACTTCCGTATAGGTATCGGGATGGGCCTCCAACACGGCCCGGACAGCCGGTCCCAGTTCTGGGTCGGTCAGCGTCGAGCCAAAGGTACAGTGTAAGATTTGGCGACCAGGCTCGGTGAATCCTACGCCCCGGGGAACGTCGGCCCAGCGTTCTAAGTAGACTTGCTCGAGTTGGTCACCATCGAGGCTCGAGTCGGCGGGTACCGCCTCGTTGGTGGCAGACACGTGGTAAGTGGCTTTGTCGGTATCGTAGCGGGACCGGCCAAACTGGACGATGCGCCGAAATAGCGGCTCGTCGTGTCGCGCCACGACGCGCAGCGCCTCCAGATAGCTGGTGCCGGCTGTCTTGACGTGAAAACGGCCTCCAGTGGCGCGGGCCAGTGCGGCGTACATCGAGAGTTTATCCGAACCTGAGTGGAGGCTCAGCTTGTAGGGACCGAGCAACTGAGCGATGGCCGCGTGATCTCTCAGCGAGACTTCGAGAGCCGTCACATCGCCCTTGTAGTCCACTCCCTTCTCCAGCTCACCGATAAAACGAGGGGCCAAGCTGACCAACTTCATTCCGCCTTGAAGGCATTGGTCGGCGATGATGTAGTGCTCAGCCAAGGTGGTGGGCTGATCCGTTTCGTCAACGGACAGCTCAATTTCGTAGTCACGACCGGCCGCCTCATTCACGCTGCGAATGTAATCGCCCAGCTCCAAAGCCTTGTTAATGGCCGGACCATACTTTACAGCGGCTCGCATGCAGGCCTGTTCGTCCAATTCGATCTTCTTACCGCTAGTCAGCTCGATTGTCCGGCCCAGATAGCCGGCATACCAGGCAACGGCCTGCCGGATCCCTGCAAACTTTTCGCGCAACGTCACTTCGTCATAGTCGTCCGCCTGTTGATCGACATCGTCCGATGGATCAATCGTAAAGAAGGTGAAGCCTACCGCCGCGGTCACGTCGACATCTGCGGACGTCTTGAGATGATCTGCGTCCGCTCCGATCCGCCCGGTCCAGCCGGCAGCGCGTGCGCCAGCGAGCGCATCATCCATGACTTGGTTGGCCGTACGCCGGGTACGCGTCATTTCGCGAATCGACTGCTGTGGAAAAATGGGTTCAATGCCGGCTCCAGCTCGCTTCATGGCTTCCACATGCCCTGGCGTGGCCAGACCAATACGATCTCCAAATCCAAAACTGGGCGCCAACCCGAGCGTCACACAACGATCTTCCTGCTTTTCAGATGTCATCAGTTATTCCAAAGTGTTGCAATATTGGGAGGGTACTACTTGGGAGTTGTACGGACGCTGAGCCCGCTGGCTATCGAAAATATTTTTGGAACGCCTCGATGGTCCGCTGGGCAGCGGTGTCCGAGTCGGGGATAGGAAATGCTTCAGCCGATAGGTAGCCTGAGTACCGAATCTCTTCGAGGGCTGCGGCGATAGGCCCGTAGTCCATGTGCCCCAGGCCGGCTGCCTGACGATTGGAGTCAACAAAATGAACGTGACCGATAGCCCCCTTTCCCGACCGAAGCGCATCGGCCAAGTTGGCTTCCTCGATGTTCATGTGAAACAGGTCGGCCAGCAGCTTGACGTTGCTCGTCTGGAGTGTTTTTAAGAAACCGGCGCCATCGGCTACGGTTTTGATCAGATTCGTCTCATAGCGATTCAGCGGTTCGTAAATCAGCGGAACTTGGTACTTTTCTGCGTAAGTCCCCAGTTCGTCCAGCGCCACGCGCAGGTGGTTCAGCGCCGCCTGCAGATCTAGCTCGCCACCCCACCGGCCCTGCATCGAGCCGATGATGGCCGGCGCACCCAGCGGTCCACCGAAGTCGATCATCTGCCGCACAAAGTCCTTAGCCGCTTCACGCTCAGACGCATCACCAGCAGTCAGACTGAGCCCGTGACGAACCATTCCCGCTCCCGTGCCGACCGCCGCCACACTCAGGCTGTGCCGCTCTAACAACTCGCGCAGTTCATTGGCGTCGACGGCGTCTGGGCCAGGCGCAAAAATTTCTACTGCATCAAATCCCAACTCAGCCGCTCGCTGACACGCCGCGGGTAACCCATCCCAAAAGACGAAAGGGCCACCGCGAGCTTCTTCCACGAGACTGACGGTGATGGCAGATCGAATCATCTAGATTGTCCTGAATAAAACCAGTAGATATTAAACGTGCTCGAACCAGGGGATGTGCCAAGCTGAAACCCAACGTTTCGTCGCCGGCAGGCGTCCCATGGGCTTTTCTTTGTTCCTGAGGCGTCCGCCGCGCCGAGGGGAACTCGGTGGTCGGCGTCGCCTACTGCGCCCGTACCGCCAGCTGGCGACGTTCGGCGGCCGAAAAAGCAAGGCTTGCCCGAAACTACATCTCAATCACTGCCTTGATCACACCGGACTCGGGCCGCGTAAATGTTTCGAACTCGCCAATCACATCTTCATAGGAGGTCCGATGGGTGATCCACGGATCGGTGTTGATCGTGCCATCTTCGATCAGGCGGATAATGCGAGCAAAGTCCGATGGCAAGGCATTGCGGGAACCTTTAATACTCATTTCCGGCTTATGCAGCGCCGGATGCTTGAATGAGACCTGCTCAGTAGTGATCCCAACGTAAACCAGCGACCCGGTGTGGGCGACGTACTCGAGAGCGCCGGACATGGAGCGATTGTTGCCGGTTGCATCAGTGACCACGGCGTACTTGTCCCCGTCCGTGATCTCCTGCATCTGACTCAATTCACTGCCATCGCCTTTGAATAGCACGGTGTGCGCAACACCGTAGTTCTCGCGACAGAACTCCAAGCGAGACGGCACCATATCCATAACGGTAATTGTGGCTCCCGTCAGCCGTGTAAACTCTAAAGTCGCCAGGCCGATGGGTCCGGCGCCAATCACCAGCACGTGGTCGCCCTGACCGGGAGAGCCACGATCGGTCGCGTGGCAGCCGATCCCGAGCGTCTCCACCAGTGCGAGTTGTTCGAAGGAGAGTTTGTCCGAAGTGTGTAACTTGTCGGCTCGAATCAGAAACTGATCACAAAGCCCGCCATCGATCATGACACCGATGACGTTGAGCTTTTCGCAGCAGTTGCCATTCCCCTTCCGGCAAGCATAACATTTGCCACAATTCATGTACGGTTCGACACTGCAGCGATCTCCAACCCGCACGTTGGTCACATCGTCGGCAACATCCAGCACCTCGACACCCAGCTCATGCCCCGGAATTCGGGGGTAGCTGAAAAACGGCATCTTTCCCAGATAGCCACTGTAATCGGTCCCACAGATTCCCATGCGATGAGTTCGTACCAAGGCCTGTCCGGGACCGGGCCTTCCGGGTTCGGCAATATCCACTTTTTCGAATCTTCTTGGCTCTTCCAGCCGAATCGCTCTCATGCTCTTCCTTCGTTAATGTTCTGCCACCGAAATCGAAAAGTAAATCCACCCCCGTCCAGATCGCTAGGGCGTGGCTTGAGGTTGCTGCACGCTTTTCATAAACCCCAACAGCTCGAACACCTCATCCTTGGAGAAGCGATCGAGTAGCCCTTTGGGCATCATCGAGTTGGATGTGGAGACCATGTCCTCGATCTCGTCTTGAGGAATCACCGTTGGTGTCTTGGCTTCAGGATTTTCGAGCAACGCAATTTCGTCTTTGTCTTCCTTGACCACCAGCCCGGTAATGGTCTTGCCGTCGACCGTTAGCACGATGCGCACCTTGTACTTGTCATCGACACGATGCGACGGATCCAGGATTTCGCGAAGCACGTCGCTGGTGTCGCCACGGCGACGCGCCCACACGTCCGTAAGATCAGGCCCCACGTTGCCGGCCACTAGAGCACCCGCCCGGTGGCACTGGGCACACGATGCCTCCACGAACAGACGTTCTCCAATCTGCGGCGACCGCCCGCGCAAGCCCGTTTCCAGCTGCCCCAGAAAATCGTCTGGCGTCCAGCTTTGGACGAATTGCCGATTGCTGCCCACCGGATCGGCCGGCTGCACGGGATTCTTGAGCCAGGCGTCGAGATCTTCCACGACGACCATCACCCCATACATCCGCATCCAGTGCCTTGGGAAGGTACATACATACGGATACTCACCGGGCTGATCGGGTGCAGTGAACGTCAACCGCTCTTGAGCTCGTGCGGCAACCATGTCGGTGGCGAACAGTACCTGGTCGCTGTCAGGCACATACTGTTTACCATCCAGGCCGCCATCGGGCCCTGCCGCCAGGCCCATCTCTGCCACCTCCTGCAGCGAGCCCGGCGTGGCTACGACCAAGTTGTGCGGCATGATGTCTTCATTGATCAACACGACCTGCACAGGGCGTCCCGCCTCGACGGCGAAGAACGGCAGGTCGTAGCGCATCTCCTCCTCCACGGTGCGGATGCGGACCACGCGGACCACCGTCTCACGCAAACGCCCGCGATAGCTCTTGGCCTTTTCCACCGGCGCGCTCGTGATCAGCTGATCGACCAACTCCATGGCATCGCCAAAGGAATCGGTCGTTCGCTGGGCCGCCGGTGTCGATTCCGCGAAGTCGACTAACCACTCGATGAGCTCTTCGCTCTTATGGGCATCCCTCCGATCGCGCGGTACCGAGAGTAAGGTACGAACGGCCTGCTCACGCAATCCCTTGGTGCGGATCATGTCGGCGATGCGCAGGAACGTTTGCTCCTGATTGCTCGAGATATTCGCCAGGGCTTTTGTTGCCGCGCGGCGCACGGCAAGTGGATTGTCAGAGCCCGTCCGCAGTAACACTCGATCGTACTGCTTGTCTCTCGCCTGAGCACTTGGGACCAGCGCGATGGCGTCGAGCAACGATTCGAGCTGGCCGGCTGCTTTCGCGGTTGCCCAAGCGTCGTGGTCCGCACCGGCAACCATCAGGCCCGCATACCCGACCGAAGCCAGCAGCCCACGATCCGAACGAGCCAATTCCGAAAGCGTACCCAGGTGCTCACTCAGGGCGTCTGCAGGCAGCTCGAGCAGCATCTGCGCTAGCCCGCGAATCCTGCGGTGCGCCTGCTGATCATCCGCCCGGATCTCTTGCAGCGCACCGGCCAGTTCGCTCACAGCGTCAGACTGGTTGATCTTCGTCAGCCCTTCGAGGGCCCGATCTCGGTCGGCTCGCGACATGCCTTCCCGAACCAGAATGGCCCGAAAGACCGGCAGGTACTTTTTGTCGTCGGTCGCCGTTTTGACCAGCAACAATTGTTCGTTCGACAGTCGTTTCAGCTGATATTCGACGATCCGCGGACTCTTGTCGAGGTAAATTTTTGGTACGGTGACGTTGGCCCGGCCACTCACGGTGCCCCCATGGTCGTGTTGTCCAAGGGCTGAGCCCCAGGACGCCAGGACGGACAGGCCGCCAACCAGAGAGCCCGCAAGCCGCCCTCTCCACGTTGAATTCAAAACCATACCTTCTGCCGTCTCCAACCGATACTACACCATTGGTCCACGCCCGGCAGGACCGGACGATCGTCTGCCCGGTCCGCCTAATATCGCAGTCCACTTATATCTCTATCTCAGGCCACTCAACTCCTGCATCCCGGTTGGCCGAACCGGGCTACTGCTCCAACACCCGCATGGTTTCATCGAGCGTATACTGCAGGTAGTCGTCCATATCCTGGTTGAGCACATCAAGTGCGACCTCAATCGCCTCATCGCCGCTCATAAAACTGAGGGCTCGTACCGCTTCCAGTCGGACGCGAGCATGCGGATCGTTCACCCGCTGCTTGAGCAGCTCCAGAGGCGAATCGACGCGGTCAAGCCAAAAAGAGAGCACGCGAGTCGCGGCAGCTCGTGCGCGATGATCCTTCGCGGCGAGCAATCGCTTCAGGAGATCCTGCTCCACGACATTCTGAGTTTGAAAAACCCATAAGGCTTCCAGCAGGTGATGCTCGAAGTCCGGGTCGTTGGTGTCGAGCGAGGTGGTCCATTTTTGGGTCGCCTCGGTCACCTGGTCCGCGTCGCGCTCCGCCAATTCTCGACGTACGCAGTAGCGAGTGCGGTCTTCGGGCTCCTTAAGCAACTCGAGCAGCGCCGCAATCGGCTCTCCCGCGATTTTAGGCGGGTCAATCAGCGGTCGTCCTGGGTAAGTCACTCGCCAGATCCGCCCATGGCTGTGATCGCGATTGGGATCTCGCAAATTGTGTTGCAAGTGGCCGATCAATGCATTGTGCCAGTCGACGATGTACAGCGCCCCGTCGGGGCCAAACTGCAAGTCGACGGGCCGGAAGTTGCCATCTTTGCAGGAAACGATCGCCGGCACCTCTTTGCCTATGAATCCGGAGCCGTCCTCGGAAACCTGGTGGTTCAGGACGGATCGATCGCCAATGCAATTCGTCAGTAAAAAATTACCTTGCACCTCAGGCGGAAAATGGCGACTGGACACCAATTCACAGCCAGCCGAGGGACGCGTGCGTTTGGGATAAAACGTCGGGAACCGATAGTCGGGATCGCCTCCGGTCTCGCGGGCCAAACGCTTGTGTTGAGAGCCTCCGGGGTGTTTCAGCGGATATTCGATATGGCCGGAGATCGGCGCTGCCCAATAGCTGAATCCCGGCGAGGCATCAGCAATGAAGTCTTGTCCCCAGCGATCAAAAACGTGCCCCCATGGATTGGAGAAAGCCATCGACACGTGCACGCCAAACTTTTCGGTGCGCGGATCGTATCGCCAGATCCCTGCCTCGTGAAGCCGCGTCAGTCCATACGGGCTTTCCACCTGCGAAAACTTGAAAGTGCCCTCGTTGAAGTACAAATTGCCTCCGGGCCCCCAAGTAAAAGCCGAGATGCCGTGGTGGGAATCTGCCGAGTCGAATCCGACCAGCTTCCTCGTTCGCACATCCTCCCGGTCGTCTCCGTCGGTGTCCTGCAAGAAGAGAATATCGGGTTGCTGCGCGACGTAGACACCGCCACGACCGATCTCAAAACCGGTGGGTTGGTGTAGTCCTCCGGCAAAAACCTTGCACTCGTCGGCTCGACCGTCTTGGTCGTGGTCTTCAAAAATCAGCAGTTTGTCATCCAGGGGCGTCTTGGGCTGCCAGTGCGGATAAGATGCCATCGTCGAAACCCAGAGGCGTCCTTGATTGTCGAAATCCAAAGCGACCGGATTCGCCAACTCGGGAAACTGCTCTTCGGAAGCGACCAACTGGATCTCGTAGCCGTCGGCTAGTTCGAACAGTTCTTTTTGTTCTTCGGCGGTCAAGTAGTCGAGTGAACCGAGCTTGCCCGCCTTACGATTCTTGTCGTTGGCGCCACCCACGTTGGTCCTGGGCTGAATAAAGGGCGTTGTATTGCTGTCATCCACCTCGGCCGAAACCGATTCCCCGCGAGCGATGGCCCAGATGCGTCGATCTCGATTGGCGGTCATCTCATCGAGAATCAGACGTTCGCGTTCCATGACGTCCGTGTTGTTGTACGTTCCATCGGAACCGGCCTTTCCTCGGTCGCCATAGATGGAAAATCCATTGACGGCGCGATAGCGATGCCACCAATGGAAATTTTTGTCGTCGATTTCGGCCTTGAGACTCTCCAGACCACCGCGGGTTTTGGCGTCGTCGTCAGCGCCGAACAGACCTCGCATCAAGATCGGAGCGAGGGCCTGGTAGCCGGCATCATTTAGGTGAGCGCCGTTGAGTGTGAGTCGTTGGTCGGAGTTCTCGAATAGTTGCTTGGTCGGACGATACAGGTCCACGAAGCCAACGCCGGTGACTTTGGCAACCCGAGCCAGAGCGTCGGTCGTTTCCTCTAACCGCTGATTCTCCGCTTTTCCGTCCGGCAGGTTGGCGTCTCCGGTATCCTCGAACGCGATGGGCGAGATCAGCACGATCCGCGGCGCCCCGTGGCCACTGTAGTCTTGCGCCTTGGTCTGTTCGACCAGCTTTCGCATATCCTCGCCGAAGGCTGCCAGGGCCTGCTTGCCCGAGAAAGATTCGTTGAACCCAAAGAAGTAGAGCACCACGGTCGCCCCACTATGCCTGAGATGCGAATCCGGAGAGCCAAAATTCTTCGATCGAATGCGCGTAAACGGCTCATCACCGGGAAAGCACAGATTTCTTACCACGAGTTCCTTGTCGGCAAACCGCTTGTGCAACAGCGTTTCCCAATAGTTGTGATGTTGCATCCGCTCACCGAAGGCATTGCCGACCAGGCATAGGTGGTCACCACGCTGCAGTGCCAGCGTTTCGGCCCGCGCGAGGTGCCCCAGACCGACTAGAAACAGACAAGCAAGGATCGAATAGAGGGGAATCTTCATGTCGACTACCAGTTACTGAAGCGAGGAATTTGTGGGCGGGACTCTTGCGGGAGCAAGGGCCGAACCGGGTCGCCGGAATCAGAAGAGAATTGTAGCAACATCCGCGAATCAAGCGATCAAGGTGAACTGACGCGGATTCCGTACGTCGGTTTGCAGCGGCTTTGCGCCATGGGGCGCCTCGGATGTGGACTTTTTATCGTCGTCGATTTGCCACGCCACTTCTTGTGCTCTTCGGACACATTCTATCAACAATCGGACACACTGCCCGATCCTCCCCTGCGCAGATCATTACGCCGGGCCCGGATTCTCTTACGCTGCCCTCAGTCGCCAGAGTAATTGGGAAGTCGTGCGACGCCAAGCGCGTCCGTGAATCTGTCTTCCCAAGCGTGCCGGTGAACTCGATCCCCAGATCCACGCCGGCGAAGCCAAGCCGGGAAGTAGACCTGGGGAAAGTTCAACCTACCAGCGGGAGCGGGTGTCGACCCGAGAGGTCAGGCGGGCCACTACGCGCGGGGGACGCAGCTTTTAAGTCGTTTAACTGCAACAGTTTAACTCGAGCAACCAAGCTTCTGCCGGACACTGGTATCTCGGCAAGCTGCTGTCCTCCCCGAGTCGATGGTTAGACGGGATGTTCTTTTTTACCCCCGAAGAATCAGCCGTTTACCCGGCCCAGACTAGAGATGGCCTGCGCCCAGGGATCATACCTGTCGGCCTGGGAGAGGGTTCACCCCTACGCCCACCGCCTCGGTCCCACCACCTTCATCCTGGCGGCGGGGCCGCGGTGATTAAGGTGACCGGAGATGAGGCGGCGGGAGATTTTGTATCGGAACCGTCACCGGGGCGGCCGTTTCACCCGGGGTCTCCGGCGAAATCTTGCCCTGGCTATGCCAATCCGGGCCCCTTCAGAGCGACTGGTGGCCCAACCCCACTCTGGGGAATCTGTACAATGCCGGCGGCCTGGCTCGAGGCATACCGGAGCGCGCCATGGGTTTAAGTGACGCGTCGCGTTTGCTTCATCGAGCAACGATTTCGTTCAGTGGACAGGCTACTGGCCCGTGAGCCTCGCACTAAGGATCTGTATAGAAGGAACCCACCGGTGATTAAGAGACTGCTTGATTGGCTTTCGCTTGCGTCGACGATTCGCTGGCTACTGTTGACTACCGTGATTTTCACTGTTGGATTTGAGCTGCGTAGTCGGGCACTCGGTAGCGACCTACCCACCCCAGATTCCAGGCGGCAGGGCTACTCGGTCCTTGACATCGAAGAGCTGTGGTCGGCCTGGGGCGAGTCAGGCAGGGGGCTCTACGTGATCACGCAGCTGACGATGGATATGATTTTTCCCCTGGTCTATGGTGCCCTGCTGGTGGGATTGGTGTTCAAATTCTTCGCAGGGCGTTGGCGGAGTGCGTTGCTGATGCTGCCGCTGCTGTGTGTCGTCGGCGACTGGACTGAAAACCTGCTCGCATCCTCCATTTTCTCCGGTCAGGACCTGAGTACTCAGCTCGTGCCCGCTTGCTCCTGGGCCACCCAAGGGAAGTGGCTTCTCCTGCTGCTATCGCTGGTGGCAGTTGGCGTCGGTGCCGTTAGGGCGGCTTACAAAAACTGGGTGCAGGTTGCCGATACCGTCGAGGGCTGGGTCCGGATGCGTTATCCCTGCCTATCCCTGCTGTTCCTGGTCGCCTGGGCACCGATGGCTTGCTTCGTCGGGCCATTGCAATCGGTCGCGGCCAACGTGCTACTGGCTGAGGATATCCGTCAGATACTGCTGTTGGCAATCATCAATGGTCTGGCGGTCATTTTCTCGATTGCGATCTGGAGGCTACTGGCGCATCGACTTCATCAAGCTCGCGATCCCGGTTACCAGACACATCCATGGAGCTGGCGCCAGTATGGTGAAACGACCCTCATGTCCGCCATCACGCCCCTGATCGTCTTTCACTATTCTTACACCCAGGCGGACGTTCCGAACGCACCGCCGACGCTCGGCGACTGGCTGACGGTCGGGCCCCAGTTTTCGGCTACAGTCGACTATGGATTGGCCATCCTGATCGTTGCCCTAGGCATCACCATTTCGTTTGCGGTCATGGCGGCGCTTGGCCGAGTGCGTAGTCTGCTATTGGGCACGACCACCCAAGACGAAAATTTCTTTCCATTCGAGAATCGTGAGCGGTCGGGCGTTCTCAACGAGTCGGTGAAGCGGCGGGGGAGTGATACGCAGTTGGCGTTTTACTTTTTGCTTCTGTTCGTGGCTTACTTTGGTTGGCTCAAACCGGACGACATGCCGCGCTCGCCTATGTTGTTATCGATTCCTGCGTATGTGGTGATCCTGGTCTCGATCCTCACGATGGCTCTGTCGCGTCTATCGGCCTGGCTCGATACGACGCGCGTGCCTGTTCTGCTGCTGGTCGTTTTGTGGGTCATTCTCATTCGAAGCGTCACCTCACACTATCCGGAGCTTCCGACGGAGCGACTGACCGATGATCCGGCGCCGACGACGCTCGTGCTGAGAGAGCTGCTGGCGGCCGAAGCGGACCTTGCCAGTGCGATCGTGGACCGGGACGATGCGCGGCAGGCAGACGCTCAGCGGCGTTCCGAAGCCAGACAACAAGAGCTCGAAGACGCTGCGTGGCAGGCTGTCAGCCGGCGCATGGAGAAAGTCCGTCGCCCGACAGCCACCCCGGACAAGATCGGCAAGACGCTAGTGATCGTGACCTGTCCGGGCGGCGGGATTCACGCGGCAGCATGGGCCGCGCATGTACTGGAGCAACTCGATCGTCGATACAGCGACTTTGCCGATTCCATCGCGCTGATCAGTGGCGTGTCCGGTGGTAGCGTCGGCACCATGTTCTATGTCAACAGCCGTTATCCGCTGGAGACAGAGCCGGCCATGCTGGATGGAAAACAGTGGCTGCGAGCCGCGGAATCGTCGTTGGGCGCCATCGGCGCCGGTCTAGCGTTCGATGATGGTCCGGCACTGCTCTATCCACCGCTCGCGTCCTCCGATCGCGGTGTGCGACTAGAGCATGCCTGGCGGCATAGGCTACTTGGGAATCAAGATGATCAGACGTTGCAGCGTTGGGGAGAACGGGCGATCCAAGGCAAAATGCCGGTAGTCGTCTTGAACGCGACCGACGCAGCGTCGGGTCGCCGAATTCTATTCGGCTCGCTACCGACGCCTAGGCGCCTGTCGCTCAATAGCAAAGTCGCCAGGCCATGGGATTGCCGCGAGCTATTCGAATCCGCCACGTATGACCTGCACCTGACGACCGCCGCGCGGGCATCGGCTTCATTTCCCTACGTGTCTCCTTTTACGCGTCCCGCTCGAGCCAACGCCCTCGGCCGGACCGTAGGCATTGGTGACGGTGGCTATGTCGACAACGAAGGCATCGTGACTGCGGTCGATTGGCTCGACTTTATCGGTCGCCGGGCGGCAAAGGCGATGGAGACCGGCCCGATTCCATTTAGACGAATTCTATTGCTCAGAATTCAGCCGGGTTCCGACGGAGAAGCGCTGGGCGAGCCGGACGCCCGTGCCTTGCTATCCTCCTTGCGATGGTTGTCCGGTCCACTGGAAGCCTTGGCCTCGATGAGAACGTCCTCGCAAATCGAACGCGGCCAATTGGAAGTCGACTTGGCGTCGACTTACGTTGACGCGCGTTGGTGGGAAGAAACGCTCGCACCTTCGACTAACGCGCGGCTTTCGGTCGGACCTCCCTCCAAGCACGTCAGTAGCATCCAGAAAGGTCAGATGGAAATCTACGAACGCAGTAACAATGCGATGATCCAGATGGCCCAACCGAGCCAATCCGAAGCGTCTTTCCGGCCGCAGCAACCGGCGTCGGCTGCCCAAAGTGACGACTCCCAGGCCACGCCGCCACCGCCGGACCTGGATGATCTGCCCACATCGCAGGCCTTTGTAGGGGAGGTAGCCCAAGACTGGGTCGACTACCCCGTTCTGATCCTTCCTCTCCCATTTACTTCAGCCGAACCCGATCGCGCCATTCCGCTGAACTGGAAACTGAGTCCGCGGCAAAAACACTGGTACCCGGCGGCCTGGCAGAGCTTACTCGATCGCGAAGCAGATTTTTTTACGGAACTGGACATCCTTTTCGAAAAACGTATTCCGGAAGAGGCCCGAGACTGACGCGTTGGTCTGGCACGCTGGGCCGGAGACCTATCGAACGGTCCGACTAACCACTAGCGATATCATGCGTCTTTCGGTGGGTGCGTCCGGCGGATCATCTCGCTGGATCTCCCAAACAAACTCTTGCGGGACCAGCGTAGGCTGCCTGGCGAGATCGGGAACGTATTGCTGGTACATATCGCGACGAGCCTGGTAGATCGCCTCGGTCCGTTGCTTGATACGCGTCCATGCGGCTGCCCAACTCCGCGTCTGCCCGCCGGAGATATTGGCCAAGGCGGAAATGGTGGCGCTGGTAAACCAGCCACCGACATCTTTAGTGCACCAACTGAACTGCCCGCGCGAGGCCGCCGTCAGATCCAGTGTCCCGCGATAGCAGAAGAGCAACTCCTCAAGTCCCGTCCATCCTTCGACACTGACGACTCGCATTTCTTGCACCGATCGCGGAAACTGCTCCATGACGGCTCTGCCATTGCATGCGTCGGTCAGCAGCACCGTCAGCCGGGCCCCTTTGGCTTGCATGGCTCTTAGCAGGGCACCGCGACGTAAATCCTGCCGAGGAAAATCGAGAAAATGCCCCGCTGCCGGATCCTGATTGGCGGCGCTGGGATCGTAGGCTCCATGTCCCTGATAGTACAAAAACAACGTGTCTTGAGGACCGACCTGAGCCTGTGAAAGCGCGTCGACGATGCCGCTTGCCGAACACTCGGCACCCTCCAGAACCGTGTATTGCCTGACGCGTTCGGAGGCGACATGTTCGTCAAACAGAAGTTTCCACCCCTCGATATTGGTTCGGATTTTGGGTCCCAGCCGCGAATCGTCGGTAGCCACGACATGAATGAAGACGACCTGGCTCCCCCCGGTTGCGCGGGCCCCACCAGGTGCCACGGGAACCTGAACTGGGATGGGATTCGCGGTCCAGGTTTCTTGCATGCCGGTCTGAATGTTCACTATCTGTAGTGGTAGAGGTTGCGCTCCGAGTCGTAGCTGATCAAACAGATCTTCGACAGACTGCAGGTCCCTTCCGGCGGCGCTGGACAGCACGTCACCGACATCGAGCAGTCCATAAATGCCCGGATTTTGAGCTTGAGTCAGCCGCATGGGCGGCCAGTCTTCATGCAGCGCGACGACTTCCAATCCCGATTCCACCTCGCGAAAACTGGCGGGAATCCGGCCTTCCGTCCGAAAAGTCTGTACCTCGTCGGCCGCGCTCGGATTGGAGAGCTGACCAGGACTGCCAAGGTCGGACTGCTGTGCGTCGACGCGCAAGCAAAGTGCGACCAAGACCAGGTAGAGAGGGATCAATCGAGTCATGGAAGTCTACTTTCCAGCCTGGAGGTGGATAGCCATTGCGGAGGCACCCAAGCGACCTGAGCCGTAGGATCAACCGCTAAGGATAGCGGATTGGCCGAGCGTTTGTTTGCAAATATTACTGTCTTTTGGGCGAACTGCCCTTGTACACAAAATCGTACGGAAGTAGTAAGGGAATCGAGAACGCCTTTGGAGGGCTGCATGCACTCCAAGGCAACCTTTGGCTCAGTCGCTGGCGGCAACAGCGGGTCGCTCGGACAGCAAGTTTCCTGTTGTCGGCCTGGAATCGCGCCTATAATGGAGTCCAACGTTGCCTACTGTGGAGGGTTTTAAGGAAACCTCATCGATTCTCTCCCCTGCATAGTCTCATTCCTCAATCGAGTGACATAACCGTCTGTCATTCAACATACTCACTTTTCTCAGTTTCACGCTGTCGCGCCCTCGACTGCGTGCACCTACCTTCCAACTGAGTCGGAACAGGACTCAGACTTTTCGGTCAGGAGTTTAAGAAAATGACTGGTCAACGTTCTCCACGCTGGCGTGGGGATCGATCACAGCGCAGGCCATCGCCCGGTAAAAGTCGTTCGCCCAAGGTTAGCCCTGAAGTGGAAGAACGAATCCGGGAGCTGGATTCTGATCGCGAGCCTATGTCGCTGGCAGAAGAGATCGCCAGTGAAGCGCGGCACGGAGGTGGTACGCGCGCGCAGACGCCTCCTGCTGATCAACTTTCGCCGTTTGCGGAACTGCAACGCATGTCGGACGAGGATTTGCGACGCGTTGCCGATCAGGAGCAGGTGGCCGTCGATGGCCTCTCCAACAGAGAGCTCGTTTTTCAGATCTTGAAGGCTCGTCTGAAGAACAATGGCCTGATGTTTGGTGAAGGCACGTTAGAGATTCTACCTGACGGCTTCGGCTTCTTACGCAGCGCGAAACATCACTACATTTCCTGCCCAGATGATATTTATGTCTCGCCCAGTCAAATCCGCCGTTTCGGTCTGCAGACGGGTGCGAACGTGGCCGGACAAATTCGTCCTCCCAAGGAAAACGAACGGTATTTTGCGTTGCTGCGCGTCGAGGCAATCAATTTCCACGCCCCCGACATGCGTCACCACCGAGTGGCGTTCGACGATTTGACACCACTGCATCCCGACCAACGCATCTCCATGGAGACCACCGGCGATGTGTTGGAAACGCGGGTGGTGGACATGATCGCACCCATTGGTTTTGGACAGCGGGGCCTGATCGTCAGCCCTCCTCGCGCCGGCAAGACCATTTTGATGCAGAAGATGGCGCGAGCGGTAACGGCTAACTACCCTGACGCGTACGTCATGATGCTGCTGATCGACGAACGTCCGGAAGAGGTTACGGACATGGAACGCGAAGTCCGAGGTCCCAATTGTGAAGTGATTAGCAGTACGTTTGACGAACCTTCCTCGCGGCACATTCAAGTCGCGCATATGGTCTTGGAAAAAGCCAAGCGGATGGTCGAGCACAGCGTCGATGTGGTTATCTTCCTGGATAGCATCACGCGATTCGCGCGGGCCTGGAATAGTGAGTGTCCGCAGAGTGGCAAATTGTTGACCGGCGGATTGGACGCAAACGCTCTTCAGAAGCCAAAATCGTTCTTTGGTTCGGCGCGGAAGGTCGAAGAAGGAGGGTCGCTGACGATTCTAGCAACGGCTCTGGTCGACACCGGCAGCCGGATGGATGACGTGATTTTCGAGGAGTTCAAGGGGACGGGCAACTTGGAAATCATGCTCGACCGAAGCTTGGTGGACCGCCGCATCTGGCCGGCCATCGACATCAATCAAAGCGGCACGCGGCGTGAAGAGATCCTGATGGATCAAGAAGAACATCGCCGTGTTTCGGCGCTGCGACGAGTGCTCGGCGAAATGAATGCCCCCGACGCGATGGAGAAGTTGATCGGTCGAATGGAAAAGACCAACTCCAATGCCGAGTTTCTGATGAGTTTGAGGACTTAAGATTCCATGGATGAAAAGCCTCAGGGACAGATCGGCGTCGTCGTCTCGACTTACAACTCCAACATTACCGATCGATTGCTCGAGGGTGCTCTTCACACGCTCCGGGCGGGCGGATTCAGCGATGACTCCACGCCGGTTGTGCGTGTACCCGGTGCTTGGGAACTGCCGCTTGCTGCGCAAAATCTGGCTCGTCGCAACGAAGTGCTGGCGGTGGTCACCCTGGGAGCAGTGATTCGCGGCGAGACGACGCACGACCAACACATCAATCGAGCCGTCAGTCAGGCCTTGATGGAGTTGATGCTCGGGACGGGCAAGCCCATCGGCTTTGGCTTGTTGACGTGCAACACGCTCGAGCAGGCAATTCACCGCGCCGGCGGAAATGTTGGCAACAAAGGCTGTGAAACTGCTGAAGCGGTGTTGGCCATGCTACAGCTTGAGCGGTAGCCCCGCTTGCTTTATCAAGGTTCGTCCGGCTCCGAAGAGCAACCAGCCGGCATGAAACACCAGCCCCAAGGCGGTGCCGGGTTTACCGGAAGAACCCTGGAGAGCCTATCTGCACGAAGTTCACCGCTCGATCCTCTGGACTTCACGCTAGACGCGCGCACGAAACTGGTTACCATTTAGTATCCCAGTTCACTACCTGTTTGTGCGGAAGTACTTCCTCCGCACGCCGCTCCGACCTGGGGTGATACGGCCGATCTTGTCTCCGGAGAAGGGTCGGCGACGTTTTTTTGCAACCGAGAGTTCTATTTGCCAATGTCCACACGTCGACGTGCCCGTGAAATCGTTTTGCAACTTCTTTACGAAGACGACTTGAATCCTGAACAAGATCCCCAGGTCGCGGACCGTTTTTTGGTCAGCCGCATGCTGGGAAACCGACCATTGGTTGAGTTTGCACGAACACTGCTCGCCGGCATCTTGAAGAACCGCCGCGAGATTGACAAAGCCATTTCGAGCAACGCCATGAACTGGTCACTGCGGCGGATGGCTGCGATCGACCGCAATGTCCTGAGGCTCAGCGCTTTCGAGATTATGAAGACGGAAACACCGGGTCGGGTGGCGATCAACGAGGCGGTCGAATTGGCAAAACGCTATGGCGATCGTCAGTCGGGGCAATTCGTCAATGGCATCTTGGATCGCATTTTACATGCTCAAACAGAAGCCCCAACCGAAGACGCGGAAGACGAGAGAGCCGTCGCTGCAACTTCGGTAAGCGGTCAGTAGCCGGCGACGAACAGCGGCGGCGGCGTTGGTAACATGGAGTGGCCGAATGGATCAGTCGCAGAGCTCCGAACCGAATGAGATTCAGCGCGACGTCGATGGCGAAGAGGAAGATGCTGGAGTCTCGCTCGAAGAACTGAGTCAAGCCTACGCGAAACTGCTAGGCCAAGGTGACGCTTCCGATCCGGCTGATGGGACAAAAGAACCCGCCCAAGAGCCAAGCGACCAAGCCAACTCGGCTCTGGAAGTATTCGACCCTCTTGGGGACGATTTGACCGCGGCGGACGCGTGTCCAGTCACGCCCCGATCTATTCTCGAGTCGATTCTGTTTGTTGGCCGGCCAGACGACGGGAGCATCTCCGCCAGTGAGATCGCGGGCCTGATGCGGGGGGTGCGCGAGTCAGAAATCGAAGCACTCGTCGACGAGCTGAATCAAGTCTACGAAGAGACGAACCGCGCCATTCGAGTGGTTCCGGCGGGAAGCGGATACCGCGTTCAACTGGCCGAAGACCTTCAGTTCATCCATGATCGTTTCTACGGACGAGTCAAGGATGTTCGTCTGAGCCAGTCGGCGATCGACTGCCTGGCACTCGTTTCCTACCAACCTGGAATCTCGCGGGAGAAGCTGGAGGACCAACGTGGGCAACCGAGCGGCAGCGTGCTGAACCAACTGGTACGCCGGCAATTGCTCGAAATGCGCCGAGAGGGCGAGGGAAAAAAGCTCCAGCCCCATTACTATCCCACCGACCGCCTTCTACAGCTGGCCGGCCTATCTTCGCTGGATGACCTCCCGCAAGTCGAAGAGACGGAATAGCGTTGGCTTGCTTCGACCGCCGCCCACCTACGAATCGGTGATGGCCGGATTTTGTTGTAATAAATGAGTTGGTTGCTCCGCCATACTCTTTGGGTAGCGCGAACCGCAGCCGGAATTTAAACCGGTCCAAACATAGTATGCGAGGTGCCTGGAGTGCCAATTGATTGGGAGCAGATCCGCCGCGAGCATGGGGCCACTGTGTGGCGCGTTGCTTGGCGAATTCTCCGGCACCATACGGACGCCTTGGAGTGCAGTCAGGATGCTTTCGCGGAGGCCGCTCGGAGATCCCAGACGTCGCAGATTGACAACTGGGGTGGTTTTCTTCGTTGGCTAGCGACGCGCCGAGCCATCGACATGTTGCGTCGCCGCAGAGAGCAGGCCCAACTCTCCTCGGCCGCTGAGCTTGAGTGTTCCGAACAAAACTGCCCACAGGCGGCTGTCGAGTTTGAAGAATTGGTCCAGATCGTACGTCAGCGACTGGCCACCCTACCCCAACCCCAGGCCGAGGCATTTTGGCTGGTTTGTGTGGAACAGTGGAGCTACAGAGAAACCGCTGAGCAGATGCAAATCAAACCCGGAGCCGTAGGCGTCCTCGTCCATCGCGCTCGCCAACAACTCAAAGACGGTCTGCGTGACCTGGTCGCGGACTGGGCGGACCGGACATGATGGTTTGTGCATTTATTTTTGACATCAAGCGCCAAATGGGCGGTGACTTAAGCATCATGCGGGAAACGGCGATCGCCTCTCTCAAGGTGCCCTCACGCTCCGCCTTGATAATTGCCGGAAAAGATGGTTGTCGGAAAAACAGAACCGTTGTTTCCCGCAGCGATGCTCAGTTGAACAGCGATAGGAGATACAAGTGAAGACCAATGCCGACGATTCGTCCGATCCGTTGCTTGATCAGGTGGTCGCCCACTTGCGTGACGCCGTTCCTCCACCGACGCCTGACGCGTTGACCGGGGGCGCCAGCGGACATGAGACGACGCCGAAAGTCGATTTGGCCCGTCATCGTAAGCGTCGCGGCGCGGCGTGGACCATCGCGACAACGGCAGCTGCTGCCCTGGTCATTGCCTTGTGGACGTATCGGGGGGATGCAGAGCGACAGCGGGTGACCGGCCCAACCTTGGAAGCAAAACCGCGGGGCGAGGTAACGCAGATCCGGCTGAGCTCTCTCAGGCCGTTTGCCAATCTGGAGCGGACAATCGATGAAATGGAAACGCAGTTGGCGGAACTGAGGCAACAAGCCGCCTTGCTGGATGTACGCCGCAAGATCGATGCTCTGCTGGCGATCAGGTGACCCCACGGGGTTGGTCACCGCAGGCGCAACGCGTTTGAAGTTGTCCATCGCAGGAGCTGGCCCGAGCGGCACAGACCGATCGCCTGTGCCACCGACGATTTTTCATATCAGCGGGAACCAAAACAGACGACAGTCGTAAAGCAAAACCAACAGGAGAACTGAATCGTGTCTTTCAAACATCTTGGGTCCTATTCGTTTTTGGCTTCTTGGATACTCGTCATTAACATGAACCGTCACCTGCGCGGCGACGAGGCGGACGAAGCTCTCAGGAGTGAAGTCCAGGCGCCGGCCAACACGGTGCAGGTCTCCAGCACGCTGGGCGGCTCTTATTTTGTCGGAAAAGCCCTCGTCGAGCGTTCCAAAACTCTGCAAGCTCAATTGGTGGACGTCCGTTCGCAGATTCAGGCCGGCGAGTTGACGAGCGAAGTCGCACTGCGGAGGCTGGCGACCATTGAACTAGCGATCAAGACCATCCGCGCTGCGATTGAAGAGCAGAAAGTACTGGTTTCGGCCTTCAATCTGTATTCCCAAACCCAGGAAGAAGTGTTTCCACTCGGTGCCCAGCAACTGGTCATCATCACAGGCGACAAGGTCAAGCTCCGTGGCTGGGATGGAGACGGGATCAAGTGCGTGCTGGAGAAGGTCATCTTAGCCAAAGATCGGCCTGACGACGAGGAATTTGATGCCATGGAGATATCGCACGAGCTGAGAGTAGCAAGTGATTTAGTGGGTCAAACAGAGGAACAAAGAGCGCAGCGAGAACGAGAATTCCTGGCTTCGGAGGATGGTAAAAAGCTGACCGAAAAGCAGCGGGCCTTCCGAAAGCAATTGCAAGATCGTATCTCCGCCGAAAACGAGAAATATATTCCATTCCAGGGAAAGAAATGTAACCTGCTGGAAATGAAGGGCCTCACGGGCCCAGAGGGCAACCGGCAATTGTCGCTGAATATCACCTCACCGGGCGGTGGTGAAAGCCATTCTTCTCAGTGGCAACGGCACGCTTCGTTGACCGTGTTTGTTCCAAGGTGCAACTCGATTGCTATTCGAGGATGTCTGGCCGGTCTAGATATCGCGGAAGTCCAGGCGAATCTGCTGCTGACCACCAACGGTTCGCGGGAGCGGGACTACGAGGGGAGCTTTGAGGTGGCGAACATCGATGGGAACGTCGTGGTCGATCAGGCACCTGTGCGCAAACTTGTAGGAGTTAACGGTAACGTTCGCTTTCAAGCTACGGATGAATTCGTCAACAGTGGTACCAGGCACGAAAACGGGTTGCGCACCGCCTACTCGTTCCGAATGCAAGCGACGGAGATTTCATCCGTATCGGGCAATCTGACTGCTTGGTTTCTCAGAACCGATCTAAGCCTGCGCGATATCCGTGGTTCCCTGGACGTGCGTAATGAATTTGGCAGCACGAACCTGGTCTACGATCACACCCTGGAAAAAGAGACCGCGCATCGGCTGATCAGTCAAAGCGGCTCTATTCGGGTCACCGGGCCACGAGAGATACTCGAACAGGCGCCGATCTACGCGCACACACTGTGCGGTACACTCCGTACGAACTTGAGACGCAAACTCCTGGACGACGTCAGTTTCTCCACGGGCTTGCCCCGGAGAAATTGGAGCGGCTTCGTGACGCCCGAGGAGGATCGGTTTTCGATGGCGATGTTTGAACGCCCTGCCAAGGCACTGGAGAATAGGACTCGTCCCGCCGGGCTCGACCTCATTAGCAGCGCCGGTTCCGTCACCATCTTGGCAGACGACTAAGCATCGCTGCGGGAAGTAACTCCAATTCTTAAGCCCCCGCTCTACCCGTACGAACGGACTAGGCTCCGCCGCCCATTAATGACCTACCCCTGGCCCGTCCAGCGAGTCCTACGAGCCAACGTAGCGCGGAATTGGCGAGCAGGCGCACGCGTAGCGATGGCAAAAGGGCGATGGCAAAAGGGGACACCCACTATTCAGACGGTTGGGCAAGATGGCAAAAGGGGACACCCACGCTTTAGGGATTGGTATCTACACAAGTCCTTTCCACTCTGGCCCCCTTCTACCCCGGCTTTGCGGGGGAGAAGGGTCGGGGATGAGGGGGCTAGCAGCGCGATCGAGTTGGGGAGTCCGCCCAAGCAAACTGCAGAGATGGCAAAAGGGGAGAGATGGCAAAAGGGGACACCCACTATTCAGACGATTGGGCAAAAAGGGGACACCCACTGTTCAGGCGGCGGGGCGAAAAAGGGGACACCCGCTGTTGACGACCGTGGCAATTCTTCACACGGATAGCACATTCATCAAAATCCGCCGACTTCGTGCCGCATGCCAATCGTGAAATGCGGCTGTCCCCTTTTGCCATCCCTTTTGCCTCAGCGTCTCGTGAAGTGCGGCTGTCCCCTTTCAGCCCGGTGCTCCTTCCCTGGCTGTCCCCTTTCGTCCCGGTGAGTTCATCCGCCGGTTGCATTCCTTGCTATACTTCCGGGATGTTCCAACACCCTGCCGCCTTGTTGTTTACTTTTCTAAGCCTGCAGACTTGCCCGCCGTCTGTCTGGGCCGCCGCGCCGATTTCCGTCCCCGCTGTCGTACAGCAGACGGCCGAGCCCCGGACACCCGGTGCCGAAGCATCGGCGACTGATGCTCCGATGGCAGATCTGGTGGTCGATGCCCCGGCGGCCGTAGGCAACTCGGCACAGCCCGAGCAGCCGCTGGACCCAACAGAGCACCTCAAACGGTCCCCCCCGATCTCGTCGGATGCCGTCTTGTTCGGAATCTTAATGGCGATTTTGGGCTTCGTTTTCTGGAGCAGCAGCAGTTCCATCGGAGCGTTTCAAGTCTTCTACAGATTTGTGCCCATGTTGCTGATGTGCTACTTCTTGCCGTCGCTGTTGACACTGTTCCAACTGGTGGATCCCCACCAGTCCAACCTCTACCACATGGCAACCCGCTATCTACTGCCGGCCAGCCTAGTGTTGCTCACACTGAGCATCGATTTGAAAGAGATTTTCAAACTGGGCCCCAAAGCACTGATCATGTTCGTTACGGGCACCGTGTGCGTGGTGGTGGGTGGCCCCATAGCGATCATCATAGTCAGCGCTGTTGCGCCGGAACTGGTAGGAGGCGACGGACCCGATGCGGTTTGGCGCGGCATGACGACCGTCGCCGGCAGTTGGATCGGTGGAGGTGCGAATCAGGCTGCGATGAAGGAGCTCTTCAAACCCTCAGACGAGCTTTACAGTGTGATGGTCGCGGTCGACGTGTTGGTCGCCGAGTTCTGGATGATGTTTCTGCTGCTCGGTATTGGCAAGTCGAAAGCAATCGACCGCTTTTTCAAGGCAGACTCCTCGAGTGTCGCTGCGCTGCAAGCCAAGATGGAGGAGTTCAGCCGCAAGTCCGCCAGGAATCCAACGACTTCCGATCTGTGCGTTATATTGGCGGTAGCCTTCGGCTGTACGGCCATAGCTCATGCGGTCGCAGATTCCGTAGCCCCCTGGATCGCCAGCGAAGCGCCCGGGCTTGAAAAGTTTAGTCTGGATAAAGAGTTCTTCTGGTTGATCGTCGTGGCGACTGGACTGGGAGTGGCTCTCTCTTTTACCAGGTTTCGGAATCTCGAGGGCGCCGGCGCATCCAAGGTCGGGACGCTGTTTATTTTCGTTTTGGTCGCGACGATTGGACTGGGAATGGACATTAGGGCCGTCGTCGAGCATCGCGGTCTGTTTCTGGTAGGGCTGATCTGGATGGCAATCCATGTCGGCGGGTTGCTAGCGGTAGGCTACCTGATTCGCGCTCCCTACTTCTTCCTGGCTGTCGGCTCCAAAGCGAATATCGGTGGTGCGGCCAGCGCACCGGTGGTGGCTGCAGCCTTCCATCCGTCGCTAGCGCCGGTGGGTGTCCTGCTGGCTGTTCTAGGCTACGTGCTCGGTACGTATGGGGCCTGGATGTGTGGTCTGATGATGCAGGCCATAGCGGAAAGAGTGAGCTGAAACGAGAGTCCGCGCCTGGTTTTCCGGCGGCAGCAGCGGCTACCGCTGCGAACCCGGCCTGGAGACTATGGGCACGCCGTCGGTGGAGAGGATTTGGGTATTGGTTAGGGCGTTGCCAAAACGCTCGAAATCATGAAACGTCCAGACGACATTCTTGTCCGGCGTGATCTCGATGACCTGGGGATTCTTCTCACCGGCATGGCAGTTGCCCAAGACGATGTTGCCACCGGGCAACACCTGCAATGTCGTGACCCAAGCCAGACGGATACCTGGCAAATCGTCTTGTTTTAGCTCCCAAACAACTTCTTTGTCAGGAGTGACTTCAATCACTTGGTGGCCATTGCCTGTTGCGATCAAGGTATTTCCAGAGTCGAGCCTCAGTGCCGAGAAGCACTGGTTGCCAAAAGCTTCGGGACCATGCCCAGGAGCTCGCTCACGACCGAAGAGTGGAACGGCATATTCCCACACGGTTTCGCCGCTGCGGGAGTACTCGCGGACCAATCCGTCCCCCTCGTGACACACTAGATAGTTGCCCGACTCCAACTGCCGCACCAGACGCGTGTCGTGATGTGGATGGGACTTGGAGACCCTGAGCGGTACCTCGTGAACGATCTCGCCGGCAGGATTGACTTCGATGATGCGGCTCGTACCGCTCTCGGCTATCAGCGTGTTTCCGCCGGCCAGCCGCTGGAAGGCGTGGACCTCAACCCGCTTTCCCGTGTTGCCGCCTTCTGTGGATGCATCGTATTGCCAAGTGACGCGTCCCGTCTGCGGATCTACCTCGACGATGCGCGTCCAATTAGTTTGCAACAGCACATGTCCGTTGTCGAGCCAATGGAGATCGTGCAGCGGCCCGATTTTCATTTCCCATTCCGTGACGCCCGATTCATCGATAATCGCGATACGGTGCTTGGATGAATCGGCTGTCAGAATACGGTGCCCAGGGGATTGGGCTAACGACGCTGAAGGCACCAGGGCAATCGCAAGCCAAACCAAGATAGTTCGATACATTGAGGTCCGCTGGGGGTGGAAGATCACGAGTTCACGATGTCACTGGGCGCTTGGAAAAGGGCCATCCAGACAGTCTGAGGGAAGGAAATCGAGCCGATGGTCTCCGGAGCCCCCTAAGTTTTACAACACTTTTACAATCTGTTTGCGCTTTTCAGAACCTTTCTCGATCCGACACGCGTTTAATCCTATGCGTGGCAGAAGGAGTACGCTGCCAAAACCATCTTTCCATTCGGCTCGCGCGAAACAGAGCGCTGGCGAGCCCAAAAATCAAGGAGATTACGATGAAGAACTGCCAGGGGTTACTGTTTCTTTTGGGAGCTATTGTATCACAGGTTCCAATAGGCCAGGCTCAGGCCAAGCAGATTCAGTTGGATGTCGCCATGGCGCACCCGACAATGCACATCGCCGAAGAGGGCAAGGGGGAGAACTTCGTTCGAATCGCCTTGACGGGATTTGATTTGCCAAGCGAGAAAGACCGAATGCCGGTGAATGTAGCCATCGTGATCGACAAATCGGGGTCGATGCAGGGCGACAAGATTAAGCAGGCTAAAGACGCAGCCGTCCAAGCCATCGATCGCCTGCGCAGCAGTGATATCGTGTCGATCGTTACGTACGATTCTTCGGTCAATGTCGTGATACCCGCCACCAAGGCGTCTGACCGAGACGCGATCAAGCAGAAAATACGGGCGATTACGGCTGATGGGAACACCGCATTGTTTGCCGGAGTCAGCAAAGGGGCCGCTGAAATCCGCAAGTTTCTTGATGACAAACGGGTAAATCGAGTCATTCTGCTGTCGGACGGGCTGGCCAACGTAGGACCATCGACTCCTTCCGAGCTGGAACAACTCGGCGAATCCTTAATCAAGGAGGGCATTAGCGTTTCGACGATGGGACTCGGACTGGGCTACAACGAAGACCTGATGAGTAAGTTGGCGCTCGCCAGTAGCGGCAACCACGTCTTCATCGAGGACGCTGAGAATCTGGTTCAAGTTTTTCAGAACGAATTCGACGACGTGCTGAGTGTGGTTGCTCAGCAGATCAGCGTCAAAGCCACACTCTCAGAGGGAATTCGTCCAGTCAAAGTTTTGAACTATCCGGCGGACATTACCGGCCAACAAGTTTCGATCAATCTGGGGCAGCTCTATTCTATGCAGCAGCGCTACTTTGTCCTGGAAGTCGAAGTGCCGTTTGGCGAAGACGGATCGAGCAAGCCGGTCGCCGAGGTGGGAGTCGAGTACATGAACATGGTTACCGAGACCCAAGACAAGCTGGCCAGCGCGATCGAAGTGAAGTTTTCCAGCTCTCAGGAAGTTGCCGACAGGGATATCAACAAGCAGATCCTTTCAGCGTGTGTTGTCCAAATCGCCAATGAGCGGAATCGCAAAGCAACCGAGTTGCGCGACGCTGGAAAAGTCGAAGAGGCACGCCAGTTGCTTCTGACCAATGCCCGTTTCTTGAGTTCCAACTACGCAGTCTGCGGTACGGACGAGCTGAAACTTCGATGTAGTTTGAATGCGCTGCAAGCAGATAACTTGGACGCTAAGAACTGGGCTGCCAACCGCAAGTTGATGCGAGCCAGCCAGCTCGGCGATGCGATTCAACAGTCTTATGGCGGTACTGGCGAGAAGAGCGATTTCAACAAGCGTCAACCGTCAAGCAGTAGCCTGTCCAAGTGAGCGGTGACAACCTCATCGGATGAGGCTTCTGGACCGGAGTCTTTGGGGAACAGTACGATGAAAGGCCGGGTTTTTCCCGGCCTTTCTCGTGTTGGCATGTCGCATGCCTGCGAGCAGCCGCTGAGCTGCACGCAAAACAACTATGGCGCCGAACCGCGGCTAGAATTCACCACCGCCGGCGCCGTATCCTGCATCCATGGTATTGGAGCCCGCTTTTTTGGCAGCCTCTTTGTCATCGGCGAAAGAATACATCCGGTACAGGAACAAGTCATCGAGATCATTGGTGATCTGAATACGACCGTCACGATGCAAGATCATCATTTCACCGCCGGCGGTCAGTGGGTCATCCATGCTGCTCCCGGCCAGTTTGACACCACCACGCATGTCGGCGACGGTCGCCCGGGAGTTCAACACATAATCCTCCTTGACCTTGACTTGTCTCGTGCTGGGCACGATCAACTCGGCATCGAATTCCTTGCTCAGGACGGTTCCGCGCCGCACCTTTTCCTCCTCGAAGGCAAACATGGCCCCGTGAGAATCCATGGCCGTAGCGACGACCGTCGCTTCGGGTTCACGGACCGATACGGCGATCGTGCGGTCACTGCCGGCAATAAACGAACGCGGGCCTTCAAATTCGACCTCGCCGGCAAAGACTTCCAACGGAGCTTGTACCAGAACGGGCGGACTTGGCTCACTCCAGTCCGTGTGCAGCATCGTTCGCAGGGCCTTCGGATTGGCGTCAATTGCCGCGTTATCCTGATCCATAATCTTGGAAACGCGAGCCCAAACATCGTCCTTCATCGCACTCGGTTCAGGCATCGGGATGCGGCCATTCTCCGGATAGTTCGGATCTCGCATGATCAAGCGAACGCGATAGCGATAGACTTTGCCGATTGACCCCTTGAGCAGCATGTCGTAGCACCGAACCATTTTGTGTTCCGGCTGAGGCGCCATGGCAGTAGCTGCCCCGCCTCCATAGCCACCCATGCCTCCATATCCGCCACCCATGTCACCGTAGCCGCCCATGTCACCATAGCCGCCGCCCATGTCACCATAGCCGCCGCCCATCTCACCGTAGCCACCCATGTCGCCATAGCCGCCACCCATCTCACCGTAGCCGCCGCCCATCTCACCGTAACCCTCGCTACCGTAGCCACCGCCCATCTCTCCATAGCCACCGCCCATCATCTCACCGTAGCCACCGCCCATCTCGCCGTAGCCACCGCCCATGCCACCGGTGTTTCCGCCGGCGCGCATGCCCGGAAGCACGTCTTCGCTGTCCTCATCGTCCCCCTCCTGTTGACGACCACCAACGGGCACCGTAGCTGGTCTGAGACTTTTCGCATTCCATGCCCAATCGATCGCTGGGTGCTTGCTGAAATGTCGATAGTCGCGAAGCAGCAGCGGTGGAATGGGCATGGTGAGACCAAGAGCCACTGCATTGCGGTCTATGACCTCCGGAATGCGACTGCCAACCGGAGGGATAATCGCCCACTTGTCCTTCTTGGGCAAGCTATATTGCTCGATCCCATCGGTGATGGTCTTCCATTCCGCTTCGTTAATCTCTCGAGCTGGGTCGGCAGTGACATCGACACGCTGTACCTCGAACGAGAGATAGACCGGCATATCCCTCTTGGCAATAAAGGTACCTGTGTTTTCGAATTGGCTCAGATATTCGTCCGCCATCTGCTTATGCGGCACGAGTGCCGTGATTGCATTGAACAATACGGCTTTAGACGCCACCTTGGTCTGGGGACCGATGTTTTTTCTTTCGCCCAAGCCACGACCACCACCGGCTCCGACGGTTCCTCCACCGGACCCGCCATAACCTTCTCCGGCACCCCCCATGCTTCCATATCCGCCCATATCACCATAGCCACCCCCCATGTCGCCGTAGCCGCCCATACTTGCGGTCCCACCGACGGGTGCCCCCAGGTCATAGTCTGCGTTCAGGTAGCGTTTTGCCTTCGTCGGGCCCGCCCCTGGTCCACCACCAGGCCCGCCGTAGCCTTCTTCACCATAGCCCTCGCTGCCATACCCTTCGCCACCATAGCCCTCGCCACCAGCACCGGCATTACCACCTCGATTTCGCCGCGACCGTGAACTGACCTTGGCCTTGATCGGTTCGGCGTCCTCAAGAGCCTCATAGGGGTCCAGGGCTTCCTTTTGCACCTCGACGGCTAGAGCACCATAAACATTCGATACCACGACCTGTTCAGGTGGAGAAAGCTTGGGGTCTCCCCGTTTTTCGTAAACGCCCTGGGGTTTGGGATCCCACACATCGGATTGATACCTTTCGGAACTTGCCGGACGCCGCGCGTCGGCGGCCATCTTCTTGAAATCGTGCTTGACCTCCCTTTCATCTGCAATTTCAGCCCAATGATCTTCGCTGATCTGCTGCAACAGACTGCTGGAACGTGTCTGCAGCGTTTCCGGCACCCGCGACTCGGGATACCCTTCCTGAGAAAACCCTTGATAAACCACATATCCAACGGCAAGAATGACCACTGAAAAAACTATCTTCTCCACGTGGGCTGCCAGAAAGCCGGGGCCCCCCTTGGCTAACGCCGGTTTCTTACTTTTCTTGGCCTGAGGCTCTTTGGCATTTTCAGTGGCTGCCTGGTCTTTGTTTTTCTTGCCAAACATTTCTTTTCGCTCCCTACGAATTGCCGACTGGGTTCTAACAATCGGATTGTTCGGTGCCTTTGGTAAGTTAAGTGCCGTCAGTAAGATTCGAACCCAAAAGATTCGAAAGTCCGTTGAATTGTGGATCTCAGCTGAACCGTGCGTCTCCGCTGAACTCGGTGCTCAAGTGGTGCAAAGCTAAGTTTTAAACCAAACGCTATCCCCTGAAGTGAAACGCACTGCCATGGGTCAATTGGAACTCGGCGCTGCCGGTTGAGCGGCGGCGGTACCAGAATCAGTCGTTCCGGTCTCCGTTGCATTAGCCGGTGTCGTCGCATCAGGTTGCGGAGCCACAGGCGGCGTCTCAGTACCGTCGGTCGTCGTTGTGGCCGGTTCGCCTGTTCCTGTTTCAGGATCGCCGCTAGTGGCCGGAGGCACTGCGGGCGCCGCGTCGGGCGCTACGGGAACGGCAGGAGTTGCGGAACCTCCCAGCGTATCGCTGACTTCCGTCGCCTCGTCCACCTTGCTCAAACCGAGGCGTTCGATGTCGACAGGATTAAACAGGTAAACGACCCCGTAGACTTCAATCGGAATGTCCCAAGGATTCCTGTCGATCTTGGTGGAACCGGCCATTCCATACCCGCTACCTCCATACCCGCTACCTCCGTATCCTTCACCACCATAGCCTCCAGCCTCTCCGTATCCTCCATCATCTCCGTAGCCGCCTCCCATTCCGCCCATTTCTCCGCCATATCCACCATATCCGCCACCACCGCCGGGGCCGGCGGCCGGCTCAGTATCACCGAGTCGAACTTGGCGGACTTCCAGCATCAGGTCGGCATTGCCACAGTTGGCCAAGAACTCATTGATTTTTCTTTGATCGATTTTCAGACGCAGACGGACTGGAATTCGTTTGGCCACGGCGAAGTAGGCGTCTTCGGGGTCTTCGCTCTGCATGCTCGAGCGAAGGTCGGCTCCTGAGACGGGAGCAAAGGCAGCGTCTACGTAGCGGTTATCTGCCGGATCGGTCGTCACCGCGGCCGTCGGACCGCCCGAGCCGCCGAACATCTCTTCCTCTCCTTCTCCGCCTTCTCCGCTGAACATTTCGCCTCCATACATTTCGTCCCCCATGCCGCCGTACATTTCCCCGCCATACATCCCGCGACTACCGGCAGCACCGTCGATCGAGCCGGCCTGACCGACCGCAGATCTACCGATCCGGAGGAACTCGATCTCTTTGATCGTGCACTGAAAATTGGCCTGTGCGGCGCCATTGGTCTTCTTGATGATGTTCAGTAACCCTTCGAGGATCCACATATTCTCCTGGGTATAGAAGATCTGGTAGACGTTGGGAGTATCACCACGCCACATCTGGATGGAGCTAATCAGCTCATCTTGGCTCGTCTTCGGCCAAGTGACCAAATCACGAGGTTTATTCGATATCACACCGGCGCCGGAACCGTAACCGGGCGCGCCATACCCTCCTTCATCTCCATACCCCTCGCCGCCGCCGAACATGTCGCCGCTATATCCGCTACCGTCACTACCGAAGTCGTCATCGTAGCCTCCACCCATTCCCGCCATTCCCATTCCTCCGGCTGCGTTGGAGACTTCGCTCGCCTCGCCTACCCACTCACAACCAATCAGCTTGGCTAGTCGTATCATTTGGGTATCGAAGTAAAGTGCGTAGGCCCTTTTTTCGCCATCGACGATCTTCGACGGTTCTTCCGGATAGGTCAGCTTGATCTCAATCGGCAAGTACTCTTTCAACTTACGAACCAAACTTGGCGAACTGATCTCTTCGGGCCACTTGAGAATGGCTGCTTGGCGCTCGTACTGGCTTTCCCAGGCTGCTCGCACGTCCTCGGCCATACTTCCGATAATCGCATCCATCTGCTGTTTGGAAATCTCGTTGGGGTGAGTCGAAATGACAGATTGCACCCCATCAATATTGCTGTAGTGCGTATCCAGGGCTGACTTCTGAGCGTCGTACAGCTCGTTGATCGTCGATGTCGCTAGGAAAAAGCCGGCAATCCCCATGACCACCGCTAGGCCGGTCACAATCCAAAATTGGTGCTTGGCCGCTTGGGACAAAATCTGTTTTAGTTGGTCCATGGCTCGATTCCTGAGAGCGATTGCTTACGAAAAGACTAAGTGGATCTGTTTCAAAATCTTTGGAGAGTTTCTGACTAAAGCGGCAGGTTGCCGCCGCCGGTGCCTCCGGCCAAGTTTTCTTCAGCAGCCGCTGCTGCCGCGGCCGCTTCCTCCTCCGCCTTTTTCTTGGCTTCCAGGCGCTCGGTCAGAGGTTTTTCACGCCAAATCAGCTGCAATTTGAACATGTACTTGGGAGCTGGAAAGGTCGGGGGAATATCGGAGTCCGTATTCTTCCTGGAACCCCCGCTCGTACCGTAACCAGTACCAGGGCTCCCCCCCATGCCAGGACCACCGACCATACCATAGCCCGCATCGCCGCCGGCGGAGCCCATAGCTTGCCTGTACTCAGGATTGGGCTCTTGGTGATCCTTCAAATGTTTGTCGGAGATGATAAATGGATTGCTGACTCCCAATTCCTGATACGTGAATTCGACCTCATCGGTGTCGATTCCAGCCGGCAAGGTGACGCTGCCAGTTTCCAAGGTGTGGACGAGTGTTTTCAAGACATAGTCTCGACGCTCGTCACCCGTAGCGGCATACCTCTGCCCGTTATGGTAGTGGAAGCCATCGATCTGGATTACCCAGCCAGAGTTACCTTCGTCCCCATCGCCGAACGCAGTACCGGTCGCTGCAGTCGTGGTATCAGCCGAGTCCTCTGCCCCGTCTTCGGGAGCCGGTTCAAGCAGCCCCAGTCGTTCGAGCCGCGTTTTTTTATCTTCTTCGTAGAGGCGGACGATGTCCTCGGTCAGATAAGTGCTGAGATCTTCGTAGTACTTCGAATCCAATTTGGTGACGTGAATATCCGTCCGTTCATCGTAAGGCACCTCTGTCGGAGAGGGCATCGCGCGTGGGTCGAATCCATCCGAACGATTGAGCGACTGGAACAGCCCATCGAGCAATTCCATCCACAATAGGCGACGATCACTACTACCGCTGACCTCGGCGCCAATCCGCTTCAACAATTCCACTTGATTCACTTGGGTCTTGTCTTCTGAGATTTTGGAATCACTGGTACTCTTCGTATTACCGGCTGCCGCCATGGCCGGCTCCCACAGGTCGGGATGAACGTAAGCCCAACGATTGCCGGCGAAGAGGAGGTTGCCGGCGAAGCCCAACAGTAGGGCCGCAGCCGCCGCCACCGCCCACGGCTTTTTGGCGCGAATGAGTCGTTCTTGCAACACCTCCTGGGGCACCAGATTCGTTTGGACCGGCCCCTTGCCCAAAGCCTGGAGACACAATCCATACACCGGCCCGAACGCCGTCACATGCTCCTTGAACGCCGGGGCCATCGTTACTTCGTCGCCGGAAAGCAATGAGAACGTCTCCAGGATCTCCACATCCATGGCTAGGTTCTTGCTGAGATATTGCGAAAGCCCCGGGAGTTTGACGGAGTTGCCAAGCATGATCAACGAACCGATTTCCGCCTTTTTGTTTAGGCTGCGGAAGAATCCCATGGAACGCTGCACCTCGGTAACCAGATCATTGAAGACCGGACGCATCGCTTGGAACACCAGCTTGGGATCGTCCGCCTCCATGGCGTTGCGTTTGAGGTGTTCGGCTTTCGCGAAGGTCAGCTTCAGGTCTTTGGTCAGACGCCGCGTGAAGTGGTTCCCGCCCAGCGGCATACTCCTTTGCCAGACTCGGTAACCATTGGTCACAATCAGATCGGTCGCGTCGGTCCCCATGGCCAGGACGATCGTCGACTTCGGCGGATGTTCGGAGTCGTAATGCGTCTGTTCGTCACTTGCCAGGCTCTTGTCATAGGTCACCATGTTGTAGATGCTCAGCGGAGCCAGCTGCAGCAAGTCAATTTCAACATCCGCAGCCTGGAGGGGCTCAAGCGCGCGATAAACCGCATCACGTTTCATCGCAAACAAACCGACTTCGCTTTCGAGTGCGAAGCCATCGGAGATATCGCCACCAGACATCAGCTGGTAGTCCCAAATCACATCTTCCAGGTCGAAGGGGATCTGCTGCTTCGCCTCGTATTTGACAATGTCGGGGATCTTTTTCAGTTCGACCGGCGGTGGCTTGAAGAACTTGGCCAAGCCGTTTTGCCCCGGAACGCTCAGCGCCACGCTGGTTTTCGTCAAGTCGTTTCGCTTGACGAACGTGTCGAGCGCCTCTCGGACCATGGTCTGAGGGTCCGCCTCGGGCTGGCTGAGGATTTTGGGATACTCGATATAATCGAACGCTTCGGCAACGACTCCCCCTTCACCGAGCGTACAGCGAAGCGCTTTGAGTGCACTTTGGCCGATCTCAATACCCCATACCGATGACACTTTGGCCATAACAATCGCACCTTAAAGATGTCAGCTTCCAGCAATGCAAGTTGTCTGATGGCCGTGAAATGGGGCTGCGACAAACTGGCACGAAAAGCAGTAAAACAGGACTAGATCGAGTCGAAAAGCTGCCCCCAAGCCACGCCTGAAGGCAAGAGCCTGCAGAGACCTACCCGTACGAATAGACTCCCTCACTTATTAAACTGTATCGAGATTGGCCCCCCTATGTCAAATTTCTCCCACAGCTGCAGCCCGATTTTACCAACTTTCGAGGGTCTTCCCCCTAAAAAAACCGGCTAAAGGCATCCACCCTGGTCGCATGGGGCCGAATTTGACGGTCGGGTGCGGCATGCGAGTTGGCCGGACCGATCCATACCGCTTTAGTTCCTCTGTTGTTTAGGTGCCGCTTATGCCTCTACGCGATTGCGTCTTCCTCCTGCCCGGCCACGATCTGGACGGTTTTCCGCGCAGCTTGCCAAGCACGCAGGCGGAAGAACTGCTCAGTGGCTGGGTCGCTCTGTGGCATCCGCTTCTGATAGATCAGATGGGAACGACCCCACGCTGGCAACCTGCCACCCAGCCGCCAAGCGACCTGCACGAGACGGTTTTCATCTTGCCCGCGATTTCCGAAGAACAGGTCGCAAGTGATCTTGCCGATCGCATCGCCGGGGAAGGAAGTTTCTTGCTCAGGCCCACCGCACCTTGGAGGGTGTTCCAAGACTTGATACTCGAGCAAGTTGGTCTGGCCGTTCCAAGCTCGGTTGCTTCCGTGCCACAGCAGTCGGCTACCCAGCACGAGACGGACGCCCAGGATCTCGACCGCCTGGACAACGCCCAGCGCTGGCGAGATGACTTCGCGGCCTTGGGTTACGCTTATCTACAGATCCAGCTAATGACCCAACAATTGCGGTATACCAGCAACCTGGATCAATTACTCTTTAGCGAACAGGCAGCCCAAGCCGCCGCCGCCGCGACCAAGGGAGACTCAGAGACCGCCGAACAAATGCTCCAATCTTGCTTTGATTCGCTCGGGCAGGAACGAGATCACTACTATTCGCTGGACGTCAACCTGCTCGACATCACTTTAC